>CALVKW010000031.1 GCA_944333345.1 uncultured Bacilli bacterium | reverse complement strand
TATTTCAAATTTACAAAGATTTTTAAATATGTTATTATGTTTAAGAATAGAGAATATGAGTTCTTATTAACTGAGGTGAATTCCTATGTTTAAACAATTATTAAATGGAGTGCAAGATAAATATAAAAAAATGCAGGAAGATAATGCTAGATATCAGGATTTATTGAATAAAGTTTTTGTACTTCCTAAATTTTATCCTTATACTGCCGTTGATAAGAAAAACTTGACTGTTAGTCATAAACTTCTCATGGATATGTGTCCAGATTTAAATGAGAAGGATGCAATTTTAATTCGAGGGCTTATTCCGATAGAGGAAGTGTGTTTATCTTGTTTATATGCGATAGAATGTAAAACAGGAGTTAAATTTTATTTTGTTGCAACTACGAAATATTTATGGCTTGTGAATGCCGGAGGGTATCTTAAATATCAATATCAGAATTTTACTGTTGAACGAGTGAAAAATGGGTTAATGAGTAAAATTTTACTGATGGGTAATATGCTTTT
Source organism: uncultured Bacilli bacterium (assembly GCA_944333345.1). Taxonomy (GTDB): domain Bacteria; phylum Bacillota_I; class Bacilli_A; order RF39; family UBA660; genus Faecimonas. The sequence goes on along the minus strand of CALVKW010000031.1, from coordinate 13,190 downwards.
TAATATTAATGGTATAGATGAAGTCACTAGTGAGTTTGAAAAATTATTTATGGATAAATCCTACCGAGAAGAGTTGATTAATAAGAAGCTTGGAATGTTTTGTGGGACAGTACCTCAACTCTTTTATATGAATGATATTGCTTCTGGTATTAGTATTGGTAGTCATCATGAGATTGTATTTCATACGAGAGAATTTCATTATAAATACAATATTTCCGATATTAAAAATTATGAGCTATTATTAGATGATATGGTAATAAGAGAAAAGAAGAGTAATCGTAGAAGCCGCTTAACTGCTAATAAAAGTAGTTGCTACGAAATGGTTTTACGTGTTACTACTAGTGATAGAGAGTTTTTAGTTCCTATCATTGAAAAGAATGCTTTTATCACTTTATATTCTTCTACTAGTGTAGTGTTTATGGAAAACAAGTCTTTTGCTGATAAGTTAGTCGATTTATTGGATGATTTGGATGAAGCAATGTTAAATGGGGAATTGTAAAAGTTTAATTGCTTTTTTCCTTTTTTTTTGTTATAATATGAAAAATTTAGAGGGGGATTCTATGGTTGATGAGAAAAAGGAACGTTCATTTCAAACACTACAAAATGAAGTAAGGGAGTTAATTTTTCTTTCTAATAGAAGGAATGCATTTAGAGAAGCTAAAGATTTAATACGTGGTGAAGTTTGTTTGTCATTACGTGATGTCATTATTTTGTATCAGGCATATTTAGGTGATTGTTTTAAAGAATTTCATGAGGTAAAAGGAGAGTTAGAAAAAAAGTTATCTAGTGAGTTATCTTACCCGGTTCGTTTATCTTTATCTTTAGTTCGAGATGAATGGCGACAAGATATTAAAACACCTAAAAATATGAAAAAGTATTGGTATAAGAGGAAACATCATCGTTGTTGTCGGGAGACAGTTTCTATGAATTTATTTTTTAATCATCAGGATCAACTGTTATTACAAGAGGTATATTTTTCTCATGAACATGATTCTTATAAAAAAAATAAAAATTTAGATTGTTTTTATGATATATATCCAAAGTATAAAAAGGATTTAAAAAAATTAATGCGTCTATATCATAAAGCAGTTTCTTCCCTTACTTTTTTTGGAAATATTCAAGCTAGTAAAACCGAACATTCGCATGCCGAACTTTTTTTTCTTCCTTATTATCATTATGAAAAGAGAGATGTTCCTGTTGATCCAGATATAACCGGAGAATGGACACATTATTTACATTATTATAGTGAGGAACACCCAATTAATCTTATTATAAATAAATTCGAGTCTTTTCATTTTAAACCACGTTCTTATTGTGGCGGTATTTTTATTAGTTTAGATTTCGATTATCATCTGCAGAAAGCTTTACTTTGTAATAATAGTGATTTTTGGGCTACTGGTATTTCTAGTCTTATTTCGAATGATAGTGATGGTAGAGTTATTCCGGAAATTGAATTTTTGATTGCTGAAGCGTTTCCTAATTTTAAAATATATTTAAAAGATTTACCCGACTTTTTTAGTGATTATTTAGAAAAATATACGGGAACTGATTATTTAATTCGTGGTAAAAAGAAATTTGATAAAGTAAAAGAAAAAGAAAGGATTAATGAGCTTAAAGTTGTTGATAAAACAAGACAATTAGTTGCGAATAACAATTTAAAGATAGTAAGATTGATAAAGAGTAATCAAAAGTTATATGAAAAACTTGGAGAACGTCAGCTGATTACGAAAGATATTTTATGTAAGATGGTGGAAGATGAAGAGAGTGGACATTGGATAATACGTCCAGAGTTTCGAGAAGATTTAGAATTTTATGATTTAAGTAGTATTTCTTTTGATAATGTAGATGTTCGAGAAATTGATTTTAGAAATACTAATATCAATCCTAGTCGTTTTAATCCACAGACTGTTTATCATAAAGATTTATCTGGTTGTTTTTTTGAATCTTCAATTGTTTCTATTTATGGTGCTTTGTTTGATTATTCTACTGATTTTACAGATGTTAATTTATCAGGAACAACCATAAAGCAACCATTAACCTTATATAATAATACTATTTCTGGTGCTATTATTAATCAGTATACGGTTTTACCAGAGGAGTTGTGGAGAATTAGGAACAAGGATTTAACGAAAAAAAACATAAAGAGTTAGTCTTCTTTATGTTTTTGTTTTGTTCTTGATATTTTGAAATAAAAACAAGATCCTTTATTTTTTTCTGAGGTAACTCCAAATTCATAGTTATGTAATTGAAGGACATTCTTTACAATGGATAGGCCTAGACCTGTACCAACTAAATTACGTTTATGTTTTTTCTTGTTTTTATAGTATTTATCCCAAATATATGGTAAATCTTCTTCTTTAATTCCTTTACCAGTATCTTTTATTTCTACTAAAATATCTTTTTCTTTTGTTATAATATTAATTATTACTTTGTTGTCTTCTCCAGTGTAGTTAATCGCATTATTTATTAAATTATAAATTACTTGTTCTAATTTCTTTTTATCTGCATGAATTATGATTTCTTTTTCTTTATGATTAAATTCCAATACATAATTTTCTGTTTCTTGTAAGACTTTATATCTATGAATAATTTCTTCGGTTAGATGAATTAAGTCAAAATCTTCTTTCTTTAATTCATTTATATTTGATTGCATACTAGATAACTCTAAAATGTCATTTACTAAAATTGTAAGTCTATCTACTTCATCAATAATAATATTCATGTCTTCTTCTTGTTTCTTTTTGTTTTTTGCGTGAAGGTCACGACTCATTTCTGCATAGGCTTTAATCATAGTTAATGGGGTTTTTAAGTCGTGTGATACATTAGCCATTAAATCTTGTCTTAATTCGTCTGTTTTTGCTAGTTCATCTTTGGCATAGTTTAATGATGTTGCTAGCTCATTTAATTCATTGATGTCCTCATCTGTTTTAAATGATACTTGGAACTTTCCTTCTGCTAGCCCTTTTGCTGCTTTATTCATTTGAACAATTGGTTTTGATATATGGTGTGAAATAAAGTAGGCGATGATGAAAGATAATATTAATACTACAATTGTTACATAGATTAATTGCTGCTGCAAGATATCTACTGTGCCATCGATTGGATCCATGGAAGTATTGATGAAAGCATAGTTTTCTTCATCCAGTTTTATTGCTTGTACTAAAGTACGGTTATCAAACATTGGGTTTATTATTTCATAAGTTTGACTTTCTTTATTACTTTTTATGAAGTCTTTTTTGTATCCTAGACTTTGTTCTTTTCCGGATACACATCCTTTTCCAAAATAAGCAGATGCATATAGAGTGCTTGCTTTTTCATTTACTATTTCTACACAAACGCTTTTGTTCATCGCTGCCCGATCGATGATATCTGCGATGTTTTCACTATCTTTGTATCTTTGCATGGTGTTTGCGACTTCTGCAATATCTTTTGTTTTACTGATACGATAAAATCTATTTAAAAAAAGAACTTGGAATACCCAAAGGAATCCCAATATTAGTAGCGAAAATATTAAAAAGTATTGCCATATTTTAATATGAAGACTATTCTTCTTCATTGCTTTCTATGAATTTATAGCCGATTCCTCTTACTGTAATAATATGGTCTCGGTATTTTCCTAAGTTGTTTCTAAGCATTTTGATATGGGTGTCGATTGTTCTATCATCACCGAAGTAGTCGTATCCCCATAATCTTGATAATAGTTGTTCTCTTGATATGGCAATTCCTTTGTTTTTAATTAAATAGGTAAGGATTTCAAATTCTTTCGGAGTAACATTTATTAGTTTGTTATCTATTTTTAGAGTATGTGCGGAAAAGTTAAGTTCGAGAGTATTGAGTTTATATATATTGGGTAAATTTTGATTGGAGCGATTATAAATTGCTTTGATACGAGCTATTAACTCTTTTGGTGAGAATGGTTTCGTTAAATAGTCATCAATTCCTAATTCAAATCCTCGAAGTTTATCGATTTCTTCACCTCTTGCTGATAGTACAAGAGTAGGGATTCTTTTTTCTTTAGGAAGTTCTTCTAACAAAGTATAACCGTCCATTTCTGGCATCATTATATCTAATACCATTAAATCATAAGTATTGGTTTGTAGCTTTTTTAAAGCTTCTTTTCCACTGGCTGCTTCCTCGGTAGTAAAATGATTGGCAGCACAATATTCTTTAATGACTTCACGAATCATCGTTTCATCATCAACAACTAATATTTTCATTTGAAATCCCTCCCTGTAGTAATATTATACTAAACATTGTGTAAATTGCGTGAAAATATTGTAAAAATTGTTATATTAATTTTAATTTTTAGAGTAGGGAAGATTAACTATTTTAGAATATGTATGTATTTTATATAGTTAGTAAAGTGCGAAAGTATTTTCAACTAAGAATGGTTAAAAAGTAGTTAAGAAAGATATGTTCTTACTTTTTTTATAGAATAGAAAGTAACTACTAATACATTTATTGATATTGCGATAATTAGGCCCCAGAGTCCTATTTTAAATAGAGATAGTATAACAAGTAAAGTGGATCTTGTAATTACTCCGAGGGTTGTTGCAATCATGGCATCACGACTTTTCCCCATGGCGTCTAAGCAAGATGATAGGGGAGATTGAATATATTGAAATAGGCAAATTGGTGCTAGAAAACGCATATAAGCGATTCCCTCTTCTGTATGATATATTAGTTTTAATGGTAGTTCTGGTAGCAAAATAAAAAATATTGTTACGGGTATTCCAATGGCTAGTGAGTAAGTAATTGCTTGTTTTATTTTTCTTTTTACAAAAGTGAAATTTCTTCTCGTATATTCTCTTGATACTACGGGTAATAGTGCTTGGGATATGGCCATTGTAAAAAAAGAAGGGAGTAGTAATAATGGCATGACATATCCTGAAAGGATTCCATATTTTGTTGTGATATATTTTGATGGGTAACCGATAGCAATTAATGTTGTTGTTAGTAGTATGGGTTCTAGAAAGTAGCCTATACTTCCTAATAGTCTTCCAGTTGTGTTTGGTATTCCTATCGATAGAGACTCTTTCATATAATCTTTTCTTGGGACTAAATCTTCTTTTTTTAATTGGAATTTTTTTGGTAAGAATAAAAATAAAATTAAGATAGAAGCTCCCTCACTAATTACATTTGATAGGATGATATAACATACTGCATATTCTAATCCTTTTGGTAAAAAGAAAGGAATACCGATAATCATAAGTGTTAATCTTACAATATCTTCTACTAAATTTGATATTACGTGGGGAGCCATTTTTTCCTTACCAAAGAAATAACTTCTACAAATACTAGATAAACTTGTAAATGGAATTACGACAGCGATAGCTAGAATAGGTAGATAACATCTAGGATCATGTAGTAGGGTATTGGCAAGTACTGGTGCAATAAGAACAATAGTGATTATTAGGATTAGATTGATGATGAGAGTAATCGGTAATATCGAGAAAAACAGTTTTATATTATTTTTTCTTTTTTCAGCTACTAATTTAGATAGAGCTGTCGGGAGACCAAATTGGCCCATTCCAATGAATAGTGAGAATGTTGGTAATACCATCATGTATAAACCTAATCCTTCGGTACCAATTAATCTACTCATAATTATTTTTATTAACATTCCTAGTACTTTTGTTAAAAGTCCTCCTACTAATAAAATAATTACAGAATTTATAAATTTTTCTTTCATAGTAAAGTATATGTCTGAAAAATATTTCTATTAAATAGAAAAAAAGTTGTTTCAAATTTATTATTTTGTGGTATGATGGGTAGGAAGATATTCTCTATATTTAGAGTGTAAATAAATGTAAATCGAACAATTGTCGAAATGTGTAAATATTTTTTGTCAAAAAAATAGAAAAAAGAAGAATTTTCTAATTAAGTCTTTCTTCTTTTTCTAGGGGTATGGTAGACTAGTAGTAGAGGTGGAAATAATGAGCGGATTAATCGATTTTTTAACAACTGAAGAGATGATTGTGGTGTATGCACTGGTGGGGATTGCATCCGTTTTATATTTTATAATTTATTTTTTAGATAAGACTTATTATAAGAGAAAACAAAGACAAAATACTCGAGAACTACGTAAGATTGTTGATGAGATAGCTCCAGAAGAGAATGTTTCAGTACAACAAGAACCTGTGATTGTACCAATGGAACAAGAAAAAGAAGTTACTCCTTTAGATGAAGTAGCTTTAGCATCTGTTATGCCTGAAGTTATTCTTCCTGAAGTAAAAGAAGAGGTGGTTACTCCAGTAGATACAACACCAGTTGTTTCTGAGCCATCCATAAAAGAGGAAGTAGTAGATACCATAGAGGAAGTAAATACTTTAGGAAATAGTAATGTTTTTGAAGTGTTGGAAGAAAACAAAGAAATGGACATTCAAGATAATTCTGTTTCTAGTCAGGAAGAATTACAATATACTAGTATTGAACCCAATCCAAGTGAGGCGCAAGCGGAACTTATGAAACTTACTGAGACTTTAGAAAAAGCCGAAGCGGAAGTTAAAAATATTGAACTTACTGCTTTTGAAGAAGAGCAAGAACAAAATGCGATTATTAGTTTAGATGAATTGATGACACGTGGTAAGGCCATGTATGAAAGTGGAGAATTAGAGAAATTAGAAGATGAGGGAAATGAACCTATTAGTCTTCAAGATTTAGAAGAGAGAATGAAGGAAGCAAAGGCTACAGTAGAGGCTATTTCCGAGGAACCAGTGGTTGTTTCTAGTGAGACGATAGCTGAACAAATGGTTCTTGATGACTTTCAAACAGCTGCAACTCCTAAAGAAGTATCTCCTATTATGGAGGAGAAAAAAGAAGAGAGTGCTCCTTATCAGGCACATAAGAAATTTAAGAGTAGTCCGGTTATTTCCCCGGTTTATGGAATTGAAAGACCAAGTGATGTTTCTCATAATGATATTGAACTTGAAAATACCGCTAATTTTGAAAAGTTAGATGAAGAAATTAGAAAGACGAATGAGTTCTTAATGACATTAAAAGAATTACAGAAGAATTTAGATTAACTCGATTTAGTCGGGTTTTTTCTTTATCTTGAAAAAAAGTAAAAAATGTGATATAATTTGTAGACGAGAAGAGGTGGGATGATATGAAGAGGCATCCGCTTGATATTGCAATACTTGTTTGTTTTATTATTGTTATTATTTTGGTTGTAATTTTAGTATGGCCAACGGGAGGTTCTAATAAAAATAATAGTTCTAAGAAGAATACTTCTACGAAGGAAGAAGTGACTACAAAAGAGGAAGTTACTACTAGCGATGATAGTAATACTAGTGATAATCAAACTTTATTTACTGATACTACTCCAGCTACTAATGAAGAAGAAGTGGTATCTTATATTGAAGATGTAGAGACAGAGGTAAATAATTTAACTAGTCAGTCTAGTGGTGATCGTACTGTTAAAGAAAGATTAGAAGATACTTTTATTACACTTACCGATTTTATTTTCTATGGTGGTACGATTAAAGGGGTTACTTTTTCTGAATTAACTGATACTGCGAAAGAAAAAGTACTTACACTTTATGAAAATATTGATTCTAAAATAGAAGAACATTTCCCTAATTATAAAGAAAATATTAAATCTACTGCTGAAAGAGGTTATAATACTGTGGTTAGTAAGGCGAAAGAGTTAAAAGATAGTATTGTTTCTAAATATAAGGAAACTGTAGGGGATGAAGCGTATAATAATGTTGTAGGTAGTTTTGAAGAGGACAAGAATCGTTTTCAAGATGCTTATAGTCCTTATGTAGAAAAGGGTAAAGAAATAGGTTCTAAGGCAGTAGAAAAAGGTAAAGAAGTTTGGAATAGTACAAAAGAAAAACTAGATTCTTGGTATCAGGAGTTTAAAGAAAGTAGGTAATGGTTTGCGAAGTGTAGGAATTTTAACATTAGGTTGTAAAGTAAATACTTATGAGAGTGAGTATATTATTCATTTATTAAAAGAGGCTGGATATCAAATAAAAGATTTTAATGATATATGTGATGTTTATATTATTAATACTTGTACAGTTACTAATACTAGTGATATTAAATCTAGGAAAATGATACGTCACGCTATTAAGAGAAACCCTCATGCTTGTGTAGTAGCAATGGGGTGTTTTATTGAGGCTAATAAAGATTTTTCTATTCCTGGACTTGATATTGTACTTGGTAATAAAGATAAATCTCAAATTATTACTCTTTTAGAGGAGTGGTTTTCTAAAAAGCAGGAAGTTCGTAGATTATATGATCATCTTCCAGATGAGTTTGAAGATATGTATATTCGTGACTTTCCTGGTAGAACTAGGGCGTTTGTAAAGATTCAAGATGGATGTGAGAATTTCTGTTCTTATTGTATTATTCCATATGTGCGTGGTAAATGTCGTAGTAAGAAGATGGACGTTGTTTTAAAAGAGATTGGTGATTTCGTTCAAAATGGGTATCAAGAGGTTGTTCTTACTGGTATTCATACTGGGAATTATGGAGTGGATTTAGATACTAATTTTGCTTCTTTATTAGAAAAAATTGTTTCTATTCCTGGTCTTAAGAGACTTCGTATTTCTTCTATTGAGGTAACAGAATTAACTAGTGAAGTATTAGATGTTATTAAAAATTCTTCTATTATTGTTGATCATTTACATATTCCTTTACAAGCGGGAAGTAATCATGTATTAAAACTTATGAATCGTAAGTATGATTTAGATTATTTCTTTAAAAAAATAGAAGAGATTCGCTCTATCCGTCCTAATATTGCGATTACTACCGATGTTATTGCTGGCTTTCCTGGGGAGAGTGAAGAAGATTTTTTGGAGACTATTGGTACTTGCAAAAAGTTGAAGTTTGCTAAAATCCATGTTTTTCCATATAGTGAAAGAAAAGGTACCAAAGCGATGGAACTACCTGATCATGTAGATCCTGCTATTAAGAAAGAGAGAGCTAGAAGACTTCTTCTTGTGTCTAAAGAGTTAGAATGTACTTATTATGCATCTTTTATAGGGAAAGAAGTATCTGTTTTAGTAGAAGAAGTAAAGAATGGTAAGAGTTATGGACATACAGATAATTATTTACATGTTGAAATTCCTGAAGTTTTACCAACCAATTATTTTGTTACTGTTTCTATTTCGGAAGTTTCTTATCCTTATTGTATTGGACATCTTTCTTTGTTACAATAATAGTAGAAAGAAGGTTTGTTATGGATAATTTTATGTTTCAAAAGTTAATGGCGAGAGAAAAGTTGGAGGAAGAGAAAATAAGAAAAGAACAAGAGACTCTTACGTCTGATGTAAAACTAGATGATGGTAAGCCAGAAATATTAGAGCCAACCAACCATTTAGAAGAGGATAAAGAAGAATCCGGGGGATATGTTGCTAGAAAAAATCAAGATAATTAACAGGAGGATTTATGGATATCTATATCAAGGGACATTATCAAAGAAGTATCTATCAAAATAGTAATGGTTATCATATTGGATTATTTAAAGTAAGTGAAACAAACAGTCCAGAACTTACTCCTTTTTTAGATAAGACTATTACATTTACTGGATATTTTCATGAGTTAAATGATATGGATACCTATCTTTTTTTTGGCCAAATGGTAGATCATCCTAAATATGGAACACAATTTTCTGTTACAAATTATGAAAGATGTAAACCAGAGGAGAAAGATGCGATTGTTGACTTTTTAACAAGTGGACTTTTTAAAGGAATCGGTGAGAAGAAAGCGAAAACAATTGTTGATCGATTAGGAAAAGATACTTTACAAATTATTTTGGAACATCCAGATAATTTAATTTTAATACCTGGTATTACTAAGAACAATATTGATACTTTACATACAAAATTAAAAGAATATGAATCTAGTTATGAGACTGTTTTATATCTTTCCAATTTAGGCTTTTCTACCAAAGATTCTATGCTTATTTATAACTATTATAAGGATCAAGTAAAAAGTGTAATTGAAGAGGATATTTATCAATTAGAATATAGTATCTATGAACTTAGTTTTAAGAAAATTGATCGTATTGCTTTAAAGAATGGAATGAAGAGGGATGATATTGTTCGAGTAAGAGCTTCTATTCTTTATATTATGGAAGAAGTTAGTAATGCTTATGGTCATAGTTATTTTTATTATGATGAAGTTTTTAACTATTTACCGAGGGTATTATTAGTGTCTATTTCTGATGAAGTCTACAAGAAGGCTATGGAATCTTTAATTGTTGATTTAAAAGTTATTCAAAAAGAAGAAAAATACTATTTACATGATATGTATGATGCTGAATGTTTCATTGTGAAAAGATTTCGATTACTTGCTCATAAAGAAGAGGAAAGTTTTAAGAACTTGGAAGATAAGTTTAAAGAGATGGAGCAAGTTTTTGGAATTTCTTATAATGAAGAACAAAAAAAGGCTATTTTAGAGAGTATATGTAAAAACTTTTTAATTATTACTGGTGGACCAGGTACTGGTAAAACTACAATTATGAAAGGGATAATCGAACTTTATAAAGAAGTTCATAAACTTAGTTATGAGAAATTAGCGGAGCGTGTTTTTCTTCTTGCTCCTACAGGCAGAGCTGCTAAACGTATGAGTGAAGCAACTTTGATGCCGGCAAGTACGATTCATCGTTTTTTAAAATGGCAGAAGGATACGAATAAATTTCAGGTAAATGAGTATCATAAAAGTAAGGCAGAGGTTATTATTTTGGATGAAGCTAGTATGGTGGATACTCTTTTGATGGCTAGCTTGTTACGAGGAATTTCTGCTAATTGTAAAGTAATTATGGTTGGAGATAGTTATCAATTACCATCCGTTGGGCCTGGACAAGTTCTTCATGATTTAATTGCTAGTGGTAAGTTACCTGTTGTAGAATTAAAAGAGTTATATCGACAAGGAAAAGATTCTAATATTTTGATGCTTGCTTATGATGTACGTAATGGAGTAGTAGAGGAGGATGTTTTTAATAGGGAAGATGACTTGACGTTTATTGAGTGTAGGGATGATGATGTTATTTCTAATCTAATGGATGTATCTTCTACGTTTAAAGATTTATCTTATAAAAATTTTCAAGTTTTAGCTCCTATGTATAAAACTAGATATGGAATTGATATTATTAATCAACAATTACAGACTATATTTAATCCAAAAGATAAAAGTAAAAAAGAATTGGTTGTAGGAGAAGTTATTTTTCGTGAAGGTGATAAGGTAATTGAACTTACGAATATGCCAGATGAAAATATTTATAATGGTGATATAGGTATTATCAGTCAAATTATTACGCAACCTGCGAAAAAAATTACCATTGATTTTGATGGGAATGAAGTTACCTTTACAGCTGCTAACTTCAATAAATTTCGCTTAGCTTATGCTATATCTATTCATAAAGCACAGGGTAGTGAATTTGATGTTGTTTTAATGCCAATTGTTCCAGGATATAAAAAAATGCTTTATCGCAAACTTGTATATACGGGAATTACTAGAAGTAAAAAAATGTTATATTTAATTGGTGATAAGAATGCCCTACGTCAGGCAGTTCGTAATACTTCTTCTGATATACGTAGAACTACGATTCAAGATTTTTTAGAAAATGGTATAAAATAAAAAAATCATCTCATAATAAGAATGAGGTGAATAAAATGGAAAAGAAAACAAAAAATAAAATGATTTGGGCTGCAGTTTTAGGAGGCGTGGGTGTTGCTGGTTATATGTATTTCAAAAAGAACCCTAATGCTATGTCTAATATGAAAGAAATGGCTAAAAATGCAGCTAAAGGTGCTTATGATAAGTTAGAAGATATTGACTAGGAAACTAGTCAATTTTTGTTTGTTCAGCTAATCTTTTTTCCAATGCTTTATTTAATGGTGTGGGTGATAATAGTTCAAGACCTTTTCTAATAAAAGTTTCTTCTTCTATTTTTTCATCTAATAACAGTGGACCTATGATTAATTTTTCTTCATCTGTTGCGGTAGTGCTAAACATTGTTAATTTATTTCGTATGGTTAAGTAGATTGCTCTTTTATAGGTTGGAGATAATTCATTTATTATCTCATCTCGAAGATTATGATAGGTTAATAATAAATTTGTTAATGTTTGTGATGCTTGTTGATGAAGTGTTGTGAAATCTGTGAAGTTTAATTTAGTTTTATAATTTTCTAAGGCGTTAATGGCATTATAGATATCTGGCAATTTTTTTTCTAATTCTTCTTCGGTTAGTTCTTTTGTAGAAAGTCTATTAAAAGCATTTAAATACTCAGTAAATGCACTAGGATTATATTCTAATTCTTTTTTTTCTTCTTCTAATATTTCTGCTTGTAAAGAAATTAGTTTTGCTAAAAAAGTAGTTTGCCTTGTATAGAAATCATCAGCAATCATTATTTTATTAGAAAGAGTTAGCTCATTTTCTTTTAATAATTTTGATAGTTCTTCTTGATATTTTTCCTTTATTGAACTAGGTAAAAATTCTAGTTTTTTTTGTGTTTCTAATACTATATCTATTGTATGGTGATACATATCTTCTTGTTCTTCTATTGCTTTTTTGTGTTTAGGAATGATCTCTTTTCTTGATTCATTAAAAAAATCATATATTATTTTAGGAAGATAAGGAGGAATAGCATAATAAGTAGAAAATTCACATTCTTTTAATTTTTGATATAAAAAAGTAATTAATTCATAATAGTTTTCTGGATTCCTTAATTCTTCTAGGTAATTTTCTATTTCTTTTCCGCTGGCGGTTACTGATTCTTCACTTAAAGCAATTATTTTTGTTTTTGTTAAGTTTTTAAAGCAGTCTTTATTACCTTTTTCTAATTTTGTGCGGCGAAAGTATATTGGTGAAAAATCCCCTGTTTTCCAGTCCGTTTCTGTAGTTAATATTGGAATTGCGATATCTGTTCCGCATACAGTAGAATTTATGGTTAGTAGTATATGTTTTCCAATTATTTCACTATTAGTAATTTGATTCATAGTTTCTTTGTCAAAGTTTCTTATATGGCGAGAACTAAAGAATCCTCCTACATTTTCTTCTCTTGTAATTTTTGTAACATCTAATGGTTTTTTTAATTCATAGACGGTGGTAATATTTAGTTTATCACCAGATAATTTTTGCTTTATTATTTCTATATCATATAAATCAGTAATTTGCATATTTATCCCTTCCTTTTTGTAGTCTATATTATAGCATGAGTTTATTTTATGTCAAA
>CALVKW010000030.1 GCA_944333345.1 uncultured Bacilli bacterium | reverse complement strand
AGAAAAGGAATCAATGTTCCATGTAATAAAATATTTTTACCAGGGGATAAAGTAAAATTATTAGAAGAAAATAACAACTATATAATTGAAAACTTAATAAAGAGAAAGACAATATTGACACGCATAAAGAAAGATAGTACAAGAGTTTCCAATAATGTAATGTCCATACAAAGTATTGCTGCTAACATTACCTTGGCAGTAATTACAGTAGCAGCAAAAGAACCTCCTCTACATCCCAAATTTATTGATAGATATTTAATAATCTTAGAAAATAGTAATATAAAGCCAATAATATGTTTAAATAAATGTGATTTAAAGACAGAAAAAGAAGATAAAATATTAGATGTATATAGAAATTTAAACATTCCAATTATAGAGACTTCAACATATACACATAAGGGGATAGAAAATTTAAAAAAACATTTAAGAGGCAACCAAGCGATACTAGTTGGAAATAGTGGAGTAGGAAAATCTTCATTAATTAATGAAATTATGAAGGAAGAAAAAACAGCAGTTGGGAATGTCAGTATGAAAAGTAAACGTGGACGTCATACAACAACAAAATCAAAATTCTATGTTTGGGAAGAAAACTCATCAATAATAGATACTCCAGGTATTAGAAGTTTAGATGTATCCACATTTACGACAGATGAAATTAAAAATTATTTTAAAGAACTTGCTCCTTGGGAAAATAAGTGTAAATATAAAGACTGTCTTCATTATAAAGAAACCGAGAATGTTTGTATGGTAAAACAAGCAGTAAAAAAAGGTATAATCAATAAAGATAGATATGAAAGCTATATAAGAATAATAAAAAACATATTAAAAGAGGATGAAAGTCATTAATTTATGCTATAATTGATGAAAAATAGATATGATTTATAATACATAACAATGGTGATATATATAACTATCATACTATGAAAGCTAGGAGGAAAAGAATAATATGGACAATACAAAGGTAATAGAAAAAATGAGAAGCTTAACAAAACAAGAGCAAAGAAATATACCATACAAAGAATTAGGAGAAATAGTAAAAAAGTTAACCATAGATGAAATTATAGAATTAAGTAATATAATTGGGTATCCTGTATTTTTAAGAAAATGTATGGGAGAGCTGCAACATATAATTCCAATACTCCAAGATGGAGCAGCAGCAATTATAGAAAATGAAAAAGGAGAAATATTATTACAAAGAAGAGTAGATGACGATAATTGGGGATTACCAGGCGGATGTCAAGAAGCAAATGAAACATTTGAAGACACGATTATTAGAGAAGTAAAAGAAGAAACTAATCTTGAAATGGAGAAAGAAGATTTAAAAATGATTGATGTAGTATCTGGGCCATCACGACGCTATACTTATCCAAATGGAGATACGGTAATTAGTAATACAGTACTATATCATATTACCAAGTTCTCTGGAGAAATAGACTGGAATGAAGAATCAAAAGAATTAAAATATTTCTCTTTGAAAAATTTACCAGATAACCAGCATGATCCAGATTTAATAGAAAGATATCTAAACTATAAAAAGGAAAAAATTAAAGAGTAAAAATAGAATAATCTATGATATAATCTTTATACAAAACAAGGAGGTTTTTTAATGGTGTTATTAACAAACGAAAGTATAGTAAAATCATATGAATTATTATCATCATCAAACGAGGATATCGAAGCAGAAAAGCAATTTGCTATAGACTTAAAAAATAAGTTAGAAAGTTTTAGAGGATTTTTAACAAAAACTACGATGAAAAAGTTAGAATCACTATATAAACTAAGAACTTCTATACTTGAAGAAACACCAGCAATTATAACAGAATTAAAGTCATACGAAGATATAGCAAAGCTAAATATTTATAGGAGTGCACTTAATATCGTAGATGAGTTGAAAGGAAAAGCAATTCTTCTATGTAAAAGAAGTGGTGATATGACATCACTTAATATTGTAGGATTAAATTCAAATCAAAGTAATTGCTTTCCAGTATTTGATTATCAAGACAATAATGGAAAAATTGAAGTAAATCTATATCAACAAAATCAAAATAATGCTTTACGAAGTAGATATTTGAGTGAATTGGTTTGTGCGCAAAATTTTTTCACAACAGAAGAGTTTGAAGTTATAAAACCGGGTCTAAAAGAATTAAAAATGCCAATAGATGAAGATGAGGCACAATATAGATTGGAAATCCAACAACAATTTGATCAAAGTTTTATTGAGTTTCATGGCATAGTCGCAGACAAAGATTTTCGATGTAAAAATCAAGGTTATGGTGTGCCTTTATATTATGAATATCCAGAATGTTCAGCATTAACTAAAAAACTGTATAGTTCATCCAAAGTAACCGTGTACGCGAAAACAATAATTTAATATATAAAGAAAGAGGAACACCTCTTTTTGTTAGTAGTAAAAAAGGAGCCAATTGGCTCCTATATCTATTTACAGAGGATCTTCACACGTAACAGTGAACCTTCCTCATTAATAATATATGTAAAATTTTAGAATTGTATACAAAAATAATAAAAAAGATTTGAGAAAAGAAAAAAAATATGTTACCTTATCATTGACTTAAGAAAAGAATAGAAATGAAAAAAGAGTACAAACTAAAAAGGAGAGATAAAATGGAATTAAAAGAAATTAAAGATTCATTAACAAAAAGTAAGCAACAATTAGAAGAACTATGGAGGTCACTTTGACATTGATTCGATAAAAGAGAAAGTAAAAAAGTTAGAATCTCAAACAAATCAAGCTGATTTTTGGAATGATAGACAGAGTGCTGAAAAAGTAATCAAAGAATTAAACGATGAGAAATCTACCGTAGATAGTGTAGAACAGATACTAAAAAAAGTGCAAGATGACTTAGAGTTAGCCGATTTATTAGACATGGAAGAAGATGAAAAATCACTTCAAGAATTAGAACAAGAAACTGTATTGGTAGAACAAAAAACAGAAGAAGTAAGTTTATTGTTACTTCTAAATGGTCCTTATGACAAATCGGACTGTATCCTAGAAATTCATCCAGGAGCCGGAGGGACGGAATCATGTGACTGGGCATTAATGCTATACCGAATGTATACTAGATGGTGTGAAAAAAAGAAATATAAAATAGAAATACTAGATTATCAAGATGGAGAAGAAGCAGGACTTAAAAGTGCAGCAATAAGAGTAAAAGGAACCAATGCTTATGGATACTTAAAAAATGAGAAAGGAGTTCATAGATTGGTTAGACTTTCTCCATTTGACTCAAATAATAGACGTCATACGTCTTTTGCATCTATAGAAGTAACTCCAGAAATAGAACAAGATAATACGATAGAAATTGACGAAAAAGATTTAAAAATAGATGTCTATCGTTCAACCGGTGCTGGAGGTCAAGGAGTAAATACAACAGACTCTGCAGTAAGAATTACTCATCTTCCTACAAAGATAGTAGTTACTTGCCAAAATGAAAGAAGTCAAATTCAAAATAAAGAACAAGCATTAAAAGTATTGAAAAATAAATTATTAATGAAAAAATTAGAAGAACAAGAACAAGAATTAAATGCTATCAAAGGAGACCAAATGAATATTAACTTTGGGTCTCAAATTAGAAGTTATGTTCTACATCCATATTCTATGGTGAAAGACCATCGAACTAATGTAGAAACAAGTAATGTAGGAAAGGTACTAGACGGAGATATTGATATGTTTATAGAAGCAAATTTAAAGAATAAATAACGGAATATGAGGGGTGCATATGAAACTATTTTCTAGAAAAAAAGATTTAAGAATATTAGAGCAAATCAACTCAAAATCTAGTGTGAAACGACACATAGAGTTTATCTTTGGATGTTTATTAATAGCTATTTCTTATAATTTATTTTTAGCCCCTAATAATATCGTGGCCGGTGGTGTAGGAGGACTAGCAATCATCATTAATTATCTAACAAATATAGATAATTCTATCTTTATTTTTGTATGTGATATACTTTTATTAATTTTAAGTTATTTTTTATTAGGAAAAGAAAAAACAAAAGCAACAATACTAGGTTCTATACTATTTCCAATCTTTGTAAACTTAACAAGTAATATAGGAAGTATCATTGATATAGATACCAATCAACTATTATTAATATCTGTTTTCGGAGGAGTAGTATATGGATTTGGTGCTGGAATGATTTATAAAGCAGGGTTTACAACAGGCGGAACAGATATAATTAATCAAATTTTATCTAAATACTTAAAAATTAGTATGGGAAATAGTATGTTATATTGTGACGGTACTATCGTACTATTAACTGCATTTGTCTTTGGCCCAACACAATTTATGTATTCAATCATCGTATTATATGTAATCAGTTTTATGTCAGATAGAGTTATTTTAGGAGTATCAGACAGTAAAGCATTCTATATTGTAACAGACGAAGAAAAAAGGATAAAAGAATATATATTAAAGTATTTAAATCATGGAGTAACCGTTTTCAATGCCAAAGGCGGCTTTGCTAAAGAACGAGAAAATGTATTAATGTGTGTTCTACCAACAAAAGATTATTATAGATTAAAAGAGGGAATTCACCAAATAGACCCAGATGCCTTCTTCGTAGTAACAGATGCCTATGAAGTATTTGGAGGTGAATAATGGATACATTTTTTGAAAATATAATAAAAAATATAAAAAGAAAAAGTATTACCAGACGCCTTATTACTTTATTATTATCGTTATTAGTATTAGCTTTTGTATATAATCTGTTATTATTACCGACAGGACTAGTTGCCGGAGGAGTAAATGGTATAGCTATTGTTACAAATTATGTTTATGGAATAGACTCCTCTATAATGATATTACTAATATCATCAGCTTGTTTATTATTTAGTTTTATGTACTTAGGAAAAGAAAGAACCTTAGGAAGTTTGTTAGCAACATTTATTTATCCATTATTCGTCAAATTAACAGCAATAATTACTCAAGGAATTACTATTAACTATGACGATAAATTTTTAATTATTATTTTTGCCGGAGTAATAGGTGGACTTGCTAACGGTTTTATTTATAAAACAGGTTTCAGTAATGGTGGTCTTCCAATTATCAGTCAAATATTATATAAGTATTATAAAATACCTATCGCTAAATCTAGTATGGTAATAAATTCTATTATTATAATTATTGGTAGTATTTTCTTTGGCTGGTCTATGATGATGTATGCAATTATTTTAGTATTCATTAATAATTTAATGATAGATAAAGTGCTATTGGGAATATCTAAAAATAAAGCATTCTATATTGTAACAGCAAAAGAACAAGAAGTGAAAGAATATATTATTAAAAATTTAAAACACAGTGTAACTGTGTTTGATGTAAAAGGAGCTTTTTTAGAAAAGAAACGAAATGTATTGTTTTCAGTAATTCCAAAAAGAGATTACTATAGAGTAACAGAGGGCATAAAATTAATAGACCCAAAAGTTTTCTTTGTGGTAGAAGATGCATATGAAGTAAAAGGTGGAAAGTAATGTATAAATGAGGAGATTTCACAAAACTCCTCTTTTGTTATGTCGAAATATATGATATAATGATATATACTAGAGTGGAGGTAAATATGGACTTAATCAGAATAAAAAATGTTGAAAAAAAATATAAAAACGGAGTCACAGCAATCTACGATTTAAATCTTGCTATACAAAAAGGTTCTTTTACTTTCGTAATCGGAGGATCGGGTAGTGGAAAAAGTACATTGATTAAAATGTTATACCGTGAAGAAAAGCCAACGAAAGGTCAAATTATTGTCGGCGGACTAGATGTTGCAAAATTGAGAAATACCAAAGTATATAAACTTAGAAGAAAACTAGGTATTGTTTTCCAAGACTATCGTCTATTACCTAAACTAACGGTCTATGAAAATGTAGCATTTGCTATGGAAGTGATTGGGGCAAGTAAGGAAAAGACACGAATAAAAGTATTACGCGCTTTAGAAGAAGTAGGATTAAAAAATAAAGTACACAATTATCCAGATCAGTTATCAGGAGGAGAACAACAACGTGTAGCAATTGCAAGAGCAATAGTGAACGATCCAAAACTATTATTATGCGACGAGCCAACAGGAAACTTAGATCCTGAAAGAAGTATGGAAATTATGAAAGTACTAGATAATATTAATAAGACAAGAGGAACAACTATCATTATGGCAACTCATGATAAAGAAATAGTTAATAGAATGAAAAAACAAGTAGCAACCCTAAAAGATGGACATTTGGTTAACTTTAAGCAGAAAGGAACATATGTAGATGAGAATATTTAGAATGTTAGCAAGAAGCATTAGAGATGCCTTTAAAAGTGTAATCAGAAACTTCAGTTTATCATTAGCATCTATCTCATGTATTACAATTACACTTATTATAGTGGCAATTGCTATTATGGCATCGTTTAATGTTCAAAACTTTACCAAAGAAATAGAAAAAGATTTAACAATTGTAATTTTCTTAAACAATGATGCAACCGAAGAGGATATTAGCCGAGTGGAAGATGAAATTAGACAAATTCCAAATGTCGATAGGAAAAGTATAACTTTTGAATCGAAACAAGAAGTAAAAGAAGATATGCAGAACCAATCAGAAGTATTTGATACCGTGCTAGATGGTTGGGATAATAACGAAAGTCCACTAAAAGATACCTTTCAAGTGAAAGTGAAGAATGTGGAAAAAATTTCTACAACTGCAGAAAGAATTGGAAATATAGATACAGTAAATACAGTGAGGTATGGAGAGGGAATGGTAGATCAAATGATAAGTGCCTTCTCTTCTATAGAAAAAGTGACATACGGAGTAGTAATTGCCTTAGTCATTGTAACAGTTTTCTTAATTGTAAATACAATTAAATTAACAATTTCAGCAAGACGTAGAGAAATTGGAATCATGAGACTTGTTGGAGCGAGTAACTTTACAATAAAAACACCATTTATTATTGAAGGAATGATTTTGGGATTATTAGGATCTATTATTCCAGTAATATTTACTACATATGGATACTTAGCATTCTATAAACACTTTAATGGATATTTATTTACGCAATTAATTCAATTAATTAAACCAGAGCCATTTATATATTCAACCTCTGGAATTGTAGTGATTATTGGTATACTTGTAGGTATGGTTGGTAGTGCCAGTGCCGTAAGAAAGTATTTGAAAATCTAATGAAAAAGTACAAAATAATATCTCTATTAACACTAATCTCTATCATAGCATCCTATATAATACTACCTATGGATGCTAGTGCAGATGCCAATACATTAGCTGAGTTTAGAGCAGAAGTAGAACAATATACAAATGAGTTAGAAGAAAATCAAAATAAAATTGCGAAAAATGATGAAGAAGTAGCACAAATAAAAAAAAGAATTAGTGAGATTGAAAACGAATTAGATAGGATTGTAGAAGAAATCGGAACACTACAGATAGAAATTGACGAAAGTAACAAAGAAATTGAAGAAAAAAGTGAAGAAAGCAAAAAAATAATTGAATATTATCAAGTCGCAAACGGAGAGAATGCTTATCTAGAATATGCCTTCGGAGCAACCAGTATCACGGATATGATTTACCGTATGGCTGTAGTAGAACAATTAACGGAATATAACGATAAGATTATGAAAGAACTAGATGAGCTAATTACTAAAAATAAACAACAACAAAAAGATTTAACACAAAAACAAGAACAGCAACAGAATCTTCAAAAAGAATTAGAAAGCGAAAGAGAAAGAATCAATGCGGATACTGCCGCCTTAAAAGATGCTCAACCGGGAATTCAAGAACAAATAAAGGCTGCAAAAAACAACGTAAAATACTATGAGTCGATTGGTTGTGGAGAAAATGAAAATATCCAATCCTGTCAAATCAGATATGATAGAGAACACGCAAGTAGTGGAAGTGGAGGCAGTGGTGGAGGAGGAAATGTAATGCCACCATCAGCTTCAGGATTCTATCGGCCTATGGAAAGTGGTTACGTAACACAGAATTGGATGAATGCAGGCCATTTAGGAATTGACCTCGGAAATCGTGATTATAATAATATAGAAATTCATCCTGTCGCAACAGGTGTTGTATTTGCTAAATATTATGATAGTGCTGGAGCCTTAGTATTAAAAATCAGACATTATGTTAGTGGAAGATATCTATATTCTACCTATGCGCACTTATCTGCATGGTATGTGAGTGTGGGAGACATTGTATCCCCTGATACTGTCATCGGTCGTATGGGGTCAACAGGTAACTCCTCCGGACCACACTTACATTTAGAGATTACAACATGCGATTGGAATACAGGTGGAGGCTGCACCTGGGCTCAATATCAAAGAAGTACCTTAAATCCTAGAAACTATATTGGATTCCCAAGTGGATTATATTCTTGGTGGTACGGTAGGTAAAGAAACTGTAAAGGCAGTTTCTTTTTTTCTGTTCAAAAAACCAAAAAGAATATATAATAAACTTAAGGTGAGTTTATGTATTTGGTAGTATGTTTAATATGTCTTATTATATCGATACCTGGTTATATTACAAAAAGCGGCGAGTCTTGGTGGAAAGGAATAATTCCTTTCATAAATATTTATTATTTTCTAAAAGTATTAAAAATATCTCCTATATTATTAATAGTTTTAGCACTAGGCTTAATTTTTTTACCAGATAGATTACTAATTTTAACAATTATATGTATTTTTATGCCATTTATAGTGACGGATATTTATGGACATGGTAAAATAATAGCCACTCTAGGACTATTGTTTCCTTTCTTTATATATCCATGGCTAGCATATGTATCTGGAACTTATATATATGAGGATAAAAATAATGCAGTTTTTTAAAAATAATAAAATATTAACAATCATATTATTGACACTATCATTTTACTTATACAATAACTATTTATTTTTAATTGATAAAAATCCATTAGTGGATAGAAAAAGTAGCACATATATAAATGATCTATATGCATCAGATGAAAGAATTTATAACAATTACTTAGATAAAACAGAAAAAAAGGTATATAGAGAGTTAGTTGAAGGAACAAAGAAATATCATGGACAACTAGAGATAAGGATAACAGATAAAGATACAAAAATAGAAGAGGTCTATGATGCTATAATAGTAGATCATCCAGAGTTACTAAACTTTGGGAGTATGAAATATTCTTGGGATGATTTAGGAAATTATAAAATAAAAATACAAAATGCTACTCCAATCATTTTAGAACAAATAAATATTAGTAAGATAGAGCGAATAATTTACAGAATAAAAGAAGAAACGAAAGACATGAATGATTATGATAAAATAAAATATGTATATGAGTGGATGGGAGAAAATGCAGATTATGATAGAACCTTTACAGAAATGGCTAAAAATCAGTCTGCATATAATGTGTTTATTAATAAAAACGCAGTATGCGCAGGATTTGCCAAAGCAAGTCAAATAATTTTTCAAAATATAGGTATAGAGTCTTATGGAGTATCAGGAAATACTTCAGGGCCACATATGTGGAATATAGTAAAATATGAAGGGAAATATTATTTTTTTGATTCTACAGTTGCAACAGGTTTAAAGAAATCGTCAAAGCGATATTATGATGGATTAAAACAAACAACAATGAATGACTACAGAATGGATAATCCAGAATGGTATCCAGAAATAGAAGAAAAAAATATGAAGTAAAAAGGAATGACATAATCATTCCTTTTAAAAATACTTTCTATGAATATGCTTAGCATATTGAGAAATTCCATCACCAATAGAATTATGGTGATTAGTTATATCTCTAAGAAATTGCAAATGCCCACGACTATTCTTCATATCATCTAAGAAATAATGGGTAGTTTTTTCAAGAAAAATTGTCTCTAAATATTCTTCAGTTAAATCCTCTATAAGATGATCAAATTCAAATTGGTTATTCACTTTAGCAGTAGAAGATAAACTATAATTACTATCATCAAAAACAAATAAAGAAGTGGATAGAGTCTTGGTGTTCCCCAGCATAACATTATAAGAATTCCAATCATCTAAAATGATACCGGCTCGATTAAAGAGGGGGATTGTGTCTTGAATCGATTGAAAATAAGAAAAAATTTGGTCTTTAGGTAATGCAAAAATAGCATCTATCGTATTTTTGTAGGCAGGATAAATATACTCCCTAGCACAACCGATATAAATTCCGTGAACATCCCGAACGAAGTATTGGCTTAACAATACAGGAGAGGTATAGGGTGCTAATTGAATAAGTTTCTGTAATAAGTCTTCCTTTGAAAATTGAGGGTAATTTTGTCCACATAGAATCGTATTTTTATGATAAATTTTAACAGCAAGATCCAAATCACCATCCTGTAAATGATAACAAATTCCACTACTAGTAGTATCCTTATTTAATTTATCTTTTTCTTCAAGAACAAATTGCTTTTCATTAATATAAATCTCAAATTTTTCTTGCATCAATTCATCCCCTTAATTAGACGACTAGTATAACATAAATAAAGTAAAAAGAAAAGCTTGTTTTTTGAATACTTTTACATGTATTATAAAAAGTAAAGAGAGGGATAGGTATGAAATATAAGTTAATCGCAATGGATCTTGATGGTACCTTACTAACCGATGATAAAAAAGTATCACCAAAAACAGAAAAGATTTTAAGGAAACTAAAAAAAGAAGGGTATAAAATTGTAGGAGCTACTGCAAGAACAATAGAAAGTTTAGAGTGTGTAGTCCCAATAGATATATTTACACACGTAATTATTAATAATGGTGTATCTATTTATAAGGTAGATAATCAGGAAGAAGAGTGGATGGGTTATATTAGTAAAGAAGAGGCAAGTGAGATAATAAAAGAAGTTGAAAAGGTATCGGCTCAAATAGACCTAATTTCAGACAGGAAATATTATACTTATAAAATTAAGAAAAACAGTTCATTACCATTTATTGTAGATATAGACAAAGTAGAAGATATAAAAGAAAAAATAGCTAGGATGAATATTTTTCTAAAAGAAGAAAAGAAAGCAAAAACATATCATCGATGGATCGTCAAAAGATTTCCTAAGGTTAATTGTTTTATAATGCAAGACTCAAGTGATGAAAAACAGTGGTTAATTATTAATCCACAAAATATAAATAAAGCTCATACTTTAGAAAAATTAGGAGAAGAGTTGGGAATTACTACAAAAGAAATGATTTTTTTTGGAGATGGCTTAAATGATTTAGAGGTAATCGAACGAGTAGGTTTAGGTGTCGCGATGGGGAATGCATTACCAGAAGTAAAGAAAAAAGCAAAAGCAATTACAACTTCAAATAATGAAGACGGAATTGAGCAATTCTTAGTAAATAAATTAATAAGAAAATAAAAGCGATGGGGGAATATGAAAAAAAGAAGTAGAATATATAGCAATAGTAAAGAGAGCAATTTCTTATATAAGAAATTCAGATAATCTACAAGAATTAAAAGAACAGTTAGGCGTAGAACTAACAGATAAGTATTGTCTGGAATTAGTAAAAAGTTAATTTCTATAAAAAGAAGTAATAGAGCAATAAATAGAACTTATAAAAATATGGGAGCAGAAGACCTTGTTTTAGAGACGGAAATAGATTATAAAGAACTAATGGAAATGGATGATAAATTTAGACAGATGCGTAATATAAACCATCACCAGAAAAAAAGGCGAACCATAAATAATGCCACAAAAGAATCCAGATTAGAAGAAAGAAGAAAAAAGTAATCATGGAGATTGAATTAATTGGTGATTGGGTATCAGTAGAGGCAAAAGAATGAATTTCCACCTTTATATCAGAAAATATGTCCATACAATTACAAAGGCAAAATATACCATTTATATATCAAGTATTATTGCCACAAGCGGAGGAACTAATTTTAGAAAATCACAATAAAATATGCCAGGATTTATCTAAAACAGAAAAAGAAAAGCATATCAGATACTTGATATAATACCGAACAAAGGAAGTAAATATTATATTTCATCAAAAACGACAGATAGTAGACTAGAAATAAATTCATCTACGGAAGAAGGGATATATTTATTAAATACAATTCATAGAATAAGAAGCAATAGGTATAATCCAGAAAAAGCAAAAAACGAAGTAAAAGAATTATTAGGGAAATGAAACAAACAACATAAATACATTCCAAGTAGTCTAGAAAAAAGGAATGAAAAAGATATTAAAAAAATGCTAAAAGCATATCAAAAAAAGATAGGGAGCGCGTAGTTCTATCTTTTTTTTTGCCTAGAATATGTCTTTGTAAACAAAGGCTGGATATTATCTGTAGATAAGTCATAGGCTGTAACACATAAATCCTTATCACAAGCAGATAAAATGGCAAATCCAGGATTATCTATCTTTGAAGATGGAGGTCTATTCACAAGATTACTGCATGTTCCAATATAAATTCTTTTGTTTCCTTGATAAAAGCAATGATAATGGGCATAAAGAGCAATATCATAATGAAGTGCAGGAGGAAGAAGACGGTCTACAATACCAGGATGATTTAAGGATATAATAAAGCTGTTCATTTTAACATAGCATCTTCCAATACCTAAAGAGAAAAAATCATCTCTTTTAATAGCAAGCATATTCCATAAATCCATCCCCACCTCATCGAATCTTTGTTCATGATTACCATGTAAAAGAAAGTTCTGAAAACCTTTAGGATAATGTTCTTCACACTCGACAAATTGCTGATAACATTGAGTGATACTTCGATTGGAATCGTTTCTAGAGCGATAAGAAGGACCATGAAATAAATCGCCTAACAAAATAATTGTATAAATACCATGTTCAAGCAAAAAATCGTACGTTCTATAAATTTTATTCCAACTCATATGAGGACTGCCTATATGAGTATCCGCTATAACACCTATCTTAGAATCTGTAAATTTTAAAATACATTGTTTTGTACGCAGTAATTTATATAAAGTATTTTTTCGAATTTGAGAAATATCAGAATGAACCCCATAATCAATAATCCCTAATAACTCTCCATAAGTTAAATCATAATAATTCATAAAATCATAAAAATTGTCAGAATTTATTCTGTTTACAATTTTGATATAATCTTCTTCACCCACAAAATCACCTAATCTCTTAACTATTGTAACACTATATTTAGAAAAATATGTCAAAAAAACACAAAAAATAGAAATTGGTTTAATACAATAATAAAATAAGTAACAAGTAAGATATGACATTACGATATATAATTTAACAATAGACAAAATATCTAAAACAGTAGTATTAAAGCATAAAAAAACTTCTAAACCATAAGTTAGAAGTCCTATCTAGTTAGTTTTTTAGTAACTGGTATTTCATAGGTCTTATCAAAATCTAAAAAATCATTAATTCCATTGTTTAAAAAACAAGTATCCATTCGGAAATCTCTAGCAACTACTAATTTCTTTGGATTGGCAGAAACATATAAAGCATGTATATCATGTTCTTGATAATTTCTAGTTTGCTGAGCAAAATACATTTCTATATCATCATCTTGAGTTATTGAAGATATTTCTACGGATTTTTCCTTGATTGGTAAAAGAGCAGAAAAAATATTAATATCAATTTCATTATCGATAAGTAATACTTGATAATTAGAAATAGATGAACTAATTTCAGTTGACTTCACAGATATCCCTCCTTTGCGCGTTCTTTAATTATAGTAAAAAAGTAATAAAATGTAAAGATATAATGTTCACTATAATATTAAAATTATAAAATTAGTGAAAAGTTTTTCTAAACGCAACCCTAATTTTGTAAAAGGTTGCATTTAATCGGGTAAAACTATCTAGTTGCATT
>CALVKW010000029.1 GCA_944333345.1 uncultured Bacilli bacterium | reverse complement strand
AATTACACGCAAGAAGAACTAACGAAAATATTTTATAAATATGGAGAAGATAAATTTTCAAGAAATATTGCCAAAAAAATGGTAGAGTACAGAAAAGAAAAACCAATAGAAACTACTCTAGAATTAGTAGAAATTATAAAAAGTGCTGTGCCAATGAAATTTAGAAAAGACAAACATCCAGCACGTCAAATATTTCAAGCAATAAGAATTGAAGTTAATCATGAATTAGATGTATTAGAACCTGCACTAGAACAAGCACTATCACTAATTAAAGTAGGTGGTAGAGTAGCAGTGATTACATTTCATTCATTAGAAGATAGAATCGTAAAACTTTACTTTAAAGAAAAATGTAAGGTGGACGATAAGGTAAAGGGACTACCTAATATCCCAGAAGAATATTTACCAGACTTTAAATTAGTAGTAAACAAAGCCATTCTTCCTAGCAATGAAGAATTAGAAAATAATAGTCGTGCTAGAAGTGCCAAACTTCGAGTTATTGAAAGAATAAAATAGAATAAAAAGGAGAAATAAAATGAGAAAAGTGAAAAAAAGACTAAAAATGTCAAAATTCGAAAAACTTATATATACATTAGCTTTGTTCTTATTAGTAATTTCTCCAGTATCCATTGTCTTTTCCAAAGCAACACTTGCCAATATTAACTATGAAGTAGAAAAACAAAAACAAAAAATTGAAGAACAAGAAAAGACAAATGAAAGTTTGGCAATGACCATCAATGAACTGGCATCCCTTACTAAGATTCAAGAAGTTGCAGAAGAACAAGGTTTAAGCTATAATAATAATAACATTAAAACTGTAACAGAAGATAAATAGGATGTGAAATAATGAAAAAAGCAAAAAAGAGAAAGAAAAATAATATCCGATATTCCAAGATAGTAATTTTTACCTCTCTTTTTTTGTTTGTATGTATGATTGGAAGAGTTATTCAGTTAGGATTATCATCAGAAATCGATGGAGTGAATTTAAAAGAATTAGCCAGCAGAAGAACAACCGCAACAGAAAAGTTATCTGCCCAACGAGGAAGTATTTATACAGAAGATGGAGAAGCATTAGCTCAGAATGTATCATCTTATAAAATTATTGCCTATTTAGACCCTAAAAGGACGACAGATGAAGATAACCCACAACATGTAGTAGATAAGGAAAAAACAGCAGAGGCATTGGCACCAATTCTAGGGATGGAAAAAGAAGAAGTGCTAAATTATTTATCTAAAGAAGGTGTTTACCAAACGGAATTTGGTTCCAAAGGAAGAAATTTATCAGAATTAACAAAAACACAAATTGAAGATCTTCATCTTCCAGGAATTGATTTTATAGAAAGTTTTAGAAGATATTATCCAAAAGGAGATTTTGCCTCTTATACGATAGGATATGCAAAAACAGAAACAAATGATGAAACAGGAGAAGAAACAATTGCTGGAGAAATGGGAATCGAAAAATATTATGATAAGATTTTAAAAGGAGAAGACGGTTACGTACAATATCAAAAAGATCTTCAAGGATATAAAATAGCGGACACTCCAGAAAGAAGGAAAGAGGCAACTCAGGGAAAAGACATTTATTTAACGATAGATAGTCAAATTCAATTCTTTGTAGAACAAGCAATTAATAATGCAGATATTGATTACGATTGGGAATGGTTTACTATTACTATCATGGATGCCAAAACAGGAGCTATACTAGCAACCGCAACCTCTCCATCCTTTGATCCTAATATTAGAGATATAACAAATTACCTAGATCCGACAGTATCTTCTCCATATGAACCAGGGTCAACTATGAAAACATTTACCTATATGGCAGCTATGGAAAATGGTGTCTATGATGGAAATGAAACATATTTATCTGGTGTATATACGACAACAGATGGTACTCAGATTGGTGACTGGAACAGAAATGGTTGGGGTACCATCACATTCGATAAAGGATATGCCATGAGTAGTAACGTTGGAGTAATTAACTTAATTAATCGCCATATGAGTAGTGCTATGTTAAGAGAATATTTTAAAAAATTAGGATTTGGTAGAAAAACAGGAATCACTTTACCAAATGAAGAAGCAGGTAGCTTAGATTTTAAATATGAAACAGAAATCTATAATGCAGGATTCGGTCAAGGTATTACGACGACTCCAATTCAAAATGTAAAAGCTCTAACAGCACTAACAAACGATGGAATGCTTCTAGAACCATATATTGTAAGTAAAATTGTAGATCCTGATACCGATGAGGTGATTTTAAAAAACAAGAGAACAGAAATAGAACGTGTAGCTTCAACAGAAACCGTTCAAAAAATGATTCAATTAATGGATGACTGCGTTAATGGTATTGGAAACACAGGGAGTGGATTTAGAATCGACAGTGGAGAATTAATTGGTAAAACAGGAACTGCACAAATTGCAGCGGAAGATGGAAGTGGATATTTATCAGGAACAGAAGATATTATTTCATCTTTTTCTGGAATTTACCCTAAAAGCGATCCGAAACTGATTATTTATGCTTCGGTAAAAAGACCGTCAGGAGCAAGTCAAAAACCATTATCTAATTCTATTAAAGAAATTGTAAACAATGCGGCAAAATATTATGGTAATGTTGATGCTAGCGCAACAGAAGTAGAAGTAAAAGAATATCAAGTTCCAAGTTTGATAAATAAAGAACTAGAATCAGTAAAAACAACATTAACTTCAGAAAATATAAACTATATGGTAATAGGAAATGGAAACAAGATAGTGAAACAATACCCAGAAAAAGAGGATATCATTACAAGTCAAGATACTATATATTTAATTACAAACGATCAAAACTTAACAATACCAAATGTAGTCGGACTATCTTCGAAAGTGGCAAATAGCCTATTGACAACATTAGGAATAAAAGTAAATCTAGAGGGAGTAGGGTATGTAACTTCTCAAAACATTGCCGAAGGAACAGCAATTACAGATGGTTTAGAAATTACACTAACACTAAGTCCAAAATTTTCTAGTTCCTAAGGAGAAGATATGAGTAGAAAATTAAAAATAATATTATATACATTATTAGTAATTGCAATTTTAGTTGCTATTGTCCTAGTTTTAATTTTTAAGACATGGCCAGAATATCAAGCATCACTAGATAGTAGTGAAAGAATATTTTCCATGTCTGATTATAAAACCGCAATAGAAGTGAAAGTACCGAAAGGACCCGAATTCTTTCTAATAATCAATGATAAGGATATCTTGTCTTATATTTTTATAGAAAACCAAGAATCCTCTATCATTGCTAATCAAGATATTGAAACGAAAGAAATTTCCATAGCTATTCCAGAAATTATAGAAAAATTAATAGAGAATAATGAATTACCAAAAGAAAACATAACCGTAATAAATTATGGTGATGCTACTACCTTTAAAAAAACAGTAGAACTGATAAATAAAATATTACAAGAGAAAAATATAACTTGCCAAATGATAGAAGAAGAAAATACACTTCAATCTAAGGCTGAAGAACTAGCTTGGGGTGCTACCGAAGATAGAGAAATATTATGGTTGTTATATTTTAAGTCGAGAGAATTAATTGACGAAATACCAACGGAATCCACATCTATAGAAGAGATACCAGAGAATATAGTAATTACAAAAGATATGGCAGAAATTTATGCAGATACAATATATCAGAAATTAATTATTTATATGATAAATGCGGATGTCGAAAACCAGGAGATAAATAATTCAAATATGCCTATTCAGTATATTCCTGGGGATAGTGAAAATAAAATATATCCAACAAGCAGTAGTTGGTATTATATTGAAAATTATAAAGTATATGCAGAAATTACAATAGCAGGATCACAAAATTATACATTCTGTTATAGAGGAACACAACAAGAGAAGAAGGAGGGAACTTGTTCATGAAAAAATTAGTAAAAAATAAAAATATGATTATCGTAATATTATGTATTACTATAGTATTACTAAGTATTGGGTTTACTTTAATTGCTATACGTCTAAAAGAAAGAGAACAAAAAGATAAAATATATGATGTGTCAATTGTAAAAGTACAAGAAGGGACCGCGATTAAAGGTGGAGAAATACTACCAACCGGAAAATATACAATAGACGATAATGGAAAAAGTGCACATTTCACGTTTAACTTAAATAATCCTAATGACTCTCTAAATTATACGGTTACCATAAAAAATAATGGGAATCTGAAAGCACAAATAGATGGCATTGCCGAAAGCCCGGATTATTTGAATGATAATAATCAAAAGAACTCTATTTTACCAGTTACTATAACTCACAATGATATTACTAATCAAGAACTAAATCCAGGAGAAGAAATAAACTTAATTGTAACTGCAGAATTTTCAAATAGTGGACAAGCAATGACAAGAACTGTTCCATATAAAATAAGTGTATTATCGTCTTGTATTGAGTAGACAAAACAGTTAAACTCCAATTTTAACTGTTTTTTGTTTATAAGAAATTTACTTCTCTAAAATTCCAATTTGAAAACATGATGAAAATTTAAACTCTTCACAGGAAGAACGTCATAATGGAAGTAAAATAGAAAAAAGTAGGAAAACTACGGTAGCAACTACCTACTTTTAAGCAATCGCGAAGTAAGAATACCTAGTCTGTGAAGCTGGAAACTTGGACGGGCAACCAAGAAAACTAAGTTTACTTAATTGCTTTGTTCTATATATTCGACAAAAAAAGACATTACTATCGACAATAAAAAATAACTTTGTTATAATATATATAATAGGAGTGAATAGATATGGATAATAAAGAGGAGTATGGAAAAAAGAAATCAAAGAAAAAAATAATAGTAATATTTGGAATTATAGGAATGATATTGTTGGCTGGCGGAGGCATTTTATCATATTTGACATCTAAAACTTTTGTAGCAACAACTGTAGTTAAAAATTTAACAGAAAATGCTATTAAAGTAATGGCTCAAAGGGAAGAAACTGGATTAGAAGATAATTATAAAACCGTAAGTAATGTAAAAATAAATATACAAAGTGATTACTATCAGTCATTAGCAACTATAGATCCCACTTATGCAACGATAGCAAATTTATTTAGAAATTTAAGTAACACAGATAGTAATATTACAACAGTACAGGATAAAGAGAATAAGAAATTATTTGTAAGTTTGAATACTACACTACAAACACAACCATTGATGAATATGAAATATCTAGTAGAAGATGCAACAGAATATTATTATATTGATGGAGTATCCTCTACTTATATCAATAATGGAAATAATAATTATTTTGAATCCTTAAATTCAACAACTACAACGAATGAGAATATCACATATATAATAGAAAAAATAGGAGAATCAGTATCCAATAATTTAAAAGACGAATATTTATCAGAAAGTTACGAAAAAGATTACAAAAAGATTACTATCACTCTTACAGAGAGCGATTTAGCAGAACTAATCAATAATGTATTAGATGATTTAAAAAAAGATAGTAAAGCGAATCAAATTATGACAGGATACAACCAAGATTTTGCCAAACAAAAAGTATCGAAAGAACAACTAACGGGGCTTGGAACACTTCAATTACATATTTATACGAATAAGATTTATGGAGCAATAGAAAGATATGAATTAGAAATTGGGGAAGATACAGCATTCGCTTATTATAAAGAAGCGGATAAGAACATTTTAGAATTAATTGAATCAGGAAAAGTAAGCGCAAGATTAGAAATAGCTACCCAAGGTGAGAAAACAGATGTTAGTATAAAAGATGGAAATGGAAACGTTTTAGGAACAATATCTGTCAGTACAACAAGTACGAACCAGGATATAATCATGAATATAACAGAAGAAGATACAAGTCTAGATATTACTTATAATAAAAAAATAACAAATTTGCAAAAAGGAAAATCTTATGACAGTACTACAACAATGTCTATGAAGATAGCATCAAGTAATACGACATTAATAGATGGAACAATTACAGTTACAAGTACGACAACGAACGACACAACAATTTCTGAAGATGTTTCAAACTCTGTATTAGCAAGTACAATGACGGGGACAGAGCAAGAATTATTAAATCAAAAATTAACAACAGTATTTACACAACTAATGAGTTAGGAGAAAAAATATGACATATATGGATGAGGCAATAAAAGAAGCAGAAATAGGGATAAAAAATAAGGAGGGCGGACCATTTGGTGTGGTTATTGTAGATAAAGCCGGACATATGATTGCCAAAGGGCATAATCAAGTTCTAAAAACAAAAGATCCAACGGCTCATGCAGAAATAAATGCGATACGAAGAGCTTGTAAGAAACTTAAAACGAAAGATTTAAGCAATTGTATCATGTACAGTACCTGCGAACCATGTCCTATGTGTTTAGCAGCAATCATTTGGTCAAACATTAAAATCGTCTACTATGGTAGTACAAAGAAAGATGCTGCCAGGATAGGATTTAAAGATGATGATATATATGAACATATAAAAGGAAACAAAGAATTATTAAAAGAATGGAATACCAATAATCAGTCCTGTAAAAATTTATTTAAAAACTACGATGGGGAGATATATTAGGAGGAATAAATATGGTCCAAAAAACGCAAAATAATAAACAAAAAAATAAAAGTATAAAAAAAACAACTAATAAAAAGAAGATATTAATGTCAAAAGACAGAACCAACTTAGTGTTATTGATTATTTTTTTAATATTATGTGTAGTTGTATTTATTCTCGCAACAATCATGATTACGAAAAATGCAGAGCATAGAAATGACAAATATGATATTGAAGTACCTCTAACACAAGAAAATTTATCGGATGGAATTGATATAAAAATAAATATGGATGATGTAGAAAAAAATCAAAGTAAAGAATATCGCATTAGAGTAACCAATTATATAGAGGATCAAATTAATAATAATATTCTAAATTACCGTATAAAAGTACAAACACCAGATAAAAATAGCGATATTGATATAGAATTGTATAGTAGCGAAGCAAATTATGAATTATTAGATGGTAAAACGAAAATAGGAAATCTGAGATTAGGTAAAAAAGAGAAAAAAGAAGTAACCTACACATTAAAACTAACTCAAAGAAATAATAAAACAAGTAATGAGTATGTGAACGTAAGAATTACGAAAGATACAGAATAATGATGATAATATAATAGTAAAAATAAATAAAATACCTACACGAGGTGACAACAAATGATAGATGAATACCAAAGAGAGTTAAGTGCTACCCAAAAAAGGATTAGGGAAATAGGCCGAGAATTAAATAATTTAGAAAACAATGAAGAAAATAAAGATAAAATCAATCAACTAAAAGAAGAACAAGAAAGACTAGAAAAAAATGAAAGAACAACGCAAGCAATTCTAGATGCTTATGTCAAGATGGCAAGCGGAATTATGCATTATAGAGAACTAAAGAGCATGAGTCCCAAAACGGATGCAGAAAAAGATGCATTATCAGAAGTATTAGAACAAAAAGAAGCGGATATTATAGAAGCAAGAAGAATATTACCAGAAGAATTGCAAGAAGAGATAAAGAATCTATGGCAAGGGCAAACAAGAAAATCTCACGGGGAAAAAGAAAAAACGGCAAATAAATCAAATGGTAATCTTGAAATAATTTAAAAAAGGAAAAGAGTACTCGAAAGGACAGAGAAATCTGTTTTTTTATTTTCTTAAAATATGGTATAATAAAACAAGAAAAGAGGAACATATGAAATTAGTAGAAACCATAGAAGAAGCAAAATTTATTACTCATAGTGGCACAATGCATACGGATGAAGTATTCGCAACAGCATTTTTAGATTTATATAAAAAAGACATTAAAGTAATTAGAGTATCAGAAGTACCTAGTGATATGGTAAGTGAGGATGTTTTAATATATGATATTGGAAGAGGAAAATATGATCATCATCAACCAGATGCAAAAGTAAGAGAAAATGGAATCAAATACTCAGCCTTTGGACTATTATTTCAAGACTTTGGAAAAGATTTTTTAAAACAAGAAAATATGGATGATGTAGAGGAAGTATTTCAATTGTTAGATAAAGAAGTAATAGAAGGAATTGATGCGATTGATAATGGAGTGTTTCCAGAGATAAAAGCTCCATATAAAGTAAAATTATTAGATGACATTATTAAAGTTTTTAATCCTAGTTATGGCAGTAATCAACAGGAACAAGAACAATTCATAAAAGCCGTAGAATTAGCAAAAATAATACTACAAGAAATAATATTAAATATTGTAGGAAAAGTAAAAGCCAAAAAAATAGTATTAGAAAAACTAAAAAGCACCACGAAAGATTACTTGGAATTAGAAGAATATGTACCATTCGAAGAAACCATTCTAAAAAATGAAGAAGGAAATCATATATTATTTGTAATGTATCCGTCAAACCGTGGGGGATATGGAATTAAAACAATAAAAAAATCATTAGAAGACAAGACAGATAGAATGCCATTTCCAGAATCTTGGGCAGGACTTGAAAAAGAAAAACTAGAAGAAGTAACAGGAATAAAAGGAATAGAGTTTTGCCATAGCGCAAGATTTCTAGTAACATGCAAAACAAAAGAAGCAGCTTATCAAGTGCTAAACAAAGTATTACCCCAAAAACAATAATAATAAATACAAACGAAAAAATATATGTTACAATACTATTATAAAGTAGAAAGTAGAGGGATAAAATGGTTGAGTTTGTATTTAGTATTATTTGGCTTGCTTTTACAGGTATATTTACTTTTGCGGGTACCACGAATTCTAGTTCATTAGACCCAGTATCAATAATAGTTATAATAATTTTTTGGATAATAGGAATTACTTTATTCAGCAAAGGATTACGTAAAATAATTAAAAATTACAAGACAGAAAAATATGGTGAAGAGTGTTACGGAATTGTAAATAATATTTATCCAACAGGGACATATATTAATCATCAACCAGAGTTTAAAGCAGATTTCATAGTATATATTCCATCACAAAATAAAACAGAAATTGTATCAGAAGTGATTGGTTTAAATTACGGAAAATATCCTATTCAGTCATTTGTAAAATGTAAATATTATGAAAACGATGTAAATATCAAGGGAATCATAGATTATAATAGCATTCCATTAAATATAAGACCAAATTTAGATTCCTATCTTCCTCAGACAAACACACAAACAGCAGAAGATATAATTACAATCAATGGAGTGAAATATCAAAAAGTGAGTGACCAAGAAAATACAGATAATAATATGAATAATAATTATAAGCAATAAAAAGTATCAACGATACTTTTTTAGTTTGTAAAAATAATTTCCTCCGAACTAAGTTTTATAAAATATTGATAAGAAATTCCTCAAGTAAATATTGTATTTTCTAAAACAATACGATAAAGATAAATAGTAGAATTAGAACTACTATATATTCTTTCCAGATTTCAAATCAAGGGTTACGCCAAAATATTCTTGAAATCATCATGATATTTTTCTTTTAAATATTTCGGAATCTCTTTCTGGATTTGAGAAAGCTCTCTGGACTTATGAAAAGAGGAATCTTCTACAAAATAAGATAAAAAATACCTAAGAATAATAAAATAACAGAAATAATAAGGAAACGAACAACTATTTTTTCAAATTATCACACTCTTTATAACAAATATATCACAACAACAAAAAGAGTATCTTCTTTGGTATAAAAAAAATCAAATTATGTATACTAAAAATGAAAACAAAAGTGTAATATTTTGTGAATTAGCAATAGCTATAGGTTGATAATAATCAAATGAGATATATAATTAAAATAGGTATGTGATAATATGCAGAATAAAGAAAATATCTATGTAGAATTAAAACGAAAAAAAAGAATATTTGTTCTTCTAATGATTTTGTTAGTAATCTATATTTTATACCTATTACTATCCGCATCAATACTTCTAACCTGGGTGTTGGATAGCAATAAAACGCAAGATATTACGGAAGAAATAGAAGATAGTGTAGTAATAGAAGAAATAGCAGATTCGCAAACAACAGAACTAGTAAATCCTCCAGTAGCAGAAGAATCAGATTACTGGTATTATATAAAACAAAATCTATTAGAAGTAAATTTTACAGACTTAATTCAAAAAAATTCAGATACCGTAGGCTGGGTTCAATTACCAGGAACAAATATTAACTATCCAGTAGTACAAACAACCGATAATTCTTTTTATTTATCTCATTCCTATAATAAAGAAAGTAATAATGCAGGTTGGGTATTTATGGACTACCGTAATCATAAAACAGAATTTGATAATAATACTATCATATATGCCCATAGTAGAAATGATACCACGATGTTTGGTAGCTTAAAAAATGTATTAACAAATGTATGGCTAGAAAATAGAGAAAACCACATTGTGTATTTTTCAACACCATATGAAAATACCATGTGGCAAGTATTTAGTGTATATACGATTCCCAGTGAGAGTTACTATATCACACCAAGATTTGAAACAGAAGAAGAATATACGACTTTTTTAATAACATTAAAAAATAGAAGTATTTATGATTTTAATACGGAACTAAATATAAATGATAAAGTATTAACACTATCTACTTGCCAAGACAATTATGGAAATAGAGTTGTTTTACATGCAAGATTAATAAAAAGAGAAACACGAGTATAAAAAAGAGGGGAGTAAATATGAAAAAAATAGTAATAGTAATACTTTGCACATTATTAATAACATTACCTATTAATACCAAAGCGGCGACTTTGGATGATTTCATAGTAGAAGCTAATGGAACTGCCGATGTAACAATCAACCTATTTGATTATTGGTTACAAGAAGGTGTGGATATCGTAGATCCAGAATCAAGAGAAAATTATGGGATAAATCAAAACCATTTACTTCTATTTCACGCTTTAACATCAGAATCTGTGAACGGAGCGAATAGAGTAATAACAGATTTTGGTCGTTGGAATGCCTGGGAACAAAACGAACAGTGGAGTCCAGTGACGGGAATTGTATCGAAAACTTTAAATGAAAACGGTTATCCTGTTTTAAATATAGCAGCAGAAGATATTGCTGCGACAGACTGGTTAAATACAAGACAAAATGAATCGTTAGAATATTTATTTAATCCAGAGATAGAAGTTCCTTATAGAACAGTATATAAAAATGTAGGTGGTCTATTTCAACGCTCAGCAAGTAGAGGAGATTTCTATAGTTCCTATGAAAACTTTGCAGAATATGATAGAAAAACAAATAGATTTGTTTTATATAATAAGCCAGGAGTTATAGGTGTACGAGCAACCGGTCAGTTTTTTCCATTAAACCAAGGAGAAGATGTTTTCACAATAGAAAATAATGAATTAGTGACAAAAGATGTAGCATCCACAGATGGCGTATTAAATCATTATTTAGGTATGACAATCGAAACAGAATTTACACAACCTATGAATGGTAAAGCTATAAATGACGATACACAAGCAGAACAAGATATGATTTATACCTTTACGGGAGACGACGATATTTGGATATATATTGATGGGGTATTAGTGGCAGATTTAGGAGGAATCCATAACGCGCTAACATCAGAGATTAACTTTGCTACTGGGAAAGTAACAATAAGACCAAGTGATTCTAGTGCAGCAACCGAAGAAAATACTACAGAATATTATTTAGGAGATGTCTATGCTGGAGCAACGCCAGAGTATACCGAAGAATACATGGTAACGAATTTTATTAAGGGAACAGATGAAACTGGAACAACGAAATATACATTTAGTGATAATTCTAAACACACCTTAAAAATATTTTATCTAGAAAGAGGAAATACAGACTCTAACCTAGAAGCTTCTTTCTGGCCATCAATTAACGGAGATATAAATAATGAAATAGAAACTCCCCCAGAACAAATCGTAGAAGAAGAAAATCCCGAGACCAATGATTTATTCATTGTTGCTATCTGTGGTATAGCAATTTCCATTCTCGGTGTAGTAGCAATCGCTAGATTCTATAAATATAAAATAAAGAATACATAGTAGAGAACTAAAATAGTTCTTTTTTTTAAATTAATATACTTTTTTCAAACTTGATTAAATGTGATGTAATTTAATCGTGAAAGGAAAATAAATAAGAAAATAAAATTTTAAAATTATTTAAAAATGGTTACTTAACTACTAACTTTAAGTGTAACTCCAATACACATAGTAAATACACTAATAATTATAAATAATTTGCAATATAATGCAAATTATTCTATTTTGTGTTACACTAAATTTAGCTGATGAAATAGGATAGAAAGAAATGAATATTTAGAAGTATTAAAAAATTGAAAAAAATAATAGGAAGTAGAAAGTAGATGATGCATTTTATTTCTGATACACACCTCAGCTATAGTAATATTGTTAAATACTGCATAGACTTTATAAACCAATAAGTTTAGAGAAAATAAGGAGTAAAGGTAATGATTAAATTAAATGAAGTAATAGATGGATTAGAATTTGTAAATTCCGGATTGGATACCAACGCATACTTTAATCCAGATAAAAATGAAATATTTTATATTGGAGAATATGATACTTATGATGATGAATTTGAAGAGTTGATTGAAAAGTCTATTATGTTACCTAGTAAGTATGAAATACATGAGTATTCAATGATGGAAGATTTCATAGAAACAATTGACGATGTAAAACTATATAACCAACTGTGTATAGCAATTACCGGACCTGGTTCCTTTAGAAGATTCAAAGATACTTGTATAAATTTTGAAATAATAGAAGATTGGTATAAGTTTAGAGACAAAAAATATAGAGAAATTGCTATTAATTGGTGTAGAGAAAATAATATTGATTATAAGGAGTAAGATAGTATGCTAAAAGTAGAATTAACCAAAAATTATGCTGGAGTTACAATATATGGTGATTACAATGATTTGGATTTTTTGTATGATGCGATAAATTATTTAATACATCAAGAACCATCCAGTGATGGAGAATACACAATGCAAAATCATTTATATGGTTTTTTATATGATGTAAGGCATGCATATCAAGGACAAAGAGGAGCAATACTGATTAATAATGATTTAAATGATAATACTAGAGAATGGTTTAAGTTTAAAAAGAAAGATATAACTGATAAAAATATATATTTTTGTTTTAATTATTTATTACCTGATTTATTTCTAGATATGGTTTTAATTAAATATTTTATAAGAAAAGTAGATAAGAAAGTTAATGATGTATATAATCCATATATTAATATGGTAAATTACTTTTATTCATTAGTATTACATTCACTGGAAGAATTACTTACAGAAATAAAATTTAATAAAGTAAAAAAAGGTTTATTAGAATCAGCAGTAACTGACAGTAGATTTATTCCACAATGGTTTGAAATCATATCTATTGATTATGCTAAAATGACAAAAAAGCAAAGAGAAAAAGAATTTATGCATATTATGGATGCTATATATAATTATGACGATTATGAAGATTATTTAAAAATGAAAATAGATATGGAAAGACTATGTAAAGAAAAGAATTGTACATTAGATGATTTGCATTATGAAGATTATCCAGAGGAGATTGAATGGTAATATGAAGATTGGTAGAAATCAGCCCTGTCCATGCGGAAGTGGGAAAAAGTATAAAAAATGTTGTTTAAATAAGCCAAGAGAAGACAACAAGAAAATAGATATAGATGACACCGAATATATGGAAAAGCATAATTATATAGATCCATTTACCTATCATGATAACTATATTCACAACAAGAAAACAAAAAATCCTGAAATTAATAAGAAGTTATTAAAAATATATGATAATAGAAAAAAATTAAAAACTAAAGATGTTATTAATAACTATCTAGATATTATGAACTATATACTTGATTATGCTGCTAAAAACAATCTTCATACTATTGAACAAATAGATGATGCTAATCTTATTAGTGATTTTATGATAAATGTTATTGGTGATTTTGAAGAAGAAATATTAAATTTAAAAAAAGATGAATATAATTTGAATATAACAAATCAATATTTAGATAAATTAG
>CALVKW010000028.1 GCA_944333345.1 uncultured Bacilli bacterium | reverse complement strand
ATTGGAAAAAAAATTGCTTTATTGTTAGGGTTTATATGTTTTCTTTTATTACTTTTGTTCGCTCCATGGATTGCAGAAGCTGTTCTTGGTGATTTAACTGGTGGTAATACGATAGAAGATGTTACTTTTGTTATTCGAGTGATTGGAACGGCTATTTTGGTAGTTCCTGTCCTTAGTATTTATCGTGGCTATTTTGAAGGTCATAGATTTATGGAAGCACCTTCATTTTCTCAAGTGTTGGAACAATTGGTTAGAGTCTTGGTGATTGTACTTGGTAGTTTTATGGCAGTACGAGTATTTAATCTATCCATTACTTCTGCTGTTGGTATTGCAGTCTTTGGTGCTACAGCCGGTGCGATTTTTTCTTATTTATATTTGGTTTATAAGAAACAAAAAAATAAGGCAAAGTTTAATGAAAAAATACGTGATGTAAATGAACCTATTATTACTGATAAACAAATATTTAAAAAGATAGTTATTTATGCAATTCCTTTTATCATGATAGATGTGTTTAAATCTTTATATAATTACATTGATATGGTTACAGTTGTTGAAGGATTAGTACAATATGCTAATTTTAGTGTGGTTGATGCAGAAGTCATTATGAGTATGTTATCTACCTGGTCTAATAAATTTAATATGATTTTACTTGCTATATCTACTGGTATTATTGTTAGTTTAATTCCTAATTTAACGCAGAGTATTGTAAAAAAAGATGCAGAAGATATTAATAAAAAAGTAAATCAATCGCTTAGTATTTTACTCTTTTTTACTATTCCTATGACTTTAGGCATTAGTTTTTTATCTAATTATATTTGGACTGTTTTTTATGGTGAAAGTCAATATGGTCCTAGTGTACTTGCTTATTTTATTTTTGTAGGATTTATGATTGGTCTTTTTACCTCGACAATTTCTATTGTTCAAGTACTTAAGGATTATAAAACAGTAATAATTAGTTTAGCTATTGGAGTAGTTTTAAAATTATTTTTAAATGATAATTTAATTATTGCCTTTTATCAAATGGGACTTCCTGCATATTATGGTGTTATTACTGCAAGTATCTTGGGATATTTTGTTTCTTTCTTAATATGTATTATTCGTCTTAAATTGAAGTTTAAGCTTAATTATGAAGATATGACTAAAAATATTATTGATATTATATGTGGTTCATTGTTAATGCTGATTGTGTTATTTTTAGTTCATTTGATTTTACCAAGTGTTGAAGGTAGAATGATGAGTCTTTTCTATATTTGTATCTATGTTATTTTGGGTGGTGCTTTATACTTTGTTTATATGTGGAATACAAAGTCTATGAAGCGTATTTTTGGAGAAAGGTTATCTAAATTTTTGAAAAAAAAGAAGTAGTTTTACTACTTTTTCTTTTTTAGATTTTTTAATTTGTGATACATATTAAATGCAATATTATAGGTATGATACCAAAATGGAGATATGATATGGTCGAATTCCCCAATTAATTCTACTACGTGTCCTCCGAAGCTTTTTTTGAATAGATATAGACCGTATAGGGGATTTTCTTTTCTGAAGTCTCCTGTAATACCATAGAAATTGTATCTTTTATAATGGTTTTCAACGGCATATTTTACACCAGCAAAATGTATTGTATATGCTGATTGGAATTGCATAACGTCATCTAGAGTTCCACCATGGAGAGAAAGAACTTCGTTTCCATAAATTAGGAAAAGAATACCACCTAGTAATTTTTTGTTGCCATATTTCTTTTTATAGTCTTTAATTTTTTCTAATTGCTTTTTTAGTCTTTCCATTTCTTGTTCATTCTTTTTATTATGTTGTTCATACTTTTTAGGATTCATTTTTAATATTTCATGTTCTTTTTTATAAATACGCTCTTTTAATTCTTTTTCGTTTGTTTCTAATTCTTCTTTTGTATTTTTTTCAAATTCTAAAAAGTCAATTTCAGCAACTAATATTTTTAATATTCCATCATCATGAAGAGAGTCCCACATACTTTCATAATAAGATAGAGGTCTATCTACAAATTCTCTTCTATCACTAGTATGTTGCATAATATC
Organism: uncultured Bacilli bacterium; assembly: GCA_944333345.1. Taxonomy (GTDB): domain Bacteria; phylum Bacillota_I; class Bacilli_A; order RF39; family UBA660; genus Faecimonas. Next base: position 12,196 of record CALVKW010000028.1, on the reverse strand, counting down.
TTTAAATAATGGTAACTCTTCTTTTTTTATTTCTCTGGTATGAATTCCAGAACGTTCATTTTTCCTTAGAATTTGTCTCGTTTTTGATTCCATTTCTTTCATTACGTCATCTAGAGATTTTCCTTCTGTCTCAATTACATGCATCCAACGTGGTTGAAGAGTATCTTGCATCAAATTAAATCCAAAGTGTTTATATCCTAATTCTTTTAGATATTCTACACAATTACTGTTATCAATACCATCTTCTACTATTTCTCCGTTATTATCACGTTCCTTATATTCCACGTAAGGATCAATTTTAATAAAGATAGCATGTTCTTTTTTTGCATATTCTTTTACTTGTTTTGTAAATTCTTCTAAAATATCTTTCTTGTTATAGTCTATTAAAAAGCCACGTGGAGCATAGAACATTTTTTTCTTTATAACTGGTATAGTCTTTGAAAGAATTAAACTACCAGCTATTATTTTTTTCTTGTCTTCTAATCCCAAATAATGGGCTTCCCATCCATTTTTCTTCTTTAAATGTGCCCAGGAAGTTGTTTGATAGAAAGTGATTTCTGGATTTTTGTCGGCAAATTTTTGGAATTCTTCACTACTGATTTTTTTTAACTTCATTTTCTATCTCCTTCCTACTTTTCTTTCTTATTATTTTTCTATAGAATGGTACTAATTTTGTAAATATAAAGTACATTGGTTTGTTTGTAATGTAGTCAAATTCACCTAAGAATTCGATATAGTCTCCACCAAATTTCTTTTTAAATTCATGCAGACCAAATCTAGGATTGTCTTTTGATAAATCTCCTATAGTACCGAATTGATCATATACTTTAATTCCATTTTCTTTACAGTATTTGATATGTTCTTCATATGTATAATAGTTTACATATGTTTCTGTTAGAATATTATGGTTTCCGGCATATAGTACCCAGGCTTTATCTACATATTCAATAATCATATGAGCACTTAAGGTAAGATTGTTTCCGTATTCTTTTTTATATTTTTCGTATTTTTCTATTTCTTTGTTATAGTTATCTTTTTGCTTTGTTAATTCATTTAATTTATTTTTAGCACTTTTACTTAGGTTATCAATTGGTAAGATAGAGATTTGATTGTTTACATTCTTTAAATTTTCTTTTATCTTTTTTATGGTTCTATCAATATCTACTTTTCCTAAGAAAAGAGTTGCTTTGGTATTTTCTCCGCCGTTAAATATATCATATAAAGTATTGTAATAGTCTTCTGTGTAAGATACGAAATCTTTTCTAGTTTCTGTTAGTGTCATTAAATGATAAAAGTCTTGTAAGTCTTTTTCTGTACCAATTTCTACATAAGTATCTAATTTTTTTGCTTTTGCGATACGTTGTTTTGTTGTTTTTGAAAAGTGTTCTTCTATTTCTTCTAAGCTTTGATTTAGATCAATTCTAAAAGTGTATCTTGGTTGCATTGTTTCAAAATTTTTTGTAAATCCTTGATGCCTATATCCTAGTTTTTTTAGCATTTCAAATATTTTTTCTGTATCATATGGAAGAGGTTGCTCTTCTTCCAAATAATTATAGTCTTTATAAATTAAATCAGGATCTATTTTTACAAAAATAGCATTTTTACTTTTCACAAATTTTATAATTTCTTCTGTCATTTCGGTTACTAATTTTTCATTTGTGTAATCTATCACGTATCCTCTTGGGCAATAGAAATAACAATAATTCATGGGTAGGTGTTTTTGTAATAATAGAGCTGTTGCTAGAATGTTTTTCTTTTCATCAATTAGTCCTAAATAATATGGTGTTAAATGTTTTTTTATTTTTGATAATTCTCCCCAAGCATATGATTGTAAAAAATGTGATTTTGGATGTTTTTTTACAAAGTTTTCATATTTTTCTTCATTTAAACGTACAAGTTTTGCCATTTTTATTCATCCTTTCTTTAATTAGTATACCATAAATCTTTTTATTTCAATAAAAAAGAACACTAAAAGTGTTCATAACATATACATTCCATCCTCTTTTTTTAAATAATCATTGTGTGGTGTTTGTTCTAGGTTTGCAACTCTTTTTTTTAATGAGTTAATTTCTTGTTTTAATTTTTCAATTTCTTGTCTTAGATTAGGTGCGTCTTTTGGTGGTGGCATTGGTGTCATAGGATTAGGAGGATATGGAAATGGAAATTGATTCATTAAATACTCCTTTCCGTCTTTTTATTATATGCAGTTTTTTTCTTTTTTGTTATAATATATGATGGATGTGATATTATGAGACTTAGAAATGTAAAAAATAAAGAAGAAATTTTGCAGGCCTCTTCTTTCTTAGTAAAGGAACCTAAAAAGTATTGTGGTAAATGGAGTAGTTATTTCCATAATACGAATCCTATTTATATTGAAATTGGTATGGGAAAAGGTAAGTTTATTCGAGAACATGCAAAAAGATATCCTTCTATTAATTTTATTGGAATAGAAAAGTATGATAGTGTCGTTGCGAAATGTTTGCCTCATATTGATTCTGAACTTAAGAATTTAGCTATTGTTCGAATGGATGCTTTAGAAATTAATCAAGTATTCTCTCACGAAGTTAGTAGAATATATTTAAATTTTTCTGATCCTTGGCCTAAAAATCGTCATCATTTGCGTAGGCTTTCTAGTAAAGTTTTCTTAGAAAAATATGAATCTGTTTTTTGTAGTGATAAAGAAATTTGGATGAGGACGGATAATGCAGATTTGTTTTGTTATTCATTAATGAGTTTTAGCGAAGCAGGTTATGTTCTTCGTAATCTTACGTTTGATTTGCATAAAAATTTGCCTGAAAATTTTATTACTACAGAGTATGAAGATCGTTTTTCAGAACGGGGAATGCCTATTTATTCTGTTGAGGTTGTTAAAGTGTCTAAAAAAGTAAATAAATAGAAAAAATTTTTACATTTATTAAAAATCTGATATAATGTAATAAGAGTAGGTGAAATATGAGGAAAAGGATAGTTTTACTCTCTATTATGCTATTATTAGTGTCTGGATGTAGTATTCAGAGATTAAGTAATACTGATATTTCTAAAAATATTGATATTATTTTATCGGATGATACTAATTTAGCTAATGTTAATTTTGATGGATATGAGTATTATGTACCTAATGGTATGAGACTTATAAATAAGGATGAGTATAATGCTGTGTTACAAGATCGTTATTCTAACCGCTATTATTTATATGTTGATGCGATTAGTTATTATCATGATGTAGAGAATACTTATAAAGTGGATGATAATGCTTATTTTTCTGAAAAATTAGATTATAATAAGAAGACTGGTTATATTGAAATTAATGAAATTGACAATCAATATTTTATTGAGTTTGTTTTTAACTATAGTAAAATAGAAGCTTATGTTTCTCAAGAACATCTTGTTTCTGCAGTAAATAACATATGCTATATTTTGCAGTCTGTTGATTTTCATGATAAAGTTTTGGAGAGTTTGATAGGAGATAATGTTTTAAGTTATAAAGAAGAAAATTTTAATATTTTTGAGTCTCAGTCTAGTGATAATGATTCAGTTTTAGAATTTGATGACTGGGTTGATGCTGATGTTAGTGGTAATAGTAATACTACTGATGAGGATATTTTTCAAATAAACGAAGTGGATTAGAAGAGGTGAATTTATGGGTGTTTTTGATAAAATTAAGAATGCTCTGTTTGAAGAGGAGTATGTTGAAGTAGAAGAAAAGCCAAAAACGAAAGTTAGACCAAAGAAAGAAAAGAGTAAGAAGGAACATAAAGAGGCTCCTAATGTACATGAAAATAAACCTATTGCTAAGAAAGTAGTATTACCTGAAAGACATGAATATCATTCTGAAGATATGGATGATTATGTTCCAGAAGAAGAGGATTTTGAAATTGTTCCTGAAAGAGAAGAAAAAGAAAATACTTCTGAATTTAAATTTCCTGCTGTTGATGATCGGGAGTTTAATAATGATAGTCATTATTATTCTGAACCTAAAATTGTAGAAGTTGTGGAGAAAGAGAATGTTAAGATCGAAGAGAAGCCAGATTCTTATCATATGAAGGGGGATAATGAAGTTTATCATAATACAAATGAACATGATTTGTATCATGGTAAAAATGATTCAGAATTATATCATAATAAATCGGATAGCAATTTGTATCATGGTGATTATCATAGTTCTATTTCTACACATGAGTACGGAGCATATGAGAAGAAAGAATCAAAAACAGGCTTTAAGCCTTCGCCTATCATTTCTCCTATTTATGGAATTTTGGATAAAAATTATAAAAAGGAAGAAATCGTTCCTAAGAGAGAAGTTCGTTTATCTAGTTATACCCGTGAACATATGAGTGTTGATGATGTAAGAAGAAAAGCTTATGGTAATTTAGCAGATGATATTGCTGCTGATATTGATGGAATGAATAGTGATTTGGAGAAAAAACAAGAGCCACGAGATGAAGATAATGAAAATTTGTTAGTAGATTTAAGTAGTGATGATGAAAAACCTAGAGTTTCTGAAGTTACTATGGGGGATGCGGAAGAATATTTTAGAGATTTGGGGTTAGAATATAATATTGATTATAAAGATTCTAGCAAAGAAAAAGTTACTGGTCGTAGAGTGACGGAAGACTATGATGAAAAAGAGAAAGTTGTTACTGCTAATAAATCTACACCTAAGGAAGAATCTGAGACGTCTGTAAATCCTGCGACTGATGATAATCTGTTTGATTTGATTGATTCTATGTATGAAGATGAAGAAAATAAAGAATAAGGAGGATGTTTATGGATGTATTAAATGCAATATTACCAGTGCTATTATACATATTTGGTATCATATTATTAATTGTATTAATTATTTTAGGAATAAGAATGATTCAAGTATTGGATAAAGTGGATCGAATTGTTGATAATGTGGAAGAAAAGATTAATTCTTTTAATGGCTTTTTTGAAGTTTTAGATAAAACTAGTTATGGCATTTCTGTGATTAGTGATAAAGTTATTAGTTTTTTTTCTAGCGTTATTTCTAAAATATTTAATAATAAAAAGGATAAGGAGGATTCATATGAGTAAAGAGAAAAAATCTGGATTAGGAAAGTTTATTGCTGGTGCCGCAATTGGTGCAGGACTTGGGATTTTATTTGCACCTAGAAAAGGCAGCGAAACTAGAGCGCAGTTAAAAGCTAAAATGAGCGAATTAGTCGCACAAATTAAAAATATTGATATTGATGAAGTTAAAGAAGAATTTAATAAAAAGGTTGAAGAAATTAAGGCTGGACTTGCTGATTTAGACAAAGAGAAAGTGTTAGAAATTGCTAAGGAAAAAGCTCTTCAATTAAAAGATAAAGCACAAGAACTTGTTGATTTAGCAATCGATAAAGGTACTCCAGTTCTTAGAGATGCTGCTGAAGAAGTGCGTTTAAAAGCAATTGATGTTACCAAAGAAGTTTTGAAAAAATTGGAAAAGGGAGAAAAGAAATAGGTCTTTTCTTTTTTAGTACTTTTCAAAAAATTAAAACTGTGATATAGTAAATACATCATTTTTCATTGATAAATGGTTAGTAGTAATTATTTTTACTTGTAGAGATCTAGTGGTTGGTGAAAACTAGGGAGAAATAATTATGAATTACAGCATTTGGAGAAAAAACGTTTATCGCGTTAAGATATTAGAGAGTATAGAGAAATCTATAAAGTAAGGTGGTACCGCGAACTATTCGCCCTTATAGGGAGAATAGTTCTTTTTTTGGGAGGTGGATTATGCATACTGAATATGAAGTTCGAGTATTAGAAATTAATGAAAATAAAATAAAAAAGAAATTAGAGGCTGTTGGCGCTATATTTCAATGGGACCATTTACAGAAGAGATATGTTTATGATTTTATCCCTAAAATCGATGGCAAATGGATTCGTTTACGTACGAATGGTGATAAGACGACACTTACTATTAAGAATATCGTTTCATCTACGATTGATGGTACGCAAGAATTAGAAATTGAAGTGGATGATTTTGAAAAAACGAATTTGATTTTAAATGAGTTGGGTTTTGTTGCGAAGGGATATCAAGAAAATAGAAGGTGCCAATATATTTTGGATGGTGTAGAAATTGATATTGATTATTGGCCAATGATTCCTACTTATATGGAGATTGAGGGCCAAAGTGAAGATGCGGTTTATCAAGTGTTAGATAAACTTGGTATTTCTAGGGATTCTGTTACTAGTCGTGATGTAGAAGGAATATATTTGGAGTATGGATATAATCTTGAAGAAATATATGATTTAAAGTTGGAGGAGGAGAGAAAATGACATTTTTTGAAGAATTACAATGGAGAGGTTTGATTAAGGATATTTCTAGTCCTGACTTAGAAGAAAAATTAAATGAAGGTGGTTTAAAATTTTATATAGGTGCTGATCCTACTGCTGATAGTTTACATATAGGGCAATTTCCTACATTTTTAATGGTAGAAAGATTAAAACGTGCGGGACATCATCCTTATATTTTAGTAGGCGGTGCTACTGGTCGTGTAGGAGATCCTAGAGGTACTGGAGAACGAGAAAAAGCGGAGATTTCAGTTATTGAACATAATTATGAAAAAATAAAAGAACAAATAAAAAAGTTATTTGGTGAGGAAGTTCAATTAGTTAATAATTTTGATTGGTTTAAAGATATGAATTATATTGATTTCTTACGTGATGTTGGTAAATATGTTAATGTTACTTATATGCTTAATAAAGATTTAGTAAAACGTCAGTTAGATATTGGAATTAGTTATGCTGAGTTTTCATATATGTTGATACAAGGTTATGACTTTAAAGAATTACATGATAAATATGGAATCACTTTACAGTTTGGTGGATCTGATCAATGGGGAAATCTAACTACTGGTATTGAACTTATTAGAAAACTTAATAATGAAGAAGTATATGCTTTTTCTATGCCACTTACCTTGGACTCTACAGGAAAAAAATTAGGTAAAAGTTATGGAAATGCCTTATGGTTAGATGAAGAAAAAACATCTAGCTATGAAATGTATCAATATATTCTTAACTTTGAGGATTCTATGATGGAAGAATATTTAAAGAAATTTACATTTTTAGGAAAAGAAGAAATCGAGGGAATTATGCAAGAGCAACAAGATGCTCCTGAGAAGAGAATTGCTCAAAAAAGACTTGCTAAAGAAGTGCTTGATTTTATTCATGGCGAAGGTGCTTATGAAAAAGCTGTTAAAATTAGTGAATCTTTGTTTAGTGGAAATATTAAAGAACTTTCTGCTAGGGAAATTGAAGATGCTTTTAAAGAGATTGAACCTTTTGTTGCGAAGGAAGCTAATTTAGTTGATTTCCTAGTAGAGTTTGGTATTTGTTCTAGTAAGAGGGAAGCACGTGAATTTATTAGTAACGGTTCTATTAGTGTTAATGGTGATAAGGTGACAGATTTAGAGTTTCAAATTAAGAAAAGTGATGCTATAGAACAAAAATATGTAGTTGTGAGACGTGGAAAGAAAAAATATTTTATTGGTAAGTTTTAATAGTTAACAGTAAAATCTATTCTCTGTAATAGGTTTTCTTTTTTTCTCTTTTCATGTTTTCTCTTTTTTGTTACAATGAATTTAGATTTGAGAATGATAGATATGCAATGACATATTGGAAAGATAATTTTATTTATATTGTAGGTTGTTGCTGTTGATCATTCTTGTTTTGTGTCTAGGTATTCCTTTTATTCTGGTGAAGGATATTTTAGTAAGTTTATAGTGAAACATTAAAATTATTGGAGGTAAAATAAATGAAAATAACTTTGGTTAGACATGGTCAAACAGAGGATAATTATCATAATATAGTGCAAGGACGTTCTAATAATGAATTAAATGATACTGGTATTAGGCAATGTCAAAAACTTCGTGAACAGTTAAAGGATATTGATTTTGATTATTGTTATATGTCACCTATTCTTAGAACTGTTCAAACCGCTTTTATTTTAGTCGGTGATAGAGTAGAGACTTGTCCTGATAATCGATTGATAGAGCGTGATATGGGAGAGCTTTCAGGAAAATCTAGAGATTTTTATGATGTAGAAAAGTATTGGGATTATGATTTAAATTATTCTCAAGATGGCGTGGAGAGTATTCAAGATATTTTTAACCGCTGTTTAGATTTTTTAAACTATGTCATAAAAAAACACCCTGAAGAACATATTTTGGTTGTTTCTCATGGTGCTCCTATTCGAGCTCTTTATCATTTATTACATCATTCTAATTTACACCATAATCTTTTAAATGTAGTAATTGGTAATTGTTATTGTGAAACTATTGATGTTAAGGAAGAAAAATATGAGTTGTAATGATTTAAGATATAATTGTGACGTTATTTCTTCTTTGGAGGTTATTTGGAATTATATGAAGTTAAATCAAACTGTTCATGTATGCGATGTTATTTTTGGATGTGGTTGCTCTAACTTGGATATTCCTGTTACATGTGCAGAATTATATAAAAAAGGTTATGGAAAGAAAATTATATTTTCGGGTGGATTAGGTAAAATTACTGAGAAATCTTTTCAAAAATCAGAAGCAGAAGTTTACCGAGATATTGCCATTCAACATGGTGTTCCTAGTGAAGATATTTTATTGGAAACAAAGTCTACTAATACCGGGGATAATTTTCGGTTTTCTAAAGAAATACTAGAAAAGTATCCTGTACAAAGTATTTTAATTGTTCATTTTGCTACTTCAGAAAGACGAACTTTAGCAACTGCTAAAGCAATACTTCCGGATTACCAATTGTTTATTACTTCTCCAGAGTGTACATTTCAGCAATTTTTAACGTTTTTGCGAAAAGATGTTTCTCATTTTAATAGAAGAGTTGCTTTGTTGGTAGGTGATGTTCAGAGGATGATTGTTTATCCGCAATTTGGATGGCAGGTGAAAGAATATGTTCCTGATGCTGTAATAGAAGCTTATTATATTTTAAAAAAAATGGGATTTGATCAATATATTTATTCTTCTTCTGATATATTAAAATTAATTAAGAAAAATCATTTGAATATTTCTGATTCTGAATTTTTTTCATAAAAAAATCGATAGTTTTTACTATCGATTATTTGTTGTAGAATTCAACGATTAATGCTTCATTAATATCTGCATTTAATTCATTTCTTTCTGGAAGTCTAACATATGTTCCTTCCATTTTTCCTTCGTCGTAAGTAATAAAGTCAACTCGTTTAGTTACTTTAGCTAAGCTATCTGCTACAACTTTTAAGTTTTTATGGTCTTCTTTAATAGAAATTACATCTCCAACTTTAACTTGATATGATGGGATATCTACTTTTTTACCATTTACTGTAACGTGTCCGTGATTAACTAATTGTCTAGCTCCACGACGAGTTGTTGCGAAACCAATTCTATATACTAAATTATCTAAACGTGATTCTAACATTCTTAAGAAGTTAGTACCAGTAACACCTTTTAATTTAGATGCTTTATCAAATGTATTTCTGAATTGTCTTTCGTTTACTCCATACATGAAACGTACTTTTTGTTTTTCTTTTAATTGTGTTCCATAATCGGATAATTTTCCTTTACGTGCGTTTCCATGTTGTCCTGGTCCGTATGGACGACGAGCTAATTCTTTACCAGTTTCACTGATAGAAAAACCTACACGACGTGCTTGTTTATAACTTGGTCCAGTATATCTTGCCATAAAAGTTTCTCCTTTCTTTATATATTACATTCATTGAAATGATTTAGTCGTACGTTAGGGAGTTTTTCTTTCTCTTTCGCGTAAACAGCCATGGTTACTTGATTCTTGTGAAAAACACTTTAAAATACTCTAAATCTGCTGTTTCAAGTGAATTGCAGTTATAATTATATGATAAATTCGTTGATATGTCAATCTTTTGTTTCCTTTGTTTTTTGGTAAACGTTTCGTCTTATTTCTTTTTTCTTCATATCTATATCTTTTTCTATTAGTGTTTGCATTTTACTCCAGCAACTTAGGGATTGTTCTAAGTCTTTTTCTATTATTTGTTCTTGTGGAATAATTCCTAGTAGTTTGCATAAAATTATAAATTCTGGTAAAGTGAATTCTTCGTCAATCCTTTGTATATTTATTGATTCTAATAGTTGAACATAAGGATTTGGATTATCCTCTTGTGTTTCTAGTATATACAACATGATATCTTTTTTATAAGTTAGTTCTGTTCCTTCTTCCTGTTCTGGTTTTGTTAAGTTTCCATAGAAAAAAGATTTTCCGTCTGGCGTTAGTTCGTATGAACGAAATTTTCCACAGATTCCCTGTTCTATGAACGGTGGATTATGCTCTGAAAAATTTTTCATAACTCTACTTAAGTTACTATCGGAAATATTTAGTTTTTTTGCTAGTTCTCCATGAGTTATTCCAGGGTTTTCAGCAATAATCATGATTGTTTCCTTAAAATATTTATAATTTTCTATTCTTAAGTTATTTGCATTTTTATTCATAAAAGTGCACCTCAGGTTTCTATATTAACATATTTTCCTTTATGTTCAAATATGTTTCTTAGATTTTTTGTTGTTATAGCTTAAATTTTGTTATATAATTAATGCGAGGTGAATATTATGAAGATTCAAGATACTTCTAGTCTTTGTATGGCTTCTGACAAATATCATAATGAAATAGGTGAATTTATTAATATTTGTACATCTGCTTTTCCTACATCTATTGAAGTTCCTTATGTTGAACTTGCTAATCATTTTTTGGATTATTCTTCTTCTTCTCGTAAATTAATTAAATGTGGATATGATTTAGATACTAATGTTACTGGTATGAATGGTCTTAGAAATTCTGTTGACGAACTTTCAAATTCTGAACGTCATGTTTTAGAGAGTTTTCGAAAACTTTTTGATTATTACAAGGATGAAGAACGTCTTCCTTTTGAAATTTGGAAAACTTTTCAAGATATGGTTACTTCTGGCGTTGAAATTAGTAGTGAAAGAGAAAGTAAAGAATTTCGTTTAAAAACTGATACACGAGAATATATGGATGATTCTGTTGATGCTAGTAAGCAACAGGAACAAATTAAGGAATCTGTAGTTGGTATGCAAAAAGACTTGGATACTATTCAGGCCTTAGATATGGATGGTCAAAGAAGAATTGACAGAGTAGAAGTTACCCAAAAACATTTTGATAGGATTGATGCTATTCCAAATATTAGTTCTGAACAAAAAGATATATTAAAGAGTATGCTAGTTAGTTATGTAGGTATGAGAGTAGAATCTTTTAAAGCAATGGAAAATTTTGCTCATAAAGCACTTGATGCTTGGCAACAACGTAGAATTTATGGGGACGGACTTAGTTATGAATATGATGTTGCTATATTTGCCTTGAGTGATTTAACTACTTCTTTTTCTAAAGATTTGTATGAAACGATTCAGGACTTTAGACTTTATGAATCTACAGAAAGACTGCAAGCGGATATTGCTGCTATGAATATGTTTAGAGATTATCAAAAAAATGGTATGATAGATTCTGACTTGCTTAGTCGTTTATTGAAAACATCTGATCTTCATACTGAGACATATAATGCATTGTCATGTTTAAGCTACTTCACTGAGAAACAAAATTATGAATTATTACAAAATAGGTCGTCTACTACTGTAGGTTCTAGGTCTAGATTCAAATAACTTTGGACTAGAGACTTTGATTTCTAGTCTTTTAGTAATTTTTTCTTGTTGCTTTTTTCTGTTATTAATGTATTATGATGATAAGGAGGCGTTATGAAGAAAGTACTAATGATTATTGGGGGTATTGTTATTGTTATTGTTATTTTAGTAATTATTGTTTTTTCTGTCACTTCTATGACTTCTAACAAATTGGTTTGTGAATGTGATGAAGGTACTAACATTACGATTATGTATAATGATAAAACAATCACTGGATATACTGCAAAAGGTATTTCCTATGATTTGGATGGTCAGAAAGAATATGCAGAGAGTATAGGTATGGATGCTTATTTAGATGAGTTTTCTACTTATTATAGTAGTAATACTAGTGGTAGTTGCACAAGAGATGAATAAAGACTTTTTTAGTCTTTTTTTGTTTGGTTTTTGGTAATAATTTCTTATTAAAATTTGTGAAAAATGTAGAAATATATTCTTTATTTGTGTTAAAATAGGAATAGATGATAAGGTGGTGAAGTATGCAAGGACAATATTTGGTTTTAGGCTCATATTTGGTTATTTGTATT
>CALVKW010000027.1 GCA_944333345.1 uncultured Bacilli bacterium | reverse complement strand
TTATATCCCTCCAACGCCTTATATTATACCTTACAATTTAATTTAAGACAACACTTTCTATTAAATTGAGAAATTAAATTGACAAAATAAAAAAATATGGTATAATAAGCAGACAAAGAAAAGAGGAAGAAAATATGGGAAAAATCACAAAACTTACTTTATATACAGATTTAATTCCAACAGATACAATAGTACAAGGAATCGTATCAGATTTACACTATATACCAGGAATGGATAATACTCATTTAAATCAAATAAAACAAGAAATGACTGGAATTAATTGTATATTATGGCCAGGAGATTTGATAGATGATGCATCTTATCTAAGGGATAAAAAAATAAAACAAGAATTTCAAGATACTTTATACAATTTTTCTAAAGGCAAAATAAACATAGTATCCTATGGAAATCATGACTTAATGGAAAAAGATAAAGACGGAATATGGAGACCATCTGATAAAAGATTAATAAAAGATACCTTAACAGAAATTGGCTTCACTGTATTAGAAAACGGAGAAAAAACAACAACAAATGGTATTGAATATAGTGCTCTATCTCCAGACTTTTATTATTATGGAGACAAAACGAAACCAAAAAAACTAAGAGAATCTCCTGAAGACTATAAAAAATTATTCGATGAATATTATAATCCAGAATTATTTAGTAAAAACCACTACAGTATTTTATTAACACATGAACCACAGTCTATTATTAGATTAAGTAAAGAATTAGGAAGATGTATCCAACCTAATACAAATTTAGTATTATCTGGTCATATGCATAATGGTATGACACCAAAATTCCTACCTTTACCAGGAAATAGTGGTATCATTTCTCCACAATACCAACCATTACCAAAATATGCAAAAGGAACAAAAAAAGTAGGAGAAACAACCTTCTTTATCAATGGACCAACAAATGCAATGATAGGAATTAATCTAGCAAACAATCTAATAGGAGCAAATGCTGGAATAGTAACTTTAAGAAAAACGCGATAAAAATCGCTTTTTTTGTATATTAAAATATGCTAAAATAAAAAAAGAAAGAAAGTGATACAATGAAAAAAACAATTTTGACAGGATTAAGACCAACAGGAAACTTACACCTAGGTCATCTATTTGGTGCTGGACAAAACTATATCAAAATGCAAAATGATTATGAGTTTTTTTTAGAAATTGCAGATGTACAAGCACTAACAGATAATTTCAATAATCCAGAAAAAGTAAGAAAAAATGTAAGTGAACTTACAATAGATTTATTATCGATTGGCCTAGACCCAGAGAAAGTAAATTTCTTTATTCAATCAAAAATACCAGAAATTGCGGAACTTACCGTATTTTATTCAAATCTAGTTACAGTCGCAAGACTAGAAAGAAATCCAACAGTAAAAACCGAAATTGCCCAAAAAAAAGAATTATTTGGTAACAATGGAGAATCAATTACTTATGGTTTTCTAGGATATCCCGTATCCCAAGCAGCAGATATTACTGCCTTTAATGGTGAGGTAATACCCGTAGGAGAAGATCAACTTCCCCTTCTAGAACAATGCCGTGAAATTGTAAGAAAATTCAATTCTATCTATGGAGAAACACTAAAAGAACCCCAAGCTATATTAAGTGATACAAAAAGAGTAAAAGGCCTAGACGGTAATGATAAAATGGGAAAAAGTCTAGGAAATGCTATTTTCCTAAATGATTCAGAAGAAGTCATAAAGAAAAAAATAATGGGAGCGGTAACTGATTCCAATAAAATAAAAAAAGATGATCCAGCGAATCCAGACATCTGTATGGTTTACTATTATCATAATTTAGTAAATAAAAACGAAAATAAAGAGAAAATATGTAGAGAATGTAAAAAAGGAGAACGTGGATGTGTTCAATGTAAAAAAGAACTAATGGAAGCCATGAATAATTTCTTACAACCAATCAAAGAAAAAAGAAAATATTATGAAGAGCATCCAGAAATCGTAAAAGAAATTTTAGATAAAGGAACCAAAAAAGCCAAAGAAAAAGCAGAAACACAAATGAAAAATGTAAAAAAAGCAATGAAAATAGACTATTAAAAGCATCTAGAAAGATGCTTTATTTTTTTGAATAACTAAGTCGCACAATTTGAAATAGCTTACGATATCTAAAATCAAAATGATAATCTAAATCTTGCATTAAACGACAATACTTATAATTAACGTCATGACTATCCTTTCCAAAGACCTCCTCATATAAATACGTTAATTTATCTATATCATTATTTTTAAAAATAGATATTAGTTCTTGCTTTAAATACTTTCTTTGAAACTCCTCTTCTCTAGTTAAAAATGTAAAAGACGAGGTTTTATTCAATACTTTATAAGGGATAATTTCTTCCTCAAATAATTTAGAAGAATCCAAAACTTCACATTCTTCATCTAATAGTAGACAACTCCTCGCAAGAACTTCACCATGATTAGAAAATTCTACTGCAACCACTCGATTTAAATCACAAAATAAACAGGCATAAAAAATAGATTTTTTCTTTTTATATAACAAAGTCTTCCCCTGGATCTTATCTAAAAATGAAGAATCAATTTTAATATCAGCAAAGCAAAAATTATCCATATCAATAGATGGTACTCTAACAATAGGAATCTTTTTTACATGCTCCAAAACATCTTGCTTAGACCATTCAAAAAATTCAACTAATCGCTCTTTGTCTTGAAAATTAAGTAGCAAATCATAAATATACATCATACTTTTTTCTCCTTTCGAACTAACGAAATAATAACAAGAACAACACCTACAACAAAAAAATAGCACTCCCATCTACTTAACAAAAAAAGTAAATAATCAAATAAACTATATCCAAAAACAAATAAATTAAAATATAAAATACAAAAAGTAAATCCTATAACCATAAAAATAAAACCACCAAAAAACAATATAACCCAATTCATATTTCATTTTATGAACTAACTATTTTTAGTATACTGACAATTAAAAAAAATATTCAAAAAAAACTATTTAGAAAACCTAAATAGTTAATTTTTTCTTATCTGTTTCCCAGAAGAATCTTCCTGCACTCTATTAAGCTCCAAAACACTAGTAATTACATTTTTCATATAGTATTCAAATTCAAATGGATAGGTAACCTGTATATGTTGTAATCTTTGATTTTTAAAAGATCCTACAATACAAAAAGAAGAATTTTCAACCATATAAGTATTAGGCGTCATCTCTACAATATTTCCGTTTGTAAAAATCTTATCATCTTCATTTAAAGAATAAATTCCATTAGAATTATCTTTTCTATAAATACCTGTTGCTCCTTCTTTTTTTAACATATCATTTAACTCATGAGTAGTATTCACTTCTTCAATTAACTCTTGCATCTTGCAAATAGAATCTTGATTAAAGTGCATCATAGAAGAAAAATTAGGATGAGAAATAAGCCTTCTTACATCAATAACCCCAGTCTTATTATCCTGCTGTTTAAAATAAATATATCCCTCATGCGATAATTCTTTTAATCTGGGAACAAAATCTAAATCCGATGAATTCTGAAAAAAAGAAAAAAGTTCACTATATTTTCTATCACTCATAATAGAAATAAAATCGTCAGGCAATTGAAACGAAGATATTAAAAAGCCACTTTCAGCAAGTGCAACCAAAAATGAATTAATAAATTCACTTTGCGATTGAATTTTCACTATAACTCCCCCTTATTTACGAAGCATATTTTACTATAAATAGGTAAAAAAAGCAAGAAATGAACTACTCATCCTTGCTTTCTAACAATCCAACTTCCACTTTATTAATACTATCAAACTTTTTAGAAATCTTATCTGTAGTAATAGAAACATTTTCTACATCTTTATTAACCGTTTGAATACTACGTGCAAGTTTATCCCAACGTTCTCTATATCTAGCAAATTCAAGTCCCAACTTATTTAACTCTTCATGAATAACAGAGGTGTATTTATCTCGTTCCATATTCTTAATAATCATTTCAATAACCGTAAGTGTAGAAATCAAAGTTGTAGGACTAGTAATCCAAACTCGTTTTTTATAAGCATATTCAATAATATCTGTGTGATAAGCATTTACTTCGGCAAAAATTGCTTCTGCAGGTAAAAATAAAATTGCCTGATCTGCAGTTTCACCTGGAATAATATACTTGCTACTAATCGCATCAATATGCTTTTTCATATCCTGTTTAAACATTTTTTCATAATTATCACGTACATTCTGAGAAAGCTTTTTGTCAACCATCATTTGATAATGCTCCAAAGGGAATTTTGAATCAATCGCAATCGTCCCAAGAGGCTCTGGAGCAAATAACACACAATCAGCAATAACTCCGGTACTTAAAGTATATTGTAAACAATAAATAGAATCGTTTTTCTCGCCAAACACACTAGATAAAATATGTTTCAAATTAACTTCTCCAAAAATCCCACGCGTTTTTTTATCCGTCAATATACTTTGTAAACTAACAATATCTGTAGATAAAGTTTCAATCTTCTTCTGAGCTTCATCAATTTTAGAAAGTCTCTCAATGACATTCATAAACGTCTTATTCGTTTTTTCAAAATTTTGATCTAAACGTTCATTAACCTTTTCATTAACAGCAAGTAGTCTCTTTTCTACTTGTTCATTCAATTTAGTAAAATCCTCATTCATAGTCCGGGATAAATCGTTTTTAAAATCTCCCATTTCCTTCATCATATTAACTTCAAGTCTACCTAACCTCTCCGTAATATTACTTTCATTAATATTTTTAAATAACGAAATAACAACAAAAATTAAAATAACAACTAATAAACCTAAAATAACATAATCCATAATACACCCTCCTAATCAAGATTTACACGCTTACTAACCAATTTAGAAACAATATATGCTGTAACTAACATTAAAGATACAATAATAATTGTATTAATATCTGTAATGCTCTCAATCAAACTTTTACTAACATACCCCCAAAAAGTAATCATAAACACCTTACCAATAATAATAGAAAACAAAAACTTACGTTTGCTAACTCTTGCAATACCACAAATAATGTTAATTAAAAAAGCGGGAGTAAATGGTAATGCAATAACTAAAACCAAATTAGAAAAAGAAATCTTCTGAAATTTACCGATTGCTTTATCTACTTTCTCTAATGTCTTAGACGAAAGAAATTTATGAAGAAATCTATTAGAAAGAAAAGAAAAAAAAGTATAAGAAAGAAAACATCCTAAACAAGTAGCAATCCAAGAAAGAAAAATACCGACAACGCCTCCAAAAGCATTAACATTTAAAGCAACAAAAACACCTAAAGGTAACACTGGAACAAATGACTCCAAAAGAATTAAAAAAAAACCAAAAAGAAGGCCACCATCGCTAATAAAATTAGTACAATAATCCACGAACTTGTTTACATATTCCACTGCTATCACCTTATATTATTATAGTACAATTTTATTTCTTTAACAAGTAATTCTGATAACCTCCAATAATCGATATTACGTGATACCCACGCATTCTTAGTTTTCTACAAACATCCTCACTAATATATCCAACATCACAATAAATATAATAGGTAAATTGAAAATCCAAATAGGAAGAAGTATGATATAAAAGTTCTGAACTAATAATATTTTGAGCGCCTGGAATATGACCATTATAATAGCTATCATAATCACGAATATCAATTAAATAAATAGGTTGTTTTAAAGAAAGTAACTCATCTACTGTAATTTTCAAATTTCATCACCCAATATAAAATATGAAAAAAAAGAATCTATCATTATAATAGATTCCTATTTTAGCGTATATGGTTTACTAACTGTACCTTTACCTCCTGCATATAAAACACTAGCATCAAGCATCACAACCGGTCTAATTTTCATATAACTAGACGTAGTAGAACTACTAGCAACACCTGAATTACTAACCGAATAACTATCCTTTGTAGAAGTAGAAGATGCCGTAACTAACCACCAGCGATAACCTGAAACCAAATAATTATAATTTTGGCAAGAACGATCACCAACCTTATTACAGTTAACATCTAAGCTAGCCACCATATAATCAGAAGCAGTAAGTAAACCAATATTCTGATTATCAAAGGTTTCACTACATTCAGCAGAATTGTCTTTTGTAGTATCCTCTTCACTTCTTTTACCAACACATAAATCAAATGTATCTAATTTACTTCGATCACTGTTACTTAAAATAGCAATCTCTTCATCATTAGTAGCATAATATTCATTTAAAGTATCACGAATACGACTAGCAGAATAAGTATTAATACCACTATTGTAACCAACATTAGAATTATATCTATTATCCCATGGATAAGAAGTAGAAACCTCAGTATCTAAAATCAGCATAAACTGTCCTTTTTCATTAATTTTAACAATTCTCCACAATGCATTATCTAATTGAAGATAATTATTAACACTTTCACCACGATAGACATAATTATCGCCAATTTCATATAAACCATAACCTTCGGTCACAATATTATCCACAACAACATCATATAATGCTTGTGTAACGTAATCATCACCACATTGTAAATTAGGAATATATAAATAATCATCACCATTCATCTGAACCGTAACTTTTCCTGTACAAGTAGAGTCTTCTCCTGTATACTCAACCAGCTCATCCATATACCCAGAAGCAGCTAATGTTGCAACATCGATTTCTACTTTCTGATTTTCACTAGGAAGTTTATCAGGATTATCTTCAAAATATGCTATAGCAGCATTAGTCATAATTTCTTCCATATCATCATAGGAATAATTTTTCCCCGTAATAGATGATACAATAAACAAAATTAAGAATAAAATTAACACACCGCCTAAAATAATTCCACCTAGAAAAAGCAATTTTTTTCTTAATTCATCATTAACACCACCAGATCCACTTTTTTTGGGATGTTTCTCCTCATCAGTATTAATAGCATTAAAACTACCAATATTAAAATTTGAACCCATAATTACACCTCCTAATTATCAAAGAAATCATCAAAGAATTCATCATCGTCTTCATCATCATCCAAAACTAAGTTAGTAGATTTATTCTTATCTACTTCTTTCTTGTCATCAATTGCTACACTTGGCTTCTCCATTTCTGGAAGCGGTGGTAAAGCAAACTCCTTCTTTTCTTTCGGCGCCTCTGTAGAATGGGATACAGGGGTAAAATAATCATTAGAAGAAGTTTTTTGCTCTACATTTGTAGCTTTAACAGATTGTACTTTATTTTTCTTTTCTTCTTCTTCTAATTCAGCAATTTTGGCATCAATTTTGCGAACTAATTCATCAACATCAAATCCCAATCCATCATCTTTAGGTGGAGTTGTATTCTTCGGTTTAGGAGTTGGTTGAGGAATAGGTTGAGAAACGGGAGCGTTAGACATCATAGGAGTTGTGGAAGGCATTCCCATTGGATTAGAAGATGACGTATTTACAGTTTGATTTGGTCTTCCCATCATTCCATTAGGCATGCTTGGCATTCCCATCATACCATTTGGCATGCTTGACATTCCCATATTGTTCCCCATCATTCCAGAAGATGGAGCAAACGGATTAGAAGAAGGCATAGCATTAGGTCTTGAAGCTCCTCCCATCATCGAATTAGGGTTAGGTGCAAATGGAGACCTTGTACCATTTCCCATAGGTGGCATAAATCCTCCACCAAACATATCCTTATTAGCACCACTAGCAGAATTATTATCTGCAGCATTCATCATTTCTAATAATTTTTTCTTTTTCTGTGCTTTTACAAATTCTTTAATATCAAAAGTATGAACTTCCTGTTTTTGGCGAGTTGGATAATCAGCTTGCGGATATTTGTGACCCCAATCCAATTTAAAATAAGGGGTAAACTTTGTTTTAAATGGTTGCTTTCTCATACGAAGAATAATAACTTCGAATTGTTTCATACGTTGTAAATCAGACACAGTAACAAGTGGCGTAGATGCTGTTTTATCATCTTTCTTAGATTTAACTTCACCACACATTTTAGAAATTTCTTCCAAAGCTTTTAATTCTGTCGTAATCAAATAAATAATATTACCACAGTTACCACGAATAGTTTCAGCATTTTCTTTACCATACACTTGATCCAACTGGGCAAAGTTTTGAATAATCATTGTAAAACGAATATGTCTAGAACGAGCCGCAGTAATCATAGTAGTAACATCTTTTAATGGCGGCATATTAGCAAACTCATCAAGTAAGAAATTAGTACGAACAGGAAGTTTTCCCCCATGTTCCTGAGCAACACCAATTAATGTTTCATAAATTTGCTTTAATAAAATCGTAACTAAAGAATGATAAGTTTTCTTTTCATCTTGAATAACAATAAAAACTGCAGTAGGCTTCTGACCAATACTTTCCAAATCAATATCACTATGAGAAAGCATTTCACTCAAATTTTCACGAGAAGCAAATAATTTAACTTTTTGTTTAAATACAGATAAAATAGAACCTTTAGTTTCAGAAGGTGCCATAATCGTACTAGAAGCATTAATTGCAGCTGCACTAGCTGGATCTTTCGCATTAAAATATTCTTTAATATAAGTAGAACCACCAAATTTTTCTTCACCAACTGTAGTAGCAAGAGAAATACTATTAATGTTTATTTCTTCTTCTTTTGCATCTTCAAAAAGGCCCAAGGCAACACCAGAGAAATAATCTGCCGATGTTTTTTCCCAGAAAGGATCGGCATTTTGATTAGACTCATCATACAAAATATTTAAAGCCAAATCATCCAAAAGCTCAATTGCTTTATCTTGATTACCAGCCTTGTACATTTGATAAGGTAACGTCATAGGGTTCCAGGCATTACCATTTTGCGGATCACGAAAGTTTAAAAGTAAAATTTGATATCCACGAGACCTAAGCATATTACTTGTTTTTTCGTAAATCTCACCTTTGGGATCCGTAATAATCATAGATTCTTTGGCCTTTGCTAAACTATGAACAAGAGGCAAAATGACTGTTTGAGTTTTACCAGAACCAGTAGCACCAATAACTAAAGAATGATATTCACTATTATCTACCCACATTTCATTATCATTAAGAATTAAAGGGACTCCCGCAGAAGTGGAATTTTCTTGCTTAATTTCAACCCTATCCAATTCTTCTTTAATTTCTTTCTCTTTTGCCCATCTAGAATAACCTTTATCTTTTTTATCAGTCGTTATTCCAAAACCTTTCTCACGATCAAAAAAGTAAGAACTAACACTAACTAAAAGACCACCCAAAGATAAAAAATAAAAAGTTAAAGTTGCTGCAATATATTTAGGACCAAATGCTGGAAAAGGATTAAAACCGACTAAATAACCTTCCGTAGCAAATGAAGATAAATTTAAAACACCAATACAGACAATATATAATAAAAATAACGCAAATAAGACAAACATTAAGATGTCTTCTGGATCTGCTCTGAATTTAAATTTCATATGATTACTCCCTTTCGCCCTATATTATAACATCAAAATCACAAATCGTCATTAATTATTGATTAGAAATTGCAATTTTAAACGCATTATCCTGAAATTCATATAACATAACAACAGGTGTCTGATTACTATATTTTGAACACATTAAGACAATTTCATAATCATGATCATCATCAACATCCGCAACGGTATACAAATTAGGTTTACAACCATTTACTCCATCATTTTGATCAACGTCTTCATACAACATATAAATACTATTATTATCTATCATAAAAACAAAAGAGAAATACTTATCAGGGAAAAAATCAGTCGCAAATACATTACTTATAATATAAAAATCTTCATTAACACCATCTTTATCAAAATCAAAAGAAGAAACTTCAGTTAAAGTATAAGAAGGATTAGAAGCTAATCCATGATTCTCTAACACTTGATTAGCATAAGAAAAATCAGTAATTGGAGTAGTTTGAAAAGGTAAAACATCCATTTCAAAACCAGCTTTATAAGCAAAAAATTCATTACCTTGATAAGAAACAGCTTCCCTATTTTGATTAAATAAATACCATCGGTCATCTTTCCACACTAAATAATTACCAAAATATTCATTATCAATATAAACATTAAAATCTTGCCAATTAATAGAAGAGAGCAACTCTTGACTAGTGACATTAAGCCATTGCCTAGAAGTATAATTTAAGACAGTCTCATCACCAATCAATAAGGTAGTTGTTGCTCTTCTTTCCCTACTCTCATCAACTCCAAAAACAAGATACATTCCTATACCATAAACAACAATAATAAGAATGATAATAATATATTTCAATCTACCCTTTTTCATATTCTTCTCTCCTATGCAGTAACTCTAAAATAAGCAAGTTCACTAGTATTAGTCCAATTATATTGATTCCACATATCGGTAGCTTGACTACCTGGATCCATCATTAAAACACGATCTCCATCAATACCATCAATAGCTACCCAATGTTGTCCTGTATTACCTTTTACTTCTGCTACAACATAATAACCTTGATTTAATAATTCTTGGATTCTAGCTAACTTTTGTGCTTGTGATTGACCAGATAAAGAAACTTTCGTTACAAATTGGAAGTTTGGTGCAGCATTACTAACAGCAGCCCATACTAAATTAGCTCCAGAAAATCCACCAGTTTCGTTCAATCGTTGAACAAAAGTACCAGGATTAAAGTCACCATTAACGGTAGTTTCCACTCCACTCTTCGCAATCAACATAGAAACAGAAGTAGCTAAACATCCAACACCAGCAATAGTTTGACTAGTATTTCCGATAGTAATATTTCCCCATGCTGGATCACTTTGTTTCCATCCAGAATAAGGACCTGTACTACCAGTACTATTACATCCACCACCAGATCCAGTATTACAACTCATCTCATCAATATCAGAAGCACCATATACTTGTAATAAAATCTGTTTATAATTTAATCCTTGATTAGCAAGGCTAATAAATCTATTTTGAACACTAGAAGCATAATTAGTAGAAATAACATTTCCTTGTTCATTAACTAAAACTTCACCCATAGTCTCATTTGCTAAGGTACGCATTTTATGATCCGCTGGTAAAGGGTCTTTTAACTTAACAGGATAATCAACACCACTACGGACAGTACCATATTGTTCCCCATCATTCATTGCAGAACACCCTAAATTAGGATTGCAATATACTTGGTCAGCAACACAAGAAGAAAGTTGTAAAATCCATTGACCATTTTCTTGTTCCAGTTTCTTACCATTCGCATTTCCCATAGAGATAGGTCTTGCTAAAGAGAAACTTCTTGCCGCAACCATTTGTGCTTTAATTGCTTCATCAGGAGCAGAAGGACCAATTTCTTGATAAGCAACACCTAAAACATATTGCTCAAAAGGAACCAATTCTTCACCAGCTAATGGAGTATTCCAGTCACCGCTACCAAAAGATCCACCACATTCCATCAAACGTACTTGTAAATCAGTAATTGTCATAGATTGCGTAACGTTTCCACGCCCAGAAAGATAAAATCCCTTAATCTCATAAACACAGGAACCAAGACTAGCACAATTTGAAGCTGTCGCTCCGATCAAACTATAATAGTCATCATAATAATCAAATACATCATCAGCCATTGCTTCATAAGTAGCCTGACTTTCACCAGGAAGATAAGACGGAAAAATAGAATTAATCAAATTATTTCTAAAAGTATCTTCACTAAAACTATTTCCACTAAACATAGCATTCGCAATATTAGTAATAACAGCAGTAGTCATATCATTATATGATAAATTAGCACCCCGCTGATTTAAAACAGTGTACACGGCTGAAATATATACAGCATTAAAACTTTTTCCTTGCATCTGAAAAGAATTTTTAACACTAGCAACTCTATCAAAAAAGTCTCTTGCATCTGGATCAGTAGAATTATAATCTAGACCACCGGTTTCACTTCCAGTAGCCTGACTAACACCAAATGCAGAATCATAACTAGTAATAATACCAACTGTCTGAGCTCCACCAATAATTGCAAAAAACAAAATTGCTCCAAACATGACAGCAGCTCCAATGCTAATTTTAACAGCTATATTACCAGAAAAGATACCATCAAAAGCACCAGAAGTAACACTATCATCTTGGCTTTGACTACTTTTTTTACGTCTACCCAAAAAATCAGGACGAGATCCACCAAAAAAGTTAGATAATCCCCCACCAGAGTTTTCTGCACCATTTGCTGCTTGCCCTGCAGCTTTTCCTGCGGCACCCTGAGGATTAGCTGAAGCAGCATCAGCTACTTTATTCGCTGCATCTAATATCTTCTTATCATCTAAATTCTTCATCGTTTTTCCGATACCCGGAATACGATTTAAAAGATTAGCCCCTTTATTTAAAATAGCATTACCTAATTTAGTTTTACTAGCCAAATCTACTGCTTTCCCAGCAGCCGGAGTTCCTAAAGCCGATGCTGCCCCTTTGGCCCCAGCAGTTAAGGCTTTCTTTGTTGCTTCATTTTCCTGTGCCTTTTGTGCTCCATTTTTAGCTTTATAGGCAGCAGATTCGTCAAGCCCATTACGAGGATCGTCACTACGTTGTACACGATTACCATGCAGATTAGTACCTTTCATTATGGACATGACACATCACCACCTCTACTTAACTTCTAAAAGCCACCACTAGAACCAAAAGAATCTAATTCTTCTTTAGTAACAGCAATATTAATTCTCATACGTCTATTTCCACAAACAAATAATGCTTCACCTTGAGAATATCTTTTTATACTTTCTTTTTCACTATCATTTAAATCAATAAGTAAACTTAAATCTTCAACCGCTTGTTTCTTAAGTCCCATAACTAAATAGTAAGAAGCGTTATCAAAGATTGCTTTACCATGAGTAATAACTGCAGGATCGGCAAAATCACTTGGTTGTTGTGTAATAATTATTGTACCAGTATTGTACTTACGAGCACGTCTTTGAACTTGTGCCAAGAACTCAGCACCAAGTACATTATTTGCACCAAGTAATACATGAGCTTCATCAACCATTAATACAGTATCTACATTAAAATCCAAACAAAGTCCCCAAGCATATTTTAATACATTAAAGAATAATGCATTACGAATATTAGAATCAGTATTCATTAACTCTTTAATATTAAATACCATAAAGTCACTATCACGACTTAATGTAGTATGTCCATCAAAATAGAATCGTAACTCCTTCGTAAGAGGACGAATCTTTAATTCCAACCTTTCCATAACATCACGTTCTTGCGTCTGTTCTGTCATAGACATCAAACGACCACGGATAGTCGCATAAACATCAGAAAAAGTTGGATAATCTTTAGATGTAAATCTAGAAAAATCTGTATTAAAATCAATACCAAAACGTTTATACGTATCTTGTGCAATCTCACTAAACATAGTTAAAACATCTTCTGTAATCGTTGGGTCATAATATTTTAAAAATGCCTTTAAAAATTGTAAAGTACGAGTTAACACAGTATAACCAAGTCCCTGTTTTATCTCTTCTTCATCAGCATCAATAACAACTTCAAGTGGATTAATTAAACCAAACTCTCCACCCTTACCAATATCAACCGTATCTCCACCATAAGTCTGAGTAATTTCACGTAACTCATCTTCCGGATCAATCGCAACAATCTGACAACCATTACGAATATGAGTACGTAACAATACTTTTGCTGCTGTAGATTTACCAGATCCAGAAGTACCAAGAATAATCATATTTGCATTATTTCTATTATTTTCTTTACGAATCTTATATAAGAATTGATTAAATAAAATAACACCACCAGAGAAATCTACTCCAAGTAAGGTAGAAAGTCCAGGATCCTTAATACTATCAAAAATAAATGGATACATAGCTGCAATAGTAACAGATGGAATCGGAGTACCAATTCTTTGTTCCACATCCTGAGATGGGAAAATTGGTAAAATACTTTTTAATACTTTTTCTTGTTCAAAACGTAAAGAAATAGCACGAAGTTCCATAGCGTCCAAATAATTCTTTACATTAACTTTCTTTAATTCCAATTCTTCTTTCGTATTTGCCGTAATCATAATATGCATCTGGAAATCAAAGATACGAGCCTGACTACCAGCAAGCATAGAAGTAAAATATTCCAAACTCTCAGCATCTTGACGATATCTTTCACGCATCGTTTGATCACGTTCACGTTGATATTTTTCTCTTAAATCAGCAACTTGTCTATTTAACATTTTAGACATAGTTTGAAAAGGAACTGGAATGTGTTTAACAACAACCTTAATACCAGGCATATTGGTTAATGATGATAAATAACCTGGTGTAATATATTTAGGATAAGAAACAACTGTCATAATAGTTGCATACTTATCACTAATAAAGAAATCACTAGGATTAAAACTAAGCCC
>CALVKW010000026.1 GCA_944333345.1 uncultured Bacilli bacterium | reverse complement strand
GGTGGTAAGATAAAAATAAATATTGCTTCTGGTACTAATTTTTTAATATTAGCAGCACCTTCAATTTCGATTTCTAAGATAACATCAATTCCTTGATCTAATTTTTCTTTCATTGTTCCTTTTGGCGTTCCATAATAATTTCCAGCATAATTGGTATATTCTAAGAAGAAACCTTCCTTTATTTTTTGTTTAAATTCTTCTTCTGTTACAAAATTATAAGTTACTCCGGGAATATCATTTTCTCTAATTTTTCTACTTGTTGTAGATACAGAAAGCCACATATTCTTGTTTTTTTCTAAAACTCCATTAATAATACTTCCTTTTCCACATCCACTTGGTGCTGATATAACAATTAATTGTCCACTTTTTTTCTCTTTAATCATTTTCATTCTCCTTTATATATAGATTGGTTTGATATTCTTTTTTATATTCTTGTTCATTATAGGGAAGGACATATATTTTTGTTGTATTTAATTCTAACTCTAGCATTTTATCTTTTTCTTTTACTATTTTGCTAATTGTTGGTAATTCTATTTCTTTTTTATATTTATTTAAATAAGCTCTTCCTTTATTATTAAAACTTAGTAAGCGAATATATTTTATCTGTTTATTTTCTTTTGCTTCTTCTTTTGTATAATTACATAGTATATGAAGTAGAGCACGAGATATTTTACTATAAGTTTGATGTTTTGATTTTACTTTTTGAATTAGTTCTTCATATGTTTTTGTTGTTAGTATTTCTTTTTTTAATTTTATTTCTAAATCTTTTTCTACTAAATGATATTTATCTAGGTGTTCTTCGGTTATGATTTTATATTTTAAAAAGTTAAAGTAATCTTCTTTTTTATGAATTGTTTCTTTTGTTAGAACTTCATATGTATTTTTGGGAACTGTATCTTTTATTTTTTCTAAATTATTTAAATTCTCTCTAATTGATGTTGCACTACTGATGGTTCCTGTTAAGTATTTATTATGATATTGGTTTGTTCTTTTTATTGTCGTTGGTTCAATTTTGTAGTTATGTTTTAATATTGTTTTTATGTAAGTAATACCTAGAATGTCATTTGGTTCTTTTATTGTTTTACCTGTTAAATCTTTTAGTGCTAATGATAGAGCAGTGGGATAATTGTAGCCGAATTTTGAATAAATTTTTACTAGTTTATCAAAATCTTTTTCTTCTAGTTGAGCTTTCGCAATTTCTGTGATATCTTCTATATCATTTGATTCACTTCCGAAAATTAGTTTTTCCACTTTTAAGCTTTCTAGTAGGGTAATTGCTGCATAACTGTAGTAGTCAGCACTCTGAGTTGTGAAGGCATAAGGAATTTCTATTACTAAATCTGCACCGTTTTCAATTGCTAGTTTTGCGCGGGTCCATTTATCTATGACCGCGGGTTCTCCTCGCTGAGTGAAATTTCCGCTCATAGCAATAACAATAGTATCATTTGGATATTTCTTTTTTATTTCATTTAATTGATATAAATGTCCGTTATGAAATGGGTTATATTCTGCAATAATTCCGACACTTGCCATAGCTATCCCTCTTTTCTTGTGATGCTAGTTTAACACATATTTTAGAGAATAACAATGTTTATTTTTTTAATATTATGTTATACTATTATATACTTTAGAATGAAGTGAAGAGAGGAAAGTATGAAGTTAAATAGTTGTCATGAGATTGCTGTTTTTATATTAAATGATGAAGGTCAAGTATTGCTTCAAAAAAGAAGTAGTACCAAAAAGTATTATCCTAATATGTGGACTTTATGCACAGGACATGTTGAGAAAGGTGAGAGTGCAAGTGCTGCAGCGATAAGAGAACTTAAAGAGGAATTGGGTGTTACTGTTAGTTTAGATAATCTTTATTCTTTTATTGATGGTAAATTTGACTCAAATACTACTTGGTTCTTTTATATAAAATGTAATTTTCTAGCTGAAGAATTTATTATTCAAGAAGAGGAACTTTCTGAAGTAGCGTGGTTCAGTATTGATTCTTTAATTGATATGATAAAAAATCAGAATGGTACTATTGTTTATAAAGAAAATAAACTTGATTTATTTTTAGCATTAAAAGAATTTGTAAATCGTAGTGTTTTATAAGAATATATCGCTTAAAAAGTAGTTAACTTTATTTACTTATTTGACAATATGAGGTATAATTTTCTTATCATTTAAGGATGGTTTTTTGTATTTTTTAATACAGTTTTGAATAAAATTTAGTGATTTAGGAGTGACGTGATGAGAGTTATCGTAGCAGCAGGAGGTACCGGAGGTCATATCTATCCTGCACTTGCAATTATTAATAGAATTAAAGAAGAGGATAAAAACAGTGAAATTTTATATATAGGTACTACAGACCGTATGGAAAAAGATATTGTTCCCGCTCGTGGAATTAATTTTGTTGGTATTGAGATTAAGGGATTGAATCGAAAAAATATCTTTTCTAATTTTTCTGTTATGAAAAAATTTTATAAAGCTATAGAAAAATCTAAGGAAATTATATTAGATTTTAAACCTGATATTGTTATTGGAGTAGGGGGATATATTACAGCTCCTGTTTTATATGCTGCACATAAATTACATGTTAAAACTATGATTCATGAGCAAAATTCTATTCCTGGGCTTTCTAATAAGTTTCTAGCTCGTTTTGTTGATACTATTTGTGTTTCTCTTCCAGGAAGTATTTCTTCTTTTCCTAAGAATAAGACAGTTTATACAGGGAATCCAAGAAGTGAGGAAATTTTACATATTGATAAAGTATCTAGAGAGAAATTTGGTTTTTCTCCTCGTAAAAAATTAGTTTTAATTGTTATGGGATCTTTAGGCTCTACTACAATGACTAAGAAGTTAAAAGATGCAATCCGTCTTTTTAAGAATAAAAATTATCAAGTTTTAGTAGTTACTGGTAAAGCTTATTATGATTCTTATAAGGATATTGATATTCCTAAAAATGTGGTATTACTTCCTTATACAGAAGAGTTAATTCAAATTATGAAAGATACTGATTTAATGGTTTCTCGTGCAGGAGCGTCTATTATTTCTGAAATTACGGGGATTGGATTACCATCGATTTTAGTTCCATCTCCTTATGTTACTCATAATCATCAGTATTTGAATGCTAAAGAATTAGAAGATGCTGGTGCTTGTCAGATTTTAGAAGAGAAGGATTTTTCTGGGGAAGCTTTATGTCATGATATTGATACTATTTTTGCTGATGATAAGATGTATCAGTCAATGAAAAAAGCCAGTCAATCTTTTGGGGTGAAAGATTCTCTTACTAAAATTTATCAGGAGATTAAGAAGTTAGTTGGTGAATAAGTATGAATGAATTTTTGATGGAATTGGATAAAATGAATATTGGCAAAATAGAACGTAATGCTTCACTTGATAAGTATACTACTTATCGTGTTGGTGGAGTAGCGACTGCTATTGTTCATCCTAAGAATGTGGATTGTTTAATGAAATTAGTTCGTAAGATGGATGCTATGGAAATTCCGTTTAAAGTTTTGGGGTTTGGTTCCAATTTATTATTTAGTAGTAAGCGATATGAAGGTGTTTTAATCCAATTAGATGAATTTGATGATATTGAATTTTTTGGTAATTCTAAAGTTCGAGTTGGTGCTGGATATTCTTTGGTAAAACTTTCTATGCAGGCTGCCAAACGTGGTCTTGCTGGATTAGAGTTTGCTGCTGGTATCCCTGGTACTGTTGGGGGTGCTGTATTCATGAACGCTGGTGCTTATAAAAGTGATATGGGATATATTGTTCAAGATGTTACGGTTTTGACTCCGGATTTAAGAATTATAAAATTAGAAAATAAAGAGATGAATTTTCATTATCGTAGTTCTTTTTTACAAAGACATCCTGGGTATATTTGTTTAGAGGTAGTTATTCGTTTAGAGAAGGGAAATAGAAATGCGATTGAAGAGGTAATCAAAGATCGTAGACGTAGGAGAATGGAATCTCAACCTTTGAACTATCCATCAGCAGGATCTGTTTTTCGTAATCCTGAAGGAATGTTTGCTGGAAAGATGATTGAAGATTTAGGCTTGAAAGGATTTCAAATAGGAGGGGCTAAGGTTAGTGAAAAGCATGCTAATTTTATAATTAATTATGACCATGCTAGTAGTGAAGACATTAAGAGTTTAATTGAATATGTTAGAGAAAAAGTAAAAGAAGAATATCATGTTGAATTAAAAGTAGAACAAGAATTTGTTAATTGGGAGTAATTATGGCAAAAAAAATAGTGAAACGGCGTAAAATTAAATTATTACCTTTCTTTATAGTGCTTCTAATATTAGGGGGACTATCTTTTGGCATTTATTTTTTACTTCGTCTTCCTATTCAAAATTTAATAGTGGAAGGTACTAGTTATTTAAACGATGATTATATTTTAGAGTTGGCGGGAGTTAAAAATTATCCTAGTTTTTATCTTGTTTCTAGTAAAGAGATTGAAGAGACTTTAGAGGAATCTCCTTATATTCAAAAGGCTACTGTCAATCGAGAATTTTTTCATACTTTAGTTTTCGATATTGATGAAAATAAACCTTTATTTATTAATTATACTAATCAAACCGTTGTATTTTCTGATAAAGAAGAGATTGCGGTTAGTGATGAAATTGATGTTTTTCGCATTCCTCGTTTAATTAATTATGTTCCGGATAATAAATATAATTCTTTTATTAAAGGAATGGCCAATATAGAAAAAGATATTTTAGGTAAAATTTCTGATATCGAATATCAACCTAACGATTATGATAAGGACCGTTTTCTTTTATATATGGACGATGGTAATATGGTTTATTTGACTTTAACAAAGTTTAATATGATTAATTATTATAATGAAGTACTAAGTCAGTTAGAAAATAGAAAAGGGATACTTTATTTAGATAGTGGAAATCATTTTCAGATTATGGAGTAGGATATGGTAAAATTTATAAAAAAATATGGAATTTATTTTGTTTTATTTTTTTTCTTTTTGTTTTGGGGACTTTTTTTGCAGCCCCTTTATTTGGATGAAGTTTGGACTTATGGATTTAGTCATAGTATTTATGAAGGACTTGTTCCTTATGTAGATTTTAATATGGTAATTACTCCATTTTATCCTTTCTTTTTAAGTCTTTTCTTTCATCTTTTTGGATCCAGTATGTTAGTTTTACATGTTGTAAATGCTTTCCTTCTTACTTTTTTGTTTTTTATTTTATATCAGTTACTTAGGAATAAAAGTTATATTTTTCTTCTTCTATTATGCTATCCTTTATCCATTGCTTTTCCTAATTATAATTTATTCTTACTTGTTTTATTTGTATTGTTACTGTATTTGGAGAAGAAAAAAAGTAATGATTATGTTATAGGTATTGTTTTGGTAATTTCTATTTTAACAAAGCAGAGTGTTGGATTTTTGCTTTGCTTACCTAGTTTGTTTTATTTTAAAGATTATAAAAAAATTATAAAAAGATATGGTGTAGTCTTAGTGGGGATATTTCTTTTTGCTATTTATTTAATCTGTTCACATAGTTTTTTCTCTTTTTTGGATTTATGTTTTTTTGGCCTTTTTGATTTTGGGGAAGCTAATGGAAAAGTTTTTAATTTTTATTTTATTTCAAGTATTCTTTTGCTTATAATTTTGTACTTGTTTCATAAAAAAAATAAAACAATTTATTTTTATTATGTGCTCGCTTTCTTTTCTATCTTAATTCCTATTTTTGATATTTATCATTTCGAGATTTTCTTTTTTGGGTTGTTGGTAACTTTCTTTTTAATAAAACCAATATCCATTTATTTTCCGATTAAATTATTTGTTCTGGGAATTTTGTTTGGAACGAGCGTGGTTCTAACTTATTGGAAAATTTCTGGTTCTTTTTCTTACCCTAATTCTATTCCTCATTTTGAGTGGCGATTCTTAAGTAACAATTCTCTTCAATATACTGATAAAGTAAATGAAAAAATAGCGAAGTATGGACTTGAAAATGTTTTGTTATTATTTCCAGATAGTTATTATTTTAAAATTATAAATGATTCTCCTATTACTTATTTTGATTTAATTAATTATGGTAATTGGGGAAGAGCCGGAACTAAGAAATTGATAACTAGTTTAAAGAAAGAAGAAGGAAAAATAGTTTTTGTAGAGAGAAAAGTAAATTTAAATTCGCAAATTAATAAAGAGGCTATTTTCTATGTTAAAAAAAATGGTGTTTTCATTGATAAAGTTTTAGATTATGATATTTATAGGTTAGGTGATGAAAAGTGAAGTTTTTTAAGAAGAACTGGTGGTATTTTTTAGTATTTATCTTTATTTTTTGTTGTTTGAATTTTTTTGGATTTAATCATAATTATGGGGATCCTACCAATAATTATGGATTTAGTTATGCGATTGCGAGAGGACAGATACCATATTTAGATTTTAATACCGTTTCTACACCCCTTTATGCTTTTTATTGCGCTATTTTTTTACTGATTTATAATAATTATGTTACTTTTTTATTAGCTCAAGCATTACTTGTCACTGTAACCTTTTATTTCTTATATCAAATGTTTGGGAAGAAAGCTAGTTTATTTTTAGTTTTAATGGTAATTTTTACTTATTCTAATATTATTGGTACTTACAATTATATGTGTTTTTTTATGATGGTTTTGCTTGTTTATTTAGAAAAGAAGTATCCTAATAAAGACTATTTAATTGGTGCTTGTATTGCTCTTAGTTGTTTGTCTAAGCAAACGATTGGTCCTTTTTTAATTATTCCTTCTATTATTTTTTATCATAAAGATTTGAAAAAATTGTTAAGAAGGTTTGCAGGTTTTCTTATTCCTTGTGTTATCTTTTTAATCTATTTACTTGTTACTGGAGCATTTTTACCATTTCTTGATTTATGTTTATTTGGCCTTTTTGATTTCTTTCATAATAATGGAGTTGGTGGAGGACAAGTACATATATGGCCTTTTATCTTTACTTTATTGTCGATTGTGTTTAGTTTAATCCTTATTATTAGGCATCGCAAAGATATTCAAAATTATTATTTATTCTTTGGTTTTTTATTTGCAGTTCCACTTTTTGATTTTACTCATTATGCTATGTATGCGAATTGTTTATTAATTATGGTTCTTCCTTATATTCGATTGCCAGAAAAATATTTAGTAAGTCTTTCTTTCGCTATTTTTATTCCTACTTGTATTATACTATTTATGATGTGGCCTGTTGATTTTGTATTTACCAGTGATGCTAATCATTTTAATTATAATTTACATGATAAGAAAACATATCAAAATTTAATGAAGTATGATAAGTATATTGATCAGTATGAAGATGCTATTGTAGTGGGATATTATTCTATGTATTATGATATTATTAATGATAGAGATCTTAGTTATTTTGATGTTTTGTATTATGGTAATTTTGGATATAATGGGACTGAAAAAATGATTAATCGTATTAAAGATATGCATAATCAATATTTTGTGGTTTCTTTTGAAGATTATAAGTCAGATTATGAATATTCTCAATTTGCGAAAGAGGTTGCTCATTGGATAGTTTCTAATTGTGAAGAGGTGGATACGAAATATGCTTTTGTTGTTTATTATAAAGAGTAGGTGTTATTATGAAATATAAGAAAGTTGTAGGATTTCTTTTTCTTTTTCTTTTTTTTCTGCTAGCTTTATGTGTTTTTGGTTATCATAATAATCAATTTGATTCTATTTGGAATTATGGTTACAGTTATGCTATTAGTCGGGGACAAGTTCCATATCGTGATTTTTCCATGGTTTCTACACCATTATATTCTTTTGTTATGGCCATAGGGTTAGTCTTTTGGTCTAATAATCTTATGTTTTTAATAGAACAAGCTGTACTTTTAACAATTATGTTTTATTTCTTATACCGGTTATATGGTGTTAAAATTATGTTACTTCTTCTTGCTTTTTGTTTTCCTTTATTTCAAGCTTTAGTTCCTACTTATAATACATTTTGCTTGTTTTTATTGGTTCTTTTAATTTATGCAGAAAAGTATTGGAAAAATGGTTATGTTATTGGTGTTATTTTAGGACTTTTGTTTTGTACGAAACAGACGATTGGTATTTTAGTATTTTTACCTACTATTTATTATCTTATTAAAAATAGAGGAGAATTTTGTTTGCGTATTTTGGGATTTATAACACCTGTTCTTATCTTAGTTTGTTATTTAGCTTTTCAAGGAGCTCTTTGGAATTTTATTGATTTTTGTTTTTTAGGACTTGTTGATTTTGGTTCTAATAATTCTAAAGTTTTTACGTTATGGTTTTATTTGTTTTTAGTTTTATTTATTTTTATGATTATTTATACTATAAAACATAAAGAAAATATTATTAATTATTATATTCTATTTGCATCTGTTGGACTTATGGTACCTATATTTGCTTATTATCATTTTTCTGCATTTTTCTTTTTATTTATGATAATGTTTTTACAGAATGTTCAGATAAAGAAAAAATTTTGTTATTTAATATCTATTCCTTTATTACTTTTTTCTTGTTTTTATAGTTTTTTCTTAATTGGAAATGGAAAAGATACCAATTTTCTTTCTGATATTCCTAATTTTAATTATTATTTAATGACATCTTCTAGTAGGGGAGAATTAGATAAATTAGTTACTATTTATTATAAATATAAGGATCAAGATGTTATTATATTAGGTTTTCAAAATACTTTTTTAAAAATTGCAGAGAATCAGGACTTAGATTTATATAATTGTTTATGTCGAGGTAATTATGGATATCGCGGAACAGAAAAAATGATAAATAGAATTAAAAAATATAAAAATAAAATATTTATTATTAATATGGCAGATTATGATACAGCAATAAGAGATAGTTCTCATCAGTTTGATTTTGATATTGCTAATTACGTGATAGAACATAGTGAAAAAATAGATGCTTATGATTATTATTATGTATATAGAATGGAGTAGTGTATGAAAAAGATTAAACCATGGTTAAAATATATTTTATTATTTTGTTTGTTCGTTGTTTTTTTGAATTTTATTCCTTGTGATTTGGATGAAATTTGGAATTATGGATTTATGCATAATATTTATTTTGGACTTATTCCGTATAAAGACTTTAATATGGTTATTACTCCATTTTTTCCATTTTTATTTTCTCTTCCTTTTCATATTTTTGGTTCTAATTTATTAGTAGTTCAGATAGAACAAGCGTTACTTATTACTTTAAGTTATTATTTATTAGAAAAGTTATTTGGGAAGAATGCTAATATATTGTTATTGATTTTGGTTCTTAATTGGGATTTGATTTATGTTAGTTATAATTATTTTGTTTTCTTTTTATTACTAGTTTTACTACTTATGGAGAAGAAGAAAAGTAATGATTATTTGATAGGGATTGTTATTGGATTCGCTATTTTAACTAAACAAAGTATTGGTGTATGTTTAGCATTACCTAGTTTATATTATTTATTTTCAGAGCCTAAAAAAGTTGGTAAAAGAATTGTTGGAGCACTTATACCTATTTTCATATTTATTATTTATTTGTTTTTTAGTAATAGTTATTTCGAGTTTTTTGATTTATGTGTTCTTGGAATGTTTGACTTTGGAAAAGAAAATTATTTAGGATTTTCATTTGTTGTTATACTTTTTATAATATGTATTCTTCTTTTAATTTATCTTATTATTAGAAATCCCAAGAAACTTATGAATTATTATGTTCTATCTTTTGTTTCTATTGCGATTCCGATGTTAGATGCTTTTCATTTTAAATTTTTCTTGTTTGTCATGTTATTTTTGATTATTGATAAAATACGTATTCCTAAGATTCATTTAACTTTGTTTACTATGGGATGTATTTTTGGTATTGTTGTGAGTTGTGTTTTTGTTACTTTAGAAGATGGATTTATTTATCCTAATTCTGTTAGGCATTTTGAATTTAAATATATGACGAAGGAACAAATTAAGGAGACACAATTAGTGAGTCGTATTTTTGATACTTATAAAGATAGGAAGGTTATCTTTTTAGTAGAACAGAGTTATTATTATAAATTGGTTAATGATCTTCCTATTAATTGGTTTGATTTAATTAATACTGGAAATTGGGGTTATCATGGTTCTCGTAAATTATATCATGCTTTGAAAGATGAGAAAGATGCTATTTTTGTGATTAATAAAGCTTCTTATGTTGGATCTAAGCAAACAGATAAAGTTTCTTTAGAGTTTGTGAAAAAATATGGTAGAAAAATAGATCAAGTTTTAGGGTATGAAATTTATGAGATTAAATAAAAAAACTTTTCTTAATTTCTAATTTATAGTATAATTATTTTTAAGATGGGAGATGCTGAAATGAGTCAAGTGTATACTGGGATTGAATTAGGTACAGATAGTATAAAGATTGTTGTTGCAGAAAAAGTTCATGATAGATTTCACGTTTTAGCATCTGTTCATAGTCCTTCTGCAGGTGTTTCTAAAGGACAGGTTGTTGATATTAAAAAATGTGTTTCTAGTGTTAGAGTTGCCTTAAAGAGAATCAATGATATGCTTGGAATTAAGATTATTAAGGTTATCGCGGTAGTTCCTGCGACTGGATGTTTTATGGATATTGCAGTAGGATCTGTGGAAGTTGAAGATTCATCATGTATTACTGGTAGAGATGTTAGTAAGGTATTAAAAGATGCTTTGGTTGGAAAGATTGAAGAAGAGTATGAATTGGTTACTGCTATTCCTATTAGTTTTACTGTTGATGAAGAGGAAAATATTAAAGATCCAAAAGGAATGTCAGGAGCAATATTAGAGACGAAAGTAGTTGTTGCTACTTTACCAAAGGAGCCTCTTTACCGAATCTTAGAAGTTTTAAAGTTAAGTGGACTAGAGGCAATTGATGTTGCTTTTGCATCTACAGGAGATTATTATGCGGCAAGGAGTAGTAGAATTCAGAAAGAAGTTGGGGCCATTATTAATATTGGAGAAGAGTCTACTAATGTTTCTGTGTTTAATAAAGGTATTCAAATTAAAAATGCTGTAATTCCTGTAGGTAGTCATAATGTAGACCGTGATATTTCTTATATTTTTAAGATAAAAGAAGAAGATTCTAGACGGTTAAAAGAACAGTTTGCAGTTAGTATGCAAGCTTATGCTGATAGTAATGATACTGTTGAGGTTATGGTTGGAAATGATAAAAAGGAAATTTCTCAAGTGGGTATTTCTAAAGTTGTGGAAGCAAGGATAGATGAAATCCTTAATTTAGCAAAAAAAGAGATAAAAAACTTAACAAATAGAGAAATACGTTATATAATAGTTACAGGTGGCCTTAGTGAGTTAGCAGGATTTCAATATATTGTAGAATCTGTTTTTGGTCTTCATGCTAAGGTTTGTAATATTAGTACGATGGGGCTTAGACATAATCGATATAGCAGTGTAATTGGCGCAGTACAATATTTTGATGATAAGATGTCTTTACGGGGGAAGGATGTCAGTATGATATCAGAAAGCGATGTCCAAGTTTTGATGTCTCCTGGCGATAAGACAATCAATAATGATAATATTATTAGTAAAGTGTTTGGACATTTTTTTGATAACTAAGGAGGACTAGGTATGATAGGTGGATTAGAATTAGATCAGTTAGCCAAGATTAAAGTTATTGGTTTAGGTGGCGGCGGTGGAAACGCTGTTAATAGAATGGTAGAGTCAGGAGTAAAGGGTGTTGAATTTATTGCTGCCAATACCGATTTACAAGTATTAAATTCTTCGAAAGCGGATGTTAAGATTCAGATTGGAGCATCTTTAACGGATGGACTTGGTGCAGGGGCAAAGCCTGAAATAGGTAAGGAAGCTGCTGTTGAATCTAAGAAGGAAATAGAGGATGCTTTGGCAGGAGCAGATATGGTATTTATCACTTGTGGAATGGGTGGTGGTACTGGTACAGGTGCTGCTCCTATTGTTGCAGAAATTGCCCAAGGACTTGGTGCATTAACTGTTGCTATTGTTACGAAACCATTCTCCTTTGAAGGAAAACGTAGAATGGATAATGCTTTAAAAGGTATTGAAGAGTTAAAGAAACATGTAGATACGTTAATTGTTATTCCAAATGATAGATTAAGAGAAATTATTGATAAGACTACACCAATGCTAGAAGCATTTAAAGAAGTTGATAATGTTCTTCGTCGAGGAGTTCAATCTATTTCTGATTTGATTGCTGTTGTTGGACTTGTTAACTTGGATTTTGCAGATGTTAAAGCAGTTATGGAAAAGAGTGGTCATGCAATTATCGGTATCGGTATTGGTATGGGTGAAGACAGAGCAATAGAAGCTGCAAAACAAGCTGTATCTTCACCACTTCTTGAGACTTCTATTACAGGAGCAACAGATGCTATTATCAATATTACCGGTGGTGTTAACTTAACATTGTTTGAAGCAGAACAAGCAGCTGAAGTTGTTCGTAATGCTGCTAATACTGACATTAATACAATCTTCGGTTCTGTTATTAATGAGAACTTGTCTGATGAAGTTATTGTTACTGTAATTGCTACAGGATTTGATAAAAAGGGAGCTCAACAAGAAGTAAAAGAACCAGTATTTAGTAATGCTGCTCCAAGTAGAAGAAGTACTCCAGTAAAAGAAGAGTATCAAGCTCCTGAAATGTTAGATTCTAACGATTCTTCTTCTGATGATGATGGTGATTTTGATTTACCACCTTTCTTAAGAGATAGAAATTATTAATAATATAATGAAAAGTTCACAAATTTAGTGAACTTTTTTCTTTTTTCGTGTATACTTTATTTATAGAAAGGATGATTTTATGGGTATACCACATATGCATGAAACTATTGATTATCAAAAATTAATAGAAATGCAAGCAAGACAAGTACAAGAATCTTTACCAGATTTTAAACACCAAGGGAAAGTAATGGTAAATCGTAGGCAAACACCTAAAGTAAGAAGAGTGGGTAAAAAATAATAATAGAATAAAAAAATTTATATTATGATAGTTGATTGTTTATTTGGCAAATTAAAAAAACGAGTTATTTCTATTAGTAACTCGTTTTAATATTTTTTCTCTACGATTTTTCCTTTGTTTTCTATTGATCTAATTATTTGAGCTAGTAGATTTACTGCGATTTGTTCTGTTTTTCTATTTATGTCTCTTAGTGGATTAAATTCTACTAAGTCATATGATACAATGTCATTTAAATGTTTCATAATTTGTTCATTTATTTTCATGGCTTCTTCTTCCGTAATTCCGTCAAATTCTGGAATTGATACTCCTGGAGCTACCTCTGGATCGATAACATCTAAATCATAACTGATATGAACTCCTTTTGTTCTATCTGTTGCGATTTTAAATGCTTCTTCCATTACTTTTTCTACGCCTTTTTCTTTGATATCTTGTGTTGTAAATACGGTGATTCCTGAGTATTTTATATTATCTTTTTCCCAGTCATCAATACTTCTTGCACCAACGACTACCGTTTTTGCTGGCTGAATAATGTTTCCATCATGAAAATATCTTAATTCATGATTTTTATAGCCTGTGATGGCTGCTAGGGGAAGGCCATGAATATTTCCACTAACAGTTGTATCAAAAGTGTTATAGTCTGTATGAGCATCAATCCATATAATACCAATATTTTCATGTACTTTTGCACTAGCTAAAGCACTTGCTACTACAACGGAATGATCTCCTCCTATAGTGATAGGGAAGTATCCATTTTTTATTTTTTCTAAAATAATTTTATATAATTCGGTATTAAATTTATCTATTTCATATTCATTTTTACGACGATCTGATAGATTTCTACTTTTTATAATATTTTCATTTTGTACTAGAGAAAAACTTTCTCCTTTATAGAATCCTTTTAAGTCATTCATTAATTGGATTGGTCCTAAATGGGCTCCGTCAATATGAACTCCTAGGTCACTACCAGCTCCTACAATAAATGTTTTCATAATTTTCACCCTATTACATTTTAGAATAAATACGTGGAGATATCAAGAAAAAGTCTTTTTTTTTATATTTCTTTACTGTATAATTATTATGGGTGACGTATATGAAAAAATTAAGTGAATTATATCCTGGTGTGGCTGAGGATGTATTAATAAAATCTATTCAAATTAATTCTAAGGAATGTCATGAAGGTGATTTGTTTGTATGTACTATGGGAGTAACCGCTGATAGACATGATTTTATTGATGATGCGATAAAACATGGTGCTAGTGCTATTGTTGTTAGTCGTGATGTTGGTAAGAAGAGTGTTCCTGTTATTAAGGTTCCTGATACGAACCGTGAACTTCCTTATTTGTGTCAAAAATTTAATGATTACCCTGATCAGAAGATGAAGATTATTGGTATTACTGGTACCGATGGAAAGACTTCTACTGCCACGATTATTCAGACATTAATCGGTAGTGATTTATGTGGTTATATTGGTACTAATGGTAGAAGTTGTGCAAAATTTACAGGTGATAATCCTAATACTACACCAGATACACATTTACTATTTCCTTATCTTAAAGAGTTTTTAGATTGTGGTTGTAAATATGTGGCGATGGAAGCTAGTAGCGAGGCTTTTTTTCGGAAAAGACTTCAAACATTTCAATTTGATTTAAGTGTTTATACGAATATTACCTCAGAACATTTAAATATTCATGGTACTTTTGAAAATTATGTAGCTTGTAAGTTACAGTTGTTTAAACAAACGAAGAGTGATGGTACTTGTGTTTTAAATATGGATGATCCTTATTTTGAACAAGTAAAGGCTGCTTGTAATGGTAAAGTTGTTACTTATGGTAGTAGTGATGAAGCTACTTTACAGATTGTTGATTATAAAGTTTATCCAACCCATACTTTAATTCATTTTAAATATCGAGATGAGGTTATTGAAGTAGATAGTCCATTATTAGGAGACTTTAATGTTTATAATTTAGCTGCGGGTCTTTTAGCTGCTCTTTCTATTGGAGTTCCTATGGAGCAAGCATTATCACGTATTCCTAATATTAAAATTAGCGGAAGACTTGATTTACTTACTACCAATACTCCATATTATGTTATGGTTGATTATGCTCATACTCCTAATGGAATTACAAAACTTTTAAATTTTGTTCATACTTTAGATATTAATCGTAGTATTG
>CALVKW010000025.1 GCA_944333345.1 uncultured Bacilli bacterium | reverse complement strand
AGCACTTTTGCTACGGCTAGATGAATAATTGCTGATGCCATATCTTACCTCCTACTATAGTGTAACATAATTTTAGAAAAAATAAAATATTAGTCAAACATCTATTTCTTTTTGCATACATTAAGTTAGGAGGGGTAATTATGTCTAGTTATAAAGAAATCGTTACAAAAGCTGTTATTGGAAAAGGTAAAAAGTTGTTCACTACAGAGAATACAGTTAAAGTCTCTAATTCGCCATCTACTATTTTGGGTTGTTGGGTTATCAATCATAATTTTCATGGTGAGAAGCAGGGAGATCAAGTAATTATTTCTGGAAGTTATGATGTTAATATCTGGTATTCTTATGATCGTGATACTAAAACTGATGTGGTAAAAGAGACAAATCATTATCAAGAAGTTGTACGAATGAGAAATAGGGATACAGATACCGATAGTGAGGATATTATTGTTAGAAGCTTGAAACAGCCTACCTGTTCTAATGTTACTATTGATGGTGATGAAATTCATTATACAATTGAGAAAGAACTTGGTATTGAACTCGTTGGAGATGTGAAAGTAAAAATTGAGGCAAATGAGGAGGAAGATCCTTGGGATGAAATCGTAGATGAAGCAGCCCAGGACGAGATATCTTCTGATACGATTAATCAGGAACTTCATGACGACTTTATTGAAGAAAACACTATTTAATTCATTTAATAGCACTTAGTGTGCTATTTTTGTGGTGTTTTTTTTCTTTTTCGTATATACTTTAAGCAAGAGGTGCGAGTTATGGGAAAAGAGGAGAAAAAAGATAAGGTTCGGAAGGGTAAAGTCAAAAAAATAGATGGTGAGAAAAAGAGTGATATTAAGATAACTATTATTTCTGGTATTATTGTTTTGGGAATCTTTGCTTTTGTTTTTTGGGTGGCTTTTGTTGTTATTTCCTATCGAAGACCAATTTATCTTTATGAAGGTGTTGGAAGTGCTTGTAGTAGGGATGAGTATCAGCTATATTATGAGAAAGATGGAGTTAGATATTTTAATTCTTGCTATGACGAAGTGAATGTAGTGGAGAAGAGATTTATATTTTATTATCGTTATGATATAAAAAAATATATTGATGCGGGTAGACTTCTTCGTATTTTGCAAAAGGCTACCATTAATAAATGGAATGTTAACGGTATTTTGCAGACAAATTATTTGGTAGAAACTTATGGAGATGGGGATGCTATCGAAATTATTAAATGTCAAGTTGATGGAAAAACCGATTATTATTTTGTTAATGAAGCACATTCTAGTCAGAGCTTTTGTAGATATTTTTATCAGATGTAGTATAATAGGAGTATAGTTATTGTATTTAAAGGAGTTTTGTTTATGGATGATAAAAAGAGTTTAGAATATCAAAAAAATTTATATTTACAACTTTCTTGGATTTGTTTAGGTCATGTAGCTCCAAAACGAAAAGCTAATTCCAAAAAGGCTGTCAAAATGTTATCTAAGATTGTAGAAGATGGAGTGGATGCTGATATATCTTCTCTCCATGATTTTTTGCATTCTTATAGGTTTGATCCTGGATATGGTGCTACTGCTAAGCAAGCGTTACAAGAATTGAGTTCTAATCGATATTTTCGTTCTCATAATGTTGAGTATGATTTTGATTTGGAAGGAAGCTTGGGACAAGCTTTAAAAGATTCTTGGTTACATGGATTTGATACTTATATTTATTTATATCAACAAAGTTGTCGCAAATTAGAGAATATTGGGATGTCGCAAGAAGTGGTTGAAAGTGAGGTTTCTCCTACGGAAGATTCTTATCGTAGTCATGCAGGAAGTTATTCTATACAAGAAGAGAATCATCGAAGTCATGCTGGTTCTTTCGATTTGGAAAAAGATGATATACCAGAGTTAAAAGGTAGTGTTTCAGATATTTTAGATGAAATGTTTAAAAGATGGCAACAACACTCTTCTGATATAAAATTCAGTAGTAGCGATTATCAATTTTTTGAAAACTATTTTGCTGGTTTTTCTTTTGATTATGAAAATATTATAAAAAAAGGTGTTCGTATGAGTTCACTTTTTAACTCATTTTTTCAATATGCTAGTTCTAAAAAGAATCCTTTTCATAAGGAAGAGAATCCTCCTAGCATTACTCAGTTGTTAGAACTTGCTGATATTATTAGTAAAGAAGTTCCTAAAGAGTTGCTTAGAGATCATTCTAGTCATGGAGAAACTGCTGTGATTGAGAGTCAAATTCTTGGAAGAATTGATATCCATCATGCTTTAGAAAAATACCAAGAAGCTTATGATATTTATAAAAAGCATTATGAATCTTTGTCTTTAAATGATAAAGAATTTGAAATGTATTTGTACAAAAACTCTATTAAGTTTCATGATGAATTACGTCTTAAACATGATCAGTTCGAAATTGTTTCTCCAGAAAAGCTTACTTCTATTGTTAATGATAGAATTTCGGATAAGATGATTTCTAATTATTCTAAATATCAAAATGCATCTATTCAAGCTATTTCTTCTATTACTAAAGCTACGAAATATATGAGCCCTGAAAAAGTGGCAGAGGTGTATAATTCTATTCGTCAAGAGTGTAGTAAAT
The DNA here is from genome assembly GCA_944333345.1 of uncultured Bacilli bacterium. GTDB lineage: Bacteria > Bacillota_I > Bacilli_A > RF39 > UBA660 > Faecimonas. The sequence goes on along the minus strand of CALVKW010000025.1, from coordinate 12,521 downwards.
ATACTTCTGATTCTATTTCAACTCGTGATTTACAATATAATTTTGCTGAAGGTATTGCTGCTAGAGTTTCTCATGAAGCAGTCTCTCCTAAAGAAGAAAGAAAATTGCTAAATGATGTTTGCTCTGAATATTTCGGAGAAGAATTAAATGAGGGAATAACAGAGGAGTTTTTAGAAGATACTTTACAAGTGTTTGCTCAAGATGGGGTTCTTTCTACTAATCCTGCTAGAGTGACAAAAGAAAGCGAAATTTTTGGTGTTCATAAACTGCAGAGAACATTTGCTAAAGTTAATGGTAGTTATCACAGATTAGAATCTCTTCGCGATATGGAAATAAAGACAAGAAATGATCAAAAGGCTGTTTCTGTGGAATTAGAACATATGCTTAGTAATTCACAAGGAGGTAATGAAAGTGGAAAAAGACTTTGAAAACTATATGGAACACTTTAAAACTTTACCTTTAAAAGAAAAACAAATGATAATTTATAAGCAATTGAAATTATTATCTAGTTTTACTAATTTCATTTGTGAAAAAAGTGGAATAAAGAATGATATAATAGTTAATTCTGAGTTGATTGATTTGGAGAAAGAAAATTATAGTGAAGATGATTTTGCGGAAGCTATTATTGTTTTGGTAAACTCTATTCAAAATTCTATTTGCGATTTTCATTCCGCTTTTGCTGATTATTTGGAACAGCATCCTTTTTCAGAGTAATATCTCGGCTGAGATATTATTTTTTAATTGAATATTTTATTTTCTCTGATATAATATTATTTATTATATTTTGATATTAGAAGGTGAAGTATGCAAGGGGAGTTTTGTTTGGATAGCGATGGAGTAGTTATTGATGAGTTTATAAATTCTAGGGGACAAATTCAACAGATTGTTTTGAGAAAGCATCAAACAAATGCTAGGTGTAATTATCAGTTTTATTGTTATTTGATTGATTGTAGGGGAGATAAAAAGTTACAGGGATATATGTATTTTACTCTTCAATCAGATACTAAAAGTAGTAATTATATTGGTACTTATGTCGATTATCCGTTTCGTGGTCAAGGGGTAGCTCAGTTACTTCATTCTAATTGGATTCAATTTTGTTTGGAACATGATTTTTTACATCTTAAAACACAAAAACGTCAGAGAAAACCTTTTGCTCTATATTTATTGAAAAAATATTCGTTTGAAATTAATAATATTGATTATTATTTAGGACAAAGTATTCATATTTGTCAAAAAGATGATAGGAGAAAATATTTGTTTTTTGATAATAAAAGACAGGAGTATGATTTTTATCACGGAAAAATATATAGAGGTGATAATTACTTGATTTTAGATAGTATGGATGGAGCTATAGAATTAGATAAAGTATTATTAAATCATACTTATTATTTACAAGATAGGGATGTTGCTTATCAGAAAAGTATTTCTGTTAAGAATAGATCAGGAGGTGTATTATGAGTAAGGAAAGAAATTTAACATTAAATGAATATGTGGAGGAAGCCGTTAGACAAGTTGGGAATATTTATTCTCCAAGTAAGGAGCAATTAGAAAATTTTCGTGATTCTTTTTGTGCTATTACTATTGATAATCTTTTGAATCATAAAACGAATGCAACTACTGGCGGCTTGGAATGTATCGCTTTTACTAGTGCTAGTGATTCTGTTACTTGGAATATTAGTCAAGCTTTACATGAGGCTCAAATGCCCACTAGATTACCTGAGGGAAGATGTTTATTAAGTACTTTACTTCCATTAACTGATGATGTTTTAATAGAAGCAAGAGCCATGAAGGAAGAAAGACAAGATAAAAAAGTAAATATTAAAGGTATGTAGAAAAAAGTGTTATCAAAAAAAGGTTGACAGGTAATCTTTTTTTTATTATACTAGTTATGCATTATGAAATGGAGGGATATTATGGCAGTTAAAATTAGATTAACAAGAATGGGTGCTAAGAAAAAACCTACTTATAGAATTGTTGCAACTGATTCTAGACGTCCTAGAGATGGACAATATATCGAATTAATCGGTACTTATGCACCTGTTGGTGAATCTAAAGTTAATATCAATGAAGAAGTAGCTTTAAAATGGCTTAATAATGGAGCTATTCCTACTGATACCGTTAAGAATTTATTTACTAAAGCTGGTATTATGAAGAAATATGCTGAATCTAAAGAAAAGAAGGCTAACTAATTATGGATTTAGTTCAGTTAACCGAAGAAATTGTCAAATCTTTAGTTTTGGATACTGATGCTGTCAGTGTCAAAGAGTTTCCAACGGAAGAAGACAATGTTATTTTGATTCAAGTTATTGTTGCTGCAGATGATATGGGACGTGTGATTGGTAAAGGTGGTAGATGCGCCAATGCTATTCGTACTTTAGTTCAAGCTAGCAGTGCTTTGAAAGATAATAAGTATGTAAAAATTGATATTGATAAGTTTTGAGAGAGCAAAATTGCTTTCTTTTTCTTTTTACTTGTTATATAATATTTTTGAGGTAGAAGAATAATGATTGAAGATTTAGTTATCCCTACTCATATTGGTATCATTATGGATGGCAATGGTAGATGGGCAGAAAGAAGAGGCCTTTCTCGTAGTATGGGACATAGAGAAGGTGCTAACACTTTAAAAAAAATATGTATTTATGCGGAAAAGCTTGGAGTGAAGTATTTATCTGTTTATGCTTTTTCTACGGAAAATTTTAAACGTAGTAAGGCAGAAGTTGATTTTTTGATGAAGCTTTGTATAGAAATGTTTTCTAATGAATTCCAAGAAATTATAGATCATAATGTTCGGGTTGTTTTCTCTGGTAGAAGAGAGCCTTTAACTAAAAAAGTATTAAAAGCTATGGATGAAATTACTGAAAAGACAAAGAATAATACTAGTTTAGTTTTGAATATTTGTTTTAATTATGGAGGACAAACTGAACTTTTAGACATGACTAAAAAGATTTCATCAGAAGTATTAAAAGGAAATATTCAAGTAGAAAATATTACGTTAGATACTCTTTCCTCCTATTTATATCAAGACTTGCCACCGTTGGATTTCGTTATTCGAACTAGTGGTGAACAGAGACTTAGTAACTTTATGTTATATCAAGCTAGTTATGCTGAATTTTATTTTCCAGAAGTTTTGTTTCCCGATTTTTTAGAGAATGAATTTATGGAAGCTATCGTAGAATTTAATAAAAGAACAAGAAAGTTTGGAGGTAACGTATGAAAACACGTGTTGCTAGTGCATTTTTAATTGTTTTAATATTTGTACCATTATTACTTATTGGGGGAATGGCTTTTGCAATTTTTATGACAATTCTTGCTACTTTAGGATTATATGAATTAATTCATATTCGTGAGAGTAAAAAGGAATTTCCATTTTTAATGAAATTATTTGCTTATGTTATGGTTGTGTTCTTTTCACTATCTCATTTTGATTCTATTGTTTTCTCTTATACTATGGACTTTAGAGTTGTAGCATTTATGATTTTTGCCTTTTTATCACCAATGGTGTTTATACATGATTTTAAAAGATATAATTTAAATGATGCGTTATTTTTAATTGGTTCTGTATTGTTTATTGGATCTAGTTTTAATTTACTTATTATTTGTCGTAATTATGATATTATGTATATTATCTATTTACTTTTAATTACAACACTTACTGATACTTTTGCATTGTTTACTGGAATGTTAATTGGACAACATAAATTATGTCCTACTGTTTCTCCTAAAAAGACGATTGAGGGATTGGTTGGAGGTACATTGGTTGGTACTTTTGTTGCGACTGCATTTTATATTACAGTTATTGATTCTTCTATGTCTTTAGCTTTTGTAACTATTATTACGATGCTTTTATCTTTGGTTGGACAATTAGGCGATTTGGTATTTTCTTCTATCAAAAGATATTATGATAAGAAAGATTTTTCTAATTTAATTCCAGAGCATGGGGGTATTTTGGACCGTTTTGATAGTTTGATATTTGTAGTACTTGCGTTTATTATTTTTTCTAGTGTTTTATAAGGAGGAAGCTAATGAGTTTTATTATTAACTTAATTTTATTTATTTTAATTTTGGGTAGTATTGTATTTGTTCATGAATTTGGTCATTTTATTTTTGCGAAACTCACTGGAGTTTATGTCTATGAATTTGCGATTGGAATGGGTCCTAAATTATTTAGTAAAAAAGGTAAAGAAACAGAATATACTTTGAGGGCTATTCCTATCGGTGGATTTTGTATGATGGCTGGTGAGGATTTAGAAGATGATGATTTAAAAAAGGTTCCTAAGAATAAAAGATTGCAGTCTAAGAAACCATGGCAACGATTTTTAATTATGTTTTTTGGAGCGGGAAATAACTTTATCTTCGCTATTATTCTTTTATTTTTGATAGGACTTATTTGGGGTGGAACCTCTATGGATCCTATTGTTACTTCTGTTCTTAAGAATTCTGCAGCAGCAACATCTGGAATTGAAGAAGGGGATCGTATTTTAGAAATTAATGGTCATTCTATTTCAACAACCGATGATATTAGTTTATATTTGGCTATTGCTAATCCAGAAGAAGCTAGTGATATTAAAGTTGAAACAAAAGATGATAATGTTGAGACTTACTCTGTTCAACCTAAGAAGGTAAAGCAAGATGGAGAGACTGTTTATCAGTATGGAATTGGTATGGCACAAGAAAAAGAATATGGATTACTTAGTGCTTTAGAATTTACTGGTAAGAAGACCATTTCTATTTTTAAACAGATGGGAGTTACCGTTGCTTATTTATTTACTGGTGGCATTAGTCTTTCGCAATTAAGTGGCCCTGTCGGTATATTCTCCATTGTGGGAGAACAAAGCTCTACGGGACTTATGAATATTATTTATTTGATTGCTTTTTTAAGTATTAATGTAGGATTTATTAATTTACTTCCGCTTCCGGCTTTTGATGGTGGCCATATTTTGTTTATTATTATAGAAAAAATTAAAGGTTCTCCTGTTAATCCTGAGACTGAGAATAAGATTCATACGATAGGGTTATTCTTGTTAATGCTTTTGATGATAGTAATTACATTTAATGATATATTAAGATTGTTTTGATTATAGGTAGGTGATTGTATGCAACCTATTGTCGTTATTATTTGTTTATTGGTGCTTTCTTTTGTTGTATCTTTTGTTACTTATCGTGAGGAGAAAAAGGTATCTAAACAGGAGAGTTCCCAAAAGGAAAAATTAGTAGATGACCCTCAGATTTTATTTTCTCAGGAGTCTAAATCTGATAAAGGCGAAGAATCTGATATTGAAATTATATAGGTCACATAGGTGACCTTTTGTTTTTGTGTTATAATATAAGTAGGAGGTAGGCAGATGGTAGTTGGAGTTTTAGTGCAACTTTCTAGTCAAAATGTAGATAAAATTTTTGATTATTTAGTGCCAAAAGAATTGGAAAATTCAATTCAAATAGGAATTCGTGTTTTGGTACCATTTGGTCGCCAGACTTTAGAGGGGTTCGTTTTGGAAATTAAAGATTCTAGTTCTCTAGAATTAAAAGAAGTGTATTCTGTTGTTGATCAGGATATTGTTTTAAATGATGAGTTATTAGAACTTGGAAAAGTGATACAAAAAGATACTTTGTCAACATTAATTAGTGCTTATCAAGTGATGTTACCCAAGGCTTTAAAAGCAAAAGCTGGTAGTACTGTTCATAAAAAGTTTCATACATTTTATCGACTACGACAAAATGATTATGTAGCTCGTAGTCTTTCTCAGAAAAAAATACTAGAGTTGTTTCATGATAGAGATGAGATTCCGCGTGAGGAACTAGTCTCTATTTCTTCTTCCTCTCTTTCTACCTTGGTTGAGAAGGGGGTCCTTTTTTCTGTGCAAAAAGAAGATTACCGAATGAAATATGAAATTAATCAAGATTCTAAAAAAACTTTAACCTCTTTACAACAACAAGTTGTAGATGCGGTTATTCATGGTTCAGTAGAACAGCCTTTTTTATTGTTCGGTGTTACTGGTAGTGGTAAAACAGAAGTTTATATGCATATTATTGAACACGTTTTAGAAGAAGGAAAAACAGCAATAATTTTGGTTCCAGAAATCAGTTTAACACCTCAAATGGTAGAACAATTTTCTAATCGTTTTGGTAATCAAATCGCGGCTTTACATTCTGCTTTGTCTGAAGGTGAAAAGTACGACGAATGGAGAAGGATTGCTAGAGGAGAAGCTTCTATTGTTATTGGGGCTCGTAGTGCTATTTTTGCTCCTTTAAAAAATATTGGGGTAATTATTATAGATGAAGAACATAGTGATTCTTATAAACAAAGTGATAAAAATCCAAGGTATCATGCGAGAGATATTGCGATATGGAGAGCTAAGTATCATCACTGTCCTGTATTACTTGGTAGTGCGACGCCATCTTTAGAGTCTATGGCTAGAGCGCAAAAAGGTGTTTATCAACTTCTTACCTTGAGGGAACGTGTCAATGGTAAAAAGTTACCTAAAGTAGAGATTATTGATATGAATCAGGAGGCGAAAAAAAGTTCTTCTCATCTTACTGTTCAATTATTAAACGAAATTAATGATTGTATTGATCGGGGAGAACAAGCTATTTTATTTTTGAATCGCCGTGGTTTTTCTACTTTTGTTACATGTAAGAATTGTGCAGAGACAATTAAGTGTCCACATTGTGATATTACTTTAACATATCATAAGAGTAATCGTATGTTACGCTGTCATTATTGCGGGTATGCAACACCTCTTCCTAAAGTTTGTCCAAATTGTCATGAAGAAGCATTATCTGATTTAGGGGTTGGGACTGAAAAAATAGAGGAAGAACTTCATCAATTATTACCTTATGCAAAAGTTTTGCGTATGGATGTGGATACTACTAGTAGAAAAGGTGCTCATAAAAAGATGATAGAAGCTTTTCGTAATCATGAATATGATATTTTACTTGGAACTCAAATTGTTGCGAAAGGGCTTGATTTTTCTCTTGTTACCTTGGTGGGGGTTATTAATGCTGATACTAGTTTAAATATTCCTGATTTTCGTAGTAGTGAAAATACCTATTCTTTACTATCTCAAGTGGCTGGTAGAAGTGGTCGAAGTGAAAAAAGTGGAAAAGTATTAATACAAACATTTAACCCTGACCATTATGCGATTTCTTTTGTTAAAAATCATGATTACTTAGGATTTTATCATGAAGAGATGATTATTCGTAAAAAGTTAGGATATCCACCTTTTTATTATCTTTGTTATGTTAAAGTTAGTGGAAAAGATGTTTCTTATTTGTTTCAGGAAGCATTGAAAATTAAAAGATCGTTAGAGAGAAATCTTACTCATACTATTATTTTAGGACCTACTTCTTTAGCAGTTTTTAGAGTTAATAATATTTATCGTTATGGCATTATTTTGAAGTATAAGCGAGAAGAAAATCTTCGAGATATTTTATCTAAAATACAAAATCATTATAAAACGAATTCTAAAGTTCGTATAGATATTGACTTTAGTCCTAGTCATTTTTAATAAAATATGTTATTCTTATGTTAATGATAGGGGTGATACTATGGCAGAAAATCGTTTTATTTCATCTGATGATAAAGGTAATCAAGATATAGAGTCAAATAGTGTTAATGAAAGAAATCATCAAGAATTTCAAAATTTAATGGAACGTAGTCAACGTAAATATGATAATTATTGGGATATTAATAGTCCTGTTATTCGTATTATTTTGATTGTTTTATTTTTAATTGCTGCTATTGGAGCGGCTTATTATATCATTTTGTGGTTTCGCAATTCGTAGGGGTGGTGATGTAGATGCTTTCGTCTATCTTTGAACAACAAGTGGTTGTCGAATTTTTAAATAAAATTGCTCATAATCCAAGGTATTATGATAAGAAGAAAAAAGATTCTATTAATTATGAAAAATTTTCTGGTTTAGAGCAACCGTTCTTTTTAGTTTTTGATTCTTTATTAAAATATCAAATTTTGATTGGTGATTTAGAGTATTTAAATGATTTTATTCATCATTTGGATTTATTATGGTATAAAATAGATAATTTTCATGATATTAATGAGGGTACCTATAAAATCCTGGTTAAATTTTGTGCTAGAAAATTAGGGTTTCAAAACAAAGTAGAAGAACACAGAAAAGAAATTTTGGAATATATTTATCAGAAATATATTGTTGATGGATATTTGTACCATAGTATATCAGATACTTATATTTCTAGTATCCAAGAGAAGGGATTTTCTCCACAAAATTATGAAAATTATTATTCTCAGTTTGAACAATTACAAAAACAATATCCTGCATTTTTTTCTGATATGGATTTTCATCATGATTATGTTTCTTTTACAGATGATTTTGTTATGGCGTGCTATTATGCTACCTATAGCCCTATTTATTTTTCTAATTTTTTATGTCCTCAGACTGTTAAGAAAGTTGAACTAAATAGTTATGCAAAGAGAGATTATATAGGGTGCTTTAAGCAATTAAGACAGTCTTTAAAAGCTAAAGAAATGAAAGAAGAGGATATTAGAAAAATAGAGGATTTATGCAATCTAGAATGGAAATATTTAAGACAAAATGAATCTAGGCCTACGATTATGTTAGTAAAAAGGAGTGTTTTTTCTAAGAATAAAATTCGTGGTATTGAAGAGATCATTGAAAATAAAAAGGAAGATATTGGTGATTTAGCTAGTCATATTATGGATTATAAATTTAGTAGTTTGTCATGGAAAGATTTTATTTCTCCTAATGATATTACTTTTGTTACTATTCCTTATGCTAATTTCGTTGTAGAACAAGAAGTGGAGTCCGTGGAAGTGGTTTTACCTACTGTTCATTCTGATAATGAGGAAGATGGTAAAGTGTCTTTTTTACTTCTTTTGGGTTCTGTATTGATTTTATTAGGGGTAATTGTCAGTATTATTATGCTTTATCAATAGAGGTGTTAATATGGAAAAAATTAAAGTTGTATTTATGGGTACACCAGAATTTAGTGTCCCTGTGTTGGAAGGATTAATTGAGAATTATCAGGTAATTGGTGTTGTTTCCCAGCCGGATCGTAGGGTAGGAAGAAAGCAAGAAATAATATACTCCCCGGTAAAAGAGGTGGCTATTCAGCATCATATTCCTGTCTTTCAACCAGAAAAAATTCGTAAGGACTATGAACAAATTTTGGCTTTAGAGCCAGAGCTTATTATTACTTGCGCTTACGGACAAATTATTCCTAAAGCAATTTTAGATTATCCAAAATATGGTTGTATTAATGTTCATGCTTCTTTACTTCCTAAGCTTCGAGGTGGTGCTCCTATTCATCATGCGATTATGGATGGTTATCATAAGACGGGAATTACTATTATGTATATGGATGAAGCTATGGATAGTGGTGATATTATCTCACAAAGAGAAACTGAGATTACCGATTATGATACTATGGAAAGTTTACATGATCGTTTATGTGTTATAGGAAAAGAATTATTGCTTGATACGTTGCCTTCAATTATCGATGGTACTGCTAAGAGAGTCGCGCAAAAAGATGATGAAGTCACTTATGCTTATAATATTAAACGTGAGGAAGAGTATTTGGATTTTTCAAAGACAAGTTTAGAGTTGTTTAATCAAATTCGTGGTCTTAGTCCTTTTCCTGGAAGTTCTTGCGTCATCACTGATAAGGAATTTAAAGTTTATATGGCTAGAATAGAAAAAATTGATACTAGTAAGAGTACTCCAGGTCAGATACTACATATTTATAAAGATGGTATCGGCATTGCTACTGGGGACTATGAACTTGTTTTATTAGATATTAAACCGTTTGGTAAAAAGAGAATGCTTGCTAGTAGTTTTGTGAATGGAATAAAAAAAGAGGAATATATTGGGAAGGTAGTTTATGGAACAAAACAAGGAAAATAATCAAAAACATACATCTTCAAAAGAAGTTGTTGCATTTTTAAAAACACCTAAGGGAAAAGCAGTTTTATTTTTTGGGATTTATATTTTACTTTTTTTAGTTTTGGGAATTGTTTCTCGAATGTCTGGTACTAATGGTACTATTGGAAGTAATATTAAAGTTAATCCATATTCTTATAGCATGAATTCTATTTTAAATAAGAACTTTCAATTTCAATATCAGTATCAAATTGACGGAGTTGGTACGACTTTTACAGGGGAACATTTAGATGAAAAAGCTTTGTTTCATGATGGGGTTACTAATTATTATCAAAATGATACTTTGTTTATGAGAAATCAAGATGGTCTTTGGATTAAGTCTGATAACCCTTATGTTTTTCCTTCTTTTTTAGATCCTAGTGTGATAGAGAATTTAATTTCTCTTTCTACTTACATTTCTAAGACAGAATTAGCTTCTGGTGAAGAAGAAATAAACTTTCAGATAACGACTACTACGTTAGTGAGGCAATTAGATTCTATAGATGTTGATTTAGATGACCCTGTTAATACTATTCAATTAAAAACGGATAGTAGTGGTGAGGTTGTTCAAATTGTTTATGACCTTACTAGCTATGCAACTTATCACGGAAGAAGTTCTCAACAATTTTTATTAACTCTTTCTTATTCTAATTTTGGTGAAATAGAAAATATAGAAGACCCTGCATAAATTTATGTTAGGTCTTTTTCTTTTATCTTTATTTGTTGTATAATATAGATATTGGAGTGAGGTTATGAATATATATAATTTAACACGAGATGAAATGGAAGAATATTTTATTAATTTAGGATCCCGTAAATTTCATGCAGATCAGTTGTTTTCTTGGCTGTATGAGAAACGTATTTCTTCTGTTTCAGAAATTACCAATATTAAGAAAGAATTATTAGAGCAGATTGTTTCTGATTATTCTTTTTCTAAATTAAAGCTTATACAAGTGGAGAAAGATGTTGATGTTTGTAAATATTTATTTGAACTTGATGATTGTGAACATATTGAGGCAGTTTTGATGCGACATGATTATGGTAATAGCGTTTGTATTTCTAGTCAGGTTGGTTGCAATATGGGATGTAAGTTTTGCGAATCTGGTAGAAGAAAGAAAGTGCGTAATTTGGAAACTTGGGAGATGGTTACGCAACTTTTAATGATTGAAGAAGAACTGGCTGAGAGAGTTAGTCATGTTGTTGTTATGGGTATTGGTGAACCATTTGATAATTATGATAATTTACTTAAGTTTTTGTCTATAATCAATCACCCTAAGGGACTTGCTATTGGAGCACGACATATTACGGTTTCTACTTGTGGAATTGTTCCTAAAATATTGGAATTTAGTAATTTCCCATTACAGATTAATTTAGCAATCAGTTTGCATGCTCCTAATGATGAACTTAGAAATCAGATTATGCCTATTAATAAAGCGTATCCTTTGAAAGAATTAATTCAGGCTATAGAAATTTATTTAGAAAAGACGAATCGTCGTATTACCTTTGAGTATATTTTATTAGCTGGTGTTAATGATACTAAGGAATGTGCTTTAGAATTAGTGGATTTAGTAGGTCATCTAAACTGTTATGTTAATTTAATTCCTTATAATGAAACGAATAATTTAGAATTTCGACGAAGTAGTACTGTTCAAATTATGAAGTTTTATGATATACTTAAGAAGAATAGACTTGGTGTCACAATCAGAAAAGAGTTTGGTAGCAAAATAAGTGCTGCTTGTGGACAGCTTAGAAGTAAGAAGGAGGAGTTATGAAATCTTTTTATTTAACAGATGCTGGAAAAGTTCGCAGTCATAATGAAGATAGTGTCATTATTGTTAAAAATCAAAATGATGATTATTTAATGGCTATTGCGGATGGTATGGGTGGACATTCTGCTGGAGAAGTTGCTAGTTCTATTGCGATAGGTTATTTAGGTAAATATTTTAAAGAAACATTTTTAAATATGAGTAAAGTGGATGCTGTTAATTGGATAAGAGATACTTTTAGTGAAATTAATACCCTTATTTTTCAGCATGAAAAGACTCATCCTGAAAGTAAAGGAATGGGTACTACTTTAGTTCTAGCAATACTTACAAAAGATTATTTATTGTTTGGTAATGTAGGGGACTCTAGTGGGTTTGTTATGAAAGATGATAAACTTCATAAAGTTACCTATGATCATACATTGGTTAATTTGCTAGTTAGTGCGGGTGAACTTACAAAAGAAGAAGCTAGTGTACATCCTAAAAAGAATGTGTTAATGAAAGCGCTTGGCGCTGCTACTTCTGTTGAGGTCGATATTTTTGATTGTGATATGGATATTACAGAAATTCTTTTATCTAGTGATGGACTTACTAATATGCTAGATAAAGATCAAATAGAAAAAGTATTACTTAGTGATGCTGATGTTGAAGATAAAGTTATTAAGTTAATTCAAAAAGCGAATAATCGTGGGGGAACGGATAATATTTCGGTTGCTTATTTAATTCGTAGTGAAGAAGGTGACGAGTAATGATTACAAAGGGGCAAAAGATCAATGATCGTTATGAGATTATTCGTTCTATTGGTGAAGGTGGTATGGCCAATGTTTATCTTGGATACGATACTAT
>CALVKW010000024.1 GCA_944333345.1 uncultured Bacilli bacterium | reverse complement strand
CCTGATTTTCATGTATATATGAGTGCAGAAGAAGATAATAGAAAAATAGAGAACTCCATTCGAGAAGAGATGATAGAGAAGGGATTAAAAGAGGGGTTAGAAAGAGGATTAGAACAAGGATTAAAACAAGGTCTAGAACAAGGTATTGAGAAAGGAATAGAACAAGGACTGGAACAAGGGCTTGAGCAAGGGAAGAAAGAAGCTAATAAGCAAGTAGTTATCTCGATGCTAAATAAAGGACTAGACATAAATACCATATCAGAGTATACAGAATTAGATATAGATATAATAAATAAAATAAAACAAGAATGGCTAGAAAAAAACGAGAAGTAAATATACTTCTTTTATAATAAAACGAGCTATTCTTTTTCTTTTTAATAATCTTACCTCAATAAATTATTATCCCAAGAAAAGAAAAATAGATTCCAAGAATCATAGGTTAATACTTATCAATCATAAAAAAATATGATATGATTAAAATAGAATAGAGGTAAGAATATGAGAAAAAAGAAAAAAATAATAACATCATTTATTATCATTATTATTGCAGGGATTTTCTATTTATTTGAAAATTACCCTAATCCAAATTCAGAAAGCACAGTAAATCAGAGAGTAGAAGAAGCTCCTGTAACGGCAGAAGACAGACTAGAAGTAACGTTTATGGATGTCGGTCAAGCAGATTCCATTCTTCTAGAAAATAATGGACAATATATGTTAGTAGATGCCGGAAATAATGAAGATGGTCCAAAGCTTGTGACCTATTTAAAACAAAAAGGAATTACAGACTTTACATATGTAATAGGAACTCATCCCCATGAAGATCATATTGGAGGGCTAGATGATATTATAAATAATTTTAATATTAACACATTCTATATGCCAGATGTCATCACAACAACAAAAACTTTCGAAGATGTATTAGATGCTTTAGAAAATAAAAATATTGCGTTATCTATACCAAACAAAAATGATACTTTTGAATTAGGAGATGCCAATGTAAAAGTTTTATATGTAGGAGAGGATAGTGAAAGTGATCTAAATGATACATCCATTGTATTAAAAGTAACATATCAAAATGTTAGTTTCTTACTAACAGGAGATGCATCAACTAAAGTAGAAGATACTCTAGACAGAAAAGATTTAGAAAGTACAGTCTTAAAAGTAGGACATCATGGTTCTTCTACAGCAACCGATGAGGAATTTTTAGAATTAGTTAATCCAACATATGCTGTTATATCCGTAGGAAAAGATAACCAATATAATCATCCTCATACAGAAGTCTTAAATACTCTTGCTGCTCACAATATAACAACTTATCGCACAGATGAAGATGGAACCATAGAAATGATTACAGACGGGGTAAACATTGAAATAAACACAGCCACAACAGATACAAACGGGTAGGTGATTAAAATGTATGCAATTGATAAAATAGAAGAAAATGTAGTTGTTGCAGAAGATTTAGAAACAAAAGAAAAAATAACTATAAATCGAAAATATTTTCCATTTCCTATTCATGAAGGACTAATTTTTTCAAAAAGAGAGAATATTATCACACAAGAAGATATAATAGAAAAAGATAGAAGAAAAATGCTTAGAGAAAAGATGGAGAGATTAAAACGCCATGAGTAAAAATAAATATATTCTTCCATTCAAAGGCTCTTGGTATATAGAATATGGAGGAACAAAGAAAAAAAATTCTCATTCCTGGGAAATCACCGGACAAAGATTTGCCTATGATTTTGAAATTAGAAAAAACAATCTTCCCTATCATGACAATCCAACAAAAAACGAAAATTATTATTCTTATCTAGAAAATATATATGCACCTGCAGATGGCTGGGTAGTAGAAATTACAAATAAATACTCAAATACCCATATCACAGAAGATAGAAAAATTATTAATGATTGCCCTGACCCAAGAGGAAATCATATTATTATAAAACATAATCACGGTGAATATAGTACAATATGTCATATAGAAAAAAATAGTTTTAAAGTAAAACAAGGAGATATCGTAAAAGAAGGAGAAATAATTGGCAAAGTAGGAAACAGTGGAAATACACAAGGACCACATATCCACTTTCAAGTACAATTAGGAATAGATACAGACAACGCTAAAGGAGTTCCTATTACCTTTAAAAATGCTTACTTCAATAAGAAAAAAAGAAAGAAATTAGAAAAAGGAATAGAAATAGAAGGTAGATAAAGTGAAAGAAGAAAAAATTGTTAATACCACTCTTGAAAATCAAGAAATAGAGGAATATTTTAATGAGTTAGAAATTATAGATAGTATATGTAAGAAAATTAACTGGAAAAATTCTAAATTTAATTACTTAGAAATAACAAACTCCAAACTAGAATATTGTATTTTTACAAACTTAAATTTAGAGGAACAGACTTTCTATAAAGTAAAATTCATAAATTGTAACTTCACAGGAACAAACTTTTCAAATGCATTTTTAAAAGAAATAGAATTTATTGATTGTAACTTGTCCTATTCTTCTTTTGCAACTGCAACCCTAGAAAAAGTCAATTTTTCAAATTGTAATTTAAAAGAAGCATCCCTATATAAAATAACTCAAAAAAAATTACAATTAGAAAACTGTAATTTAGATTCCATAGATGTATTTGAAACAAACTTAAAAGATGTAGACTTTAGAACATGTAATATTAACCATATAAAGATAGATATTCCCAGTATGAAAGGAATTATTGTAAACGAAACACAAGCATTAGCTCTAGCTAAGTTTTTAGAAATAAAAATAGAATGATTGCACCAAAGTAAAAAATATGATAAATTATAATATGAAATAATACGAGCAGTAGAAAGCAAAAGGGGAGACAAAAATGGAAGAAAAAGAGAAAAAAAGTTTTCATCCTATTAGGGCCTATATTTTAATTGCATTTTTCAGTTTATTAATTATTTTGCCACCATTATTTAGATTGTTTTTGCCTAATATGAATAGTGCAGTCTCAAAACACCAAGATACAATTATGAATATTACATGTACTAGAGATTATCCTCAAGAACAATTAACAGAAACTGTAATAATGCGTTATATCAATACCAAAATCGACCAAACAAGAATTACTTATGAACCAATAAAAAACACAAATAGTAATGCATCAGTAGCAGATGATACATTAACGCCATCACAAGAGATTGCATATTTCACTAATATTCCAGGCGCAACAATAGAAACTAAAGGCAATAAAACAGTAATTGTAATTAATCAAAATACAATTGATCAAAACAAAGATAATGTAGACCTAAAAAACAATTATTTTAATAATGAAAGAATTACGCAAAAACTTTATTTTACAAATCGATACTTTTCATGTGAGGAAACTACAGTGTAGTTTTCTTTAATTTTTTTATAACAGATTTCTTTACATGATAAATTTTCACATCTTCCAAAGGGAATTTTTGAAAAAACTTATCACTATTCTTACAATTTGTTACCAAAAACTTTACTTTTGATAAGTAAAGTTTCTTTTTAGTTTTATCTAGAATTTTACGATAAGCACCTGAAATATCTTTACTTTCTCCTTGGTAATATTTATATTGATAAGTAATACCATTTTCTCCTTTAATAGGTATTATTTCCTTTAGTGTTAAAGTAACTTTTTCTTCCTGACAACTGAGTCCAACACCACGAATAATTGCTAAATCATTCAATTCCACATACTCAGGAACTTTAAAAATAAAAACAGGAAGAATTAACAAAATAAGAACCCCAATAGCTTTTAATAGTTTCATAAATTTCTCCCCCTAACAACATTATCCGTAATATAAGAATTTCTTTTTTTATTTTTTTTTTCTTTGCGAATGATAGAATCTCTCCATTCATTTTTATCAAATGGAATAATAGGGGAAAGATAAGAAAAACCAAAACTCCTCATAGAAATTAATTTATAAAACAAGAAAATTGCTCCAATCATAACACCATAAATTCCAAAGAAAGCAGACAAAAGTAAAATAGTAATTTTATAAAAACGAATAGCATTGACAAGTTCATTAGATGGGAAAATAAGTGCAGCAATAGAAGAGATAGCAATAATAATAATCATAATAGGAGAGACAATACCAGCACTAACAGCAGCATCTCCTAAAATAAGGCCACCCAAAATAGAAATAGCACTACCAGTAGTAGCTGACATACGAATATCAGATTCTTTCAAAATCTCAAAAGCAATAATCATAAATAATGCTTCAATATAGGCGGCAAAAGGAACAAAGGTTCGGCCCGCTTTTAGAATAAGCAACAATCGATATGGGACTAAATCATAGTTTCTAGTAGTAACTGCAATATAAATCGCTGGTAAAAAGATTGCTACAAAAAATGCAATCACTCGTATAATACGAATAAAAGTAGTATTACTATTTTTTTGATAATAGTCATCAACAGTATGAAAATAATCTAAAAAGAAACTAGGTAAAATTAAAGCATAAGGACTTAAATCAGTAATAATAACAACTTTACCTTCTAAAAGTGCCATAGAAGCTCTATCAGGTCTTTCGCTCATCATCACCGTTGGAAATAAACTATGGTCACCTTCAAGATAAGATTTTAAATAACTAGAGTCAATAATTCCATCAATGTTAATTCTCTCTAATTGTCTGCAAATCTTATCAACCAATTCATCTTTTACAATACCTTTCATAGACATTACTGCAACACGAGTCTTTGTATATCTACCTATTTCAAAATCACGTGATTCCAATTTAGTAGTTTTAATCCTTCTACGAATAAGTCCTAAATTAGAATTGAAATTCTCAGTAAAACTATCTTTAGGTCCTGTAATAGATAATTCGCTCTGTACAGAAGTAACTCCCCGGTCTAAAATAGCTCTAACTTCAATAGCATATAATTTATCGGTAACTAAAACAGCAAATCCCTGATTAACAAAAGAAAATATATCTTTTTCTTCAATCGGAATAATATTAGCATCAGGTAGAGCACTTTCTACCTTTTTTAAACCTTTCTTAGAAAGAGAAATCAAATCATCTAAAATAAAATCATTAATCATAGAAGTGCTACATAAAACCTCATTAAAAACTAAATAAACCTTTTTTCCATCTACCAATAATTCTTTAACTTTATAATCCTTAGAAACGGAAATATCTTTCTTTATTCTTTGTATCAAAAACATAGTATCACCAATATTAGTATTGGTTGTTTTATATAAAATATGTGCTATAATAAAATAGAGGTGAGACATTTGATTGTACAAATTGAAAAATTAGATCACTACGGAAGAGGAATAACTAAAATAAATAATAAAATCTGTTTTGTAGAAAATGCCTTGCCAAAAGAGACAGTAGAAATTGAAATTATAAAAGAAACAAAAAAGTATTTTCTAGCAACACCAAAAAAAATAATAAAAGAAAGTAAAGATAGAGTACTATCACCATGTCCATACGAAAGTATTTGTGGAGGATGTAATCTAGCTCACTTATCTTTTACAAAAGAGCAGGAATTTAAAAAAGAAAAAGTAAAAGAAATAATGAATAAGTTTGCAAAAATACCAAGTGATAAAATAAAGCCTATCATATATGATAAACCATATCACTACCGAAATAAAATCACTCTTCATACAAATGGTAATAAAATAGGTCTTTATCAAAAAGAAAGTAATACTATTATACCTATAGCAAAGTGTTTATTATTAAATGATAAATTAAATGAAGAATTAGGAAATATCAAACCAAAAACCAAGAAAGATATTATATTAAAAATAGGAAATAAAACAGACGAAATACTATCTCCAACAAATAAAAAGGATTATATAATATCTTATATTGGTAATAAAAAATACAAGATATCAGAAAAATCCTTCTTCCAAGTAAATAGCATAATTACAGAAAAATTATATGAAGAAATAAAACGAATTATCCAAGAAAAAAAATCTAAAAATGTTCTAGATTTATACTGTGGAACAGGAACAATAGGCATTTATATTCACGAATGTGTAGATAAAGTATTAGGAATAGAATCTTGCAAAGAGGCAGTAGAGGATGCAAATGATAACAAAAAGTTAAATAATGCTACAAATTGTACGTATAAACTAGGGAAAGTAGAAGATTTAACAACCGAAATAACAAAAGAATATGATATGGCTATTATTGATCCCCCAAGAAATGGGCTACACAAAAATGTAATAGAAAAACTGTTAGAAATAACACCAAAGAATCTAATTTATGTATCTTGTGACCCAGTAACTCTCGCAAGAGATTTAAATTTATTAAAAGAAAAATACAAAGTAGAATACATAAGACCACATAATATGTTTCCAAGAACTTATCATGTAGAATGCATTTCAATATTGACAAAAAAGGAGTAGAAAAATGGAAGAGAAGATTTATAAAATTGTAACAGAAAAAAAATACGTAACAGAATATCAAAGTGAATACGTAAGAGCAAAAATAGTGGATGAAAATAACCAAGAAATAAGAAAGGGAGAATTCTTCTTTTCAGAAGAAGAGGCACTTGCTGATGGAAAAAGAATGATAGAAGAATTAAAACAAACAGATAAATTATATAGCTATGGAATTAATTTCACAAGAAGAGTATTCACTGACCCCAAAGGAACAGAAAAAATGCTAAAATATGGATTACAAATTGTATTCCTACCTACTGTGATTATAATAACATTAACATTAATAACTTATAATGAAAAATATATCGATATTACAATGCTAATTAGTATTTTTATAATAATGATTTTGATGGTTTATTACGGCTTCAATCAATTTAACTTTGGAGGAAATATGGTGAATTATGTTCTCTACGATGGAAATCTGTATCGAATATTTATTCCCAAAGAGCATACAGAAGAAGCCGTATTGGCAATGAAATATTTGCCAGGAGGAATAGGGGCAATGGCAAGCGTCTCCGCAATAGTTCAGGATGAACAAGAAAGAAAAAGAAAGCAAGAACTAATGAAACAAAATGCTTTCTTAAAATCATTATTAAATAAAAGGGATACCTGGAAAATTATTGATGTAACCAAAATATTACAAAAAAAGAATTATTATAAGATATATTGTTTAATTGAACAAGGAAATAATAAGAAAAAAAAGATGAAAAAACTATACATTAGAAATGGTTATAATGACTACGATTCATTAATTAATTGTTTTAAATATTTGCAAGTTGTTTGTAATAACCAAGACAAAAAGGAAGAAAAATAACAATGCGAGAATTAACTAAGAGATATATAACTTTCTCTCTTGATGCAATTAATGTAGGCCCTGCTATAAGGTATGAAAGATATTATATAAATGATAATTTAAGAATTCAAAAAAAAGGAAATAAATATCAAAAAGAAGCATTAGACAATAATAATAACATAATAGAAAAAACAACGATTTCCAAAAGCGAATTTCAATCACTAAAAGAAAAATCTTACTCTAAAATAATAAGAGAAAGTTACTTATATTTAGATGATAATAGAGTATCAATAAAAAAATATTTAGAAGATTATCAAGGACTGTACCGTGTAGAAGTGACATTCAAAACAAAAGAAGAAGAAAATAAATATCAAAAAGAAATTTGGATGGGAAAAGAAATTACAAACTCACCACTAGCATTTGATAAAGATTTAAGCAAATTATCAAAAGAAGAATTTCAAAAAGAATTAGAAAAATATAGAAACACCTAAGTAACTTTACTAGTATATAATATACAGTCTAAAAAAAGGAAAGGAAAAAAATGGAATATAACGTAATCGCAACAGACCTAGACGGAACACTATTAACAAGTAATAAAAAAGTAACCGAAAGAACAAAAAATGTTTTAAATATCTAAAAAAACAAAGGCTTTTTCATACTAGGAATTACCGCTAGAAACCTATCTAGTGTAAAAGGAGTAGTAGATATTAACTTATTTGGCTATTTAATACTAAATAATGGATCCGATATATATGATATAAATAGAAATACTTCAAGAAATATCAATCATATAAATAAAGATATAATAAAAAAACTAACAGAACAATACGAAAAGATATCCTCTAGAATAGAATATTGTTCCATAAACCATTACTACCTCAAAACAAAAACAAAAGATAATTCTAGAAACTTTTTAATTAATATAGAAAAACTAGAAGAAATTTATGAACCAATATCCAGAATAAACATTTTTCTAGAAACAAAAACAGAACAAGAACAAATAAAAGAAGAAATAGAAAAAAATTATCAAACAATAGAAATAATAAAGATGAACGATACAGACCAAAAAATAGTAGATTATGGCTAACAATAAATCCTAAAGGAGTAACAAACTGGAAACATTAAAATTATTATGTAAGAATCTAAAAACAAATACTAATAAAGTCGTTTTCTTTGGAGATGGAGAAAATGATCTTTCGATAATGAAAGAAGTGGGATTAGGAGTAGCTATGGAAAATAGTGTACCAATTATAAAACAGACAGCAAAAGAAAGAACCCTATCTAACGATGAAGAAGGAGTAGCTTTCTTTCTAGAAAAATATTTTTTAATAGCCGATATAAAATAATTAAATAAAAAAATTCTAGGAATATAATAAAATATATGATATGATGTAAACATAGAGAGGTGAGAAAATGAGAGAAAGAAATATTGCAGTAGCGATTGTATTGTCAATTATCACTTGTGGAATTTACGCAATTTATTGGTTCATTGTTTTAACTGACGATGCAAGACTTGCTAGTGGAGATCAACAAGCTCCATCAGGAGGGATTGCCTTCTTACTAACATTAGTAACTTGTGGCATCTATGGGCTTTACTGGGCCTACAGAATGGGTAAAACTATCACAACAGCAGAAAGTAAGAATGGTATTGCACCAGAAGATAATTCTGTTTTGTATCTAATTTTACAACTAGTAGGATTAGGAATTATTAACTACGCATTAATGCAGAATAGTTTAAATGCCATCGCAAGAAAAAAAGCAGGAGCACAAGCATAATGCTTTTTTCTTTCTATGAAAAAGAAAATTATAATAACACTTCTTTTATTAACATTCCTAATTATCTATCTATTAGTAGGAAACTACTTTCATCTCTATATTGATTGCCCAATAAAAAAAACAACCGGACTATATTGTCCAGGGTGCGGAATTACCAGAATGTTTTTATCTCTATTAAAATTGGATTTTTACCAATCTTTTCGTTATAATCCACTACTACTTATAACTTTGCCAATATTTATATTTTTTATAGGGGATACCATTCTAACGAAAACAAAGCCGCTTTATACCAAAATACCAAATAAAATATGGATAGTCATAATACTTTTATTTATTTGCTATGGAGTATTAAGAAACATTCCTTTCTTTGATTTCTTGGCCCCCACAATAATTAAATAATAATTTGACAAAAATACATTACCAAGAAACCAATTCCCAAAGAAAACAAAATCTTAAAATGCATAGGATATTTCCAAGCAGTGGGAATAAGTTCATAAACAGAGATATGAACCATAATACCCGCAGCAATCGCAAGAATAGCCCCAAGACCAAAAGAAGTAATAATAGGTGCTAGAAATAAATAAGCAAGAACCGCCCCAAACAATTCTGAAAAACCAGAGATAAAAGTAAACCAAATAGCCTTTTTCTTACTAGAACTCGCATAATAAATTGGTATAGCAATACTAATACCCTCTGGAATATTATGTAAAGCAATACCGATAGCCAAAGTAACCCCCAAAGAGAAGTCCTGATTACTAGACAAAAACGTAGTAATACCCTCCGGAATATTATGAAAAATAAGAGCAATAACCGAAATAATACCTACACGATATAAAATATTAGAAGAAAATTTTTTCTCAATTTTCCCATCAACAAAAGAAGAAAATAAAATACCACAAACAACAAAAATTCCAGTAAAAAGCATAGTAGGAACCGCGAAAAAAGTCTCTCCAATCAAACTAGTAGCTTCTGGAATTAAAGACAAAAAAGAAATACAAAGCATTACACCTGCAGAAAAAGATAAAGATAAAGGAATAACAATGTTTTGTTTTCTTTGACTAAAAAAAATAGGTAAAATTCCTAACATCGTTGCAAAACCAGCAAAACTTGTAATTATAAAACTTATTATAATAGAATTCATAGTAAATTATATGAAAAAGAAAAGAAACAATGCCAAAACATTGTTCTTTATTTTTTTAATAACTTCTTTTCAATCTCTGGAATAATATCATTTCCTCTAGAAACAAAATGTTCAAAATCCCTTTTCACAATATCCCCAGAAGTGACATAATAGACACTAGATTGAAATTTTGTCATATCATTGATAATTAAAGTAAATAGCGCTAAATCATGACAATTAACATAATTTTGCAAGAAAGAAAAAGCAGAAGAAAGCATTTCAGATATCTGTTCAGGATGTAATACTGAAACATAAGATGCCGCAATCTTTTTATCACCAAACTGATATTCTTTTAATCCATGAGTTAAAAAATCAGAAACACTAGAAATATCTGTTAAACAAAGTCCATCTTTATATAATTTAGAATAATTAAATTGATATTTATCTACCATCTTCTTTACCCAGGTAACATCTTTATCTCTAGTTTTAGTAGAATGAAAAGATACCGTATCTACCATAGTAGCAAGTACTGCAAGTTCTATTTCTTCTTTAGTAAAAGATTCTTCTTTACCTTCTACAATCATACAAGCAGTGGAACTTGCTTTTTCATTATGATAAAAGAAAGTAGAAATATTTTGTGTTGTAGGATGATGATCAATAATTGCCACAACTTTTCCCGAAACATCCCGTTCATAATGATCAACCAAAATATATTTTTGATCATCTCTATCTGGAAGGACTCCTTGAAATTTAACAGGATCTAATCCATAATTTCTACAAATCACTAAGCTTTCTTCATCAATAACCTGATCAGGAATAATAAATTTAGCAGAATACCAACATCTATTCATATATCGCTCTAATAAAAAGCCACTAACAATACTATCTACATCAGGATTTTTATGACCTAAAATAACATAATCAAACAATTCCATAAATCCCTCCATCAAAATTATAACATACAATCAAAATATATGATATAATACAAAAAGGGAAAGAGGATACTATGAATTACGATTTAGAAATGGAAAAACAAATTAATAATTTAAAAGGAAAACCAAAGCTTTTACTACACGCTTGTTGCGCACCATGTTCATCTGCAGTACTAGAACGCATTGCTAAATACTTTGATATTACTATTCTTTATTATAATCCCAATATTACAGAAAAAGAAGAATATGAAAAAAGACTTCACGAAATAGAAAAATTTATCAAAGAATTAAATTTGGATAATATAAAAGTCTTACCAGGAAGATATAACCCTGAAGAATTTTTTTCCATTGCCACTGGCTTAGAACAAGAAAAAGAACGAGGAAAGCGTTGCTATAAATGTTATAAGTTGAGACTAGAAGAAACTGCTAAAATTGCCGAAGAAGAAAACTTTGACTATTTCACTACAACATTAAGTATCAGCCCATATAAAAATAGTACCTGGTTAAATGAAATAGGAGAAGATTTAAATAAAAAGTATCTACCAACATATTTATATGCAGACTTTAAAAAGAAAAACGGTTATAAACGTAGCATAGAATTATCGAAAGAATACCATTTATATCGTCAAGACTACTGCGGTTGTATATATTCAAAAAAAGAACGCGAATTAGCAAAAGCAGAACATATATCATAAAATAAAGTAAAACTTTACTTACCAAAGAAAGTAGCGTATACTAAAACTTATAATAAGGAGTGATAATATGAAATATTATTGTATAGGAATTAAAGGAACAGGGATGTCAACTCTTGCTCAAATATTACATGATTTAGGAAATGAAGTAAGTGGATATGATGATGCCAAAGGACATAAATTTACCCAAGATGGATTAGAAAAAAGAAATATTCCTATTTATTATGATCACACACATCCAATCGATAAAGATACTATAGTAACTTACAGTGTTGCATTTAAAGAAGACCATGAAGAAATGAAGAGAGTAAGAAACTTAGGGCTAACCGTAAAAAAATATGGAGAATTAATGGGAGATGTCATCGATTTATTTGAAACACTTGGAGTAAGTGGAACGCATGGAAAAACTACTACATCATCCCTAATAAGACATCTACTAGAAGAAACAGTCGGCTGTAATTATTTTATAGGAGCAGGGGATGGATATGCAGACAAAAAGAACAAATATTTTGTTGTAGAAAGTGATGAATTTAATCGCCATTTTACATACTATCGCCCAACATATTCAATCATAACAAATATTGAAGCAGAGCATTTAGAATGTTATAAAGATATCGATGATATCAAAAATGCATTCGAAATATTTGCTAATCAAACAAAAAAACTAGTAGTAGCTAATGGAGATAACGAAGAAGTTAGAAAAATCAACTATAAAACAAAAGTAAAATTTTATGGTTTTAAAGAAGAAAATGACATTGTAATCAAAAATATGGAATTATTAGAAACAGGCTCAGTCTTTGATTTATATATAGATAACGAATTATTCGGTCATTTTGATATTCCACTATATGGAAAACACATGGTATTAAATGCCGCTGCAGCAATCACTATAGCAAAAGAATTAGGCCTATCACAAGAAAAGATTCACAAATTATTAGAAACATTCCATAATGCGAAAAGACGTTTTGCCGAAACAAAAATAGGAAATTGTATAATTATAGATGATTATGCTCATCACCCAACAGAAATAAAAGTAACATTACAAGCAGTAAAACAAAAATATCCAAACAAACGCTTAGTAGTAGTCTTTGTTCCAAACACCTATTCAAGAACAAAAGATTTCAAAGAAGAGTTTATTGACGCTTTTAGTATTGCCGATAAAACCTATTTAACAGAAATCGATTGTAATAGAGAATGTCAAGAAGATTATCCAGGAATTACTTCTCATATCATTGTAGATAATTTAAAAAATGCTGAGATGATTAGCCTAGATAGCATAGATAAATTAAAAGATGAAAAAGACTCTGTCGTATGCTTTATGAGTTGTGCATATGTTGACAAATTAATTGACAGTTTTAAAAACTTGATAAAATAAAGAGGAAATCCTCTTTTTTATTTTGTATCGAAATTTTTTTCGATTTTTTCTTTTTGTTCGATTGTTTTATGCGAACAATTGTACTATACTTATATCAGATAATGAAAGGGAGGAAAAATTATGAAAAAGAAATATTTAGTATTACAAATCAGAAAGGAAAATAATAATATATTGCAAAAGAATCTACTATCCAAAAAAACCGACCTTGACAATAAAATTTACCAAGCTTTAACAGATGATATATTCTATGAAGATATTTATGCTTACAGTAAAAGAGAATACTTCATCGATATCACTAACTATGAAGAACTATATCAAAAAACACCATATCAGATTGCTCAACAACTAAAAAACAATTTAACAAAAAAATTTCCTATATCTATAAAAATAGGGATAGGAACAAACATCTTTCTAGCTAAAACTGCCTGCGATATCGTTACAAAAATGAAAAAAATTGCAATTGCTTATCTAGATGAAAAAGAATATATCCTAGTCTGTTCAAAATATAAACCATTATCAGATTTCTTTCAAATTAGTAACAGTATGAGGTTGAAATTACAAAGTATTGGAATTAATACTATGGAGGATATTAGAAACTATTCTTATCCTAAATTATATGAAATTTTTGGACGTAATGCAGAATATCTTATCAATCACTCATTAGGAATAGAAGGCGCAACCATACAAGAGTTAACAAAACAAAAGACTCCAAAAACAATATCCTCTTGTACGAGTTTTAATGAATTAAAATCAAGAAAAGAAAGCTTCAAAGATTTAGAGAAATTACTAGACTTTAATATATTGAAACTAAAAGAAAACTCTCTAGCAACCAAAACCGTTTATTTATATGTTAAGTATGCTAATAATATCATACCAAGAGAAATAATTCCTATTAAATTAAACACGCATACAAATTCTTACAGTATATTAATGCAAAAAGTAATCTCAGCCTATACCGAGAAAACCAATCTATTTATTCCAATAGAAAAATTAGCAATCTCATTTGGTGAAATAATAAAAATATATGATATAGCCTACCAAATTCCAAACAGTAAGAAAAAAACAAAATTTTCTCTATCAAATATTTTCTCTAAAAAAAAGCAATTGTCATTGACAAATACGAATCACATGACAGTTTTACATATATAAAATCATGATTTCACTAGGAATGAAAACCAAATTTTGCTATAATAGTACTAGTGGTGAAAAAAATGAAACGTAGTGAAGTACAAAGAGAAAAATTAAGTCCAATGATGCAACAATATATGGAGATTAAAGATAAATACGAAGATAGTATTATCTTTTTTCGCCTAGGTGATTTTTATGAAATGTTTTTTGAAGACGCCATCATCGCATCCCGTGTTCTAGAATTAACATTGACAGGAAAACAAGCAGGGTTAGAAGAAAGAGTCCCAATGTGTGGTGTTCCTCATCATGCGTATGCATCTTATGTAGATACATTAATAGATAAAGGCTATAAAGTAGCAATCTGTGAACAATTAGAAGATCCAAAAGAAACTAAAGGAATGGTAAAACGAGATGTTATCCAAGTAATAACAAAAGGAACGAGAATAGACGAAAATATAGACTCTAAAAGTAATAACTTTATTGCCAATATATATAACTTTGATTATTGCTATGGGATTAGTTTTGCAGATATTTCGACTGGTGAAGTATATGCCATGCTAATAGAAGGAGAAAAAGACAAAGTAATAAAAGAAGTATCTAAACACGGTTTTAAAGAAGTTATTGTAAATGATAGTATTGATAGAGAAATCATAGAGATATTAAGAACAAATTATAATGTGTTAGTAACCATTACAAAAAAAGAATTAGAAGATAAAAACTATGAATATATCTATAAAGATATAGAGGATATAAGAATAGTACAAACTTTAAAACATCTTCTATATTATATTATTGATACTAAAAAAGGAGACTTACATCACTTACAAAAATGTAGAGTAATAAAAAATAGTGAATATTTAGAATTTGATAATAACACCAAAAGAAATCTAGAATTAACAGAAACTCTAAGAAATAGAGAACGTCAATATAGTTT
>CALVKW010000023.1 GCA_944333345.1 uncultured Bacilli bacterium | reverse complement strand
AATAATAATCCGTTTAATATTTGGGGAACTGCTGTTATTGCAATTACGAGTAAGAGAATTTTAATAGGAAGAAAAAGAGTTGTTATTGGATATTTTTTAAATTCTATTACACCTGATATGTTTAATGATTTAAAAGTTACTAGTGGTATTCTTTGGGGAAAAATTTATATTGATACAGTAAAAGAATTTATTGCATTATCTAATATTTCTAAAGATGCTCTAGACGAAATAGAAACACAGATTTCTTCTTATATGATGGAGGAGAAGAAAAAGTATTCTATGCATATGGGAGAAAAATAACTTTTTTTCCCTCTTTTTTTTTGGTATACTGTTTATAGTGGTGATACTATGAAAAAACTTTTACCTATTTTGATATTACTTGCTTTTGTTGCTTTTTGTTATCAGATAGTTGTTACTTTTTTTATTACAGAGCATTCTATTGAATATTCTTTAATTACGTCGGACCAAGAGCATTTTACGATTTTTGAAGAGTATCAAAAAAGAGGGGATTTTCATCAATATTCTTTTTTAGTGCAGAATAAAAAAGATGTTTATACGTTTTCGGTAGAAGAGGATTTTAATAAACAGGATAGAGTTATTACTGATATTAAATATTATAAAAGAAATAATTTAGAATGTATTTTTCCAATTTATAAAAGAGATTATACGGCTGATGTTTCTTGTTTATTAGATGGAGAACAAGTTAGTCCTTATTATTTAACACAGACAGATAATAAAGATTTTTCAGATATTTCTAAAAAATTTATTGAAGAAGGTTATGAAGATATTTTTTATAATTATGATATAACTCCACAGAAGGAAGGTAATCTATCTATTTATTATGATTTTATTCCAGATGATTTTATCTTTGCAGTATGGAATTATCGTGGTATTGATATTATTACTGCAGATGGTTTCGAGGAGAAAAATTTTTTAAATGATGATTATTATGAAAATACTTTATCTACTGTTGCTGGAAAATATTATGTCACTGTAAATACGGATAATGAAGCAAAACAGTTAAATTACTATCAACTTATTTTGTATAATTTACAAGATGGGGGAAAATCTTTAGTTGAAGTTGATTTATCACAGGATTCTTATTTTAATGGTGTTTATCGTAATCAGGTATATATTACGGATCCTAAAGAAGAAAAACAGTATGTACTTGATCCTGCTAGTAAAGAGATTACGGAAGTTAGTAATGTTAAGGAAATATCTAATGCAAAGTTACAGGACGCAGGAGCAGATTTTTTTGATTCCCCTAAGATAGATTCTGAACGGGTTGTTAATAAGAGGATTATTTCATTATATGATACAGAAGATATTCAAAAAGATAATGATAATTTTTATTTTAAAACTTCTGATGGAAGACTTTATAAAGTGATTGGTGATAATTATGATTATCCAGTATTGTTATGTCAATTTGAGGATATGAAAGAGTGGCAGGCTCATGATGATGGAGTTAGTTTTATTGCTAATGATACTTTGTATTTTTATAGTGACTATTATGGTATGAAACCCATTTTAATTAATCCTGAGTTTTCATATAATTCAGAAAATATTTATCACTTTATTAGAGAGGTATAAAAACTTCTCTTTTTTCATATGTTAAAATAAAGAAAAAATATGTTGAATTTTTTTTATAGCTTTGATATAATCATAAGTGCAAGTGGGGCTTTAGCCAAGTGGTAAGGCGTGGGTCTGCAACACCCTGATCACCGGTTCAAATCCGGTAGGCCCCTCCATGCGGATGTAGTTTAGTGGTTAGAATACGGCCTTGCCAAGGCTGTGACGGGGATTCGATTTCCCTCATCCGCTCCATTGTGAAATTACTCACATAATGTGAGTTTTATTTTTTTTAATAATAATTAATTTATATACGAAAGGACTACATTGATGTAGTCCTTTAAGATTTATTACTTAAATATGTGAAAATTTCTTGGTGGTGCTGAATTGTATATTTCACTTTTGTTCCTTTTTGATATTTCAAAATCTATCATGATGGTAGAAATTATTGATAATATAAATATTACATAAAATATATTTTCATTAATAAATACTGTGATCATAGATAAAATTGTTAATACTATAACTTCTGTAAAACATAAGCTCATTTGTCCAACTGTTGATAATAAATCATTGTCTTCTTTTGCTTTTTTTATCATATTCTGTATTGAAGTTTGTATTGATGTTTCATAAACTTTTTCTAAATTATCACCAACTGTTTTATTAATAGAAATAAGCATTTTATTTTTCGTAAATAAATAAATTGTTGTTATAAAAATTCTTATTATAGATACTAAATTGTTTGCTTTTTTAATATTTTTGTCAGTATATTTTCCAATTAATGTAACTGTAGTAACTTGAAATATTAGCGATACAACAATTACTAATGAAAATGTTTTAAAATCTTGTAATATAATATATAAATACATTGGAATAAATAATCTTTCGATTATATGATTGGCTCTTAATATATATATGATTTTATATCTACTTTTAGTATGAAATAAATATTTAATACTAGCCTTTACAGATTGAGATTTTGGTTTATAATCAATTCTCAAAATCATAATATATTGTAATATAAAGAAAACTGCAATTACACTAAATAAAATTATTCTATTATTACTTATTACACCCCAAGCTACTAGGAGGCTAGCCAACACTGTTCCTAGTATTTTACTGATATAATATAAACTATTAAATTTACCTCTATGTTCGGTTTTTACATATTTGCTAGATAAGGAATCCGATGAAGGATTTGAAAGCCCCATTAATCCCATTGTTACTATAAAGATGATAATATTTGTATATAAACTTTCACTATTTAGCATAAA
Organism: uncultured Bacilli bacterium; assembly: GCA_944333345.1. Classification (GTDB taxonomy): domain Bacteria; phylum Bacillota_I; class Bacilli_A; order RF39; family UBA660; genus Faecimonas. Next base: position 12,322 of record CALVKW010000023.1, on the reverse strand, counting down.
ATAAGAATTTATAATGCTAAATAAATTGGAGATTAATATGCATTTGGCAATACCAATTTTATTTGATATTGTTACAAATAATGGAGTTATAAGTCCTGTAATAAGAAATCTTATACCATATATCAATAAAATTACATAAATTGGTAAACCAGCTTTATAAAGCATTACCGTTCCAAATGTTTCAATTAAAGCATTTGCAAAGTTGTAAAAAAATATACTTAAGTACATATATTTGTATTCTTTTTTATAAAAATATTCTTTCATTTGTTACTCCTACAAGTCTTCCATTTCTTTTATTTTCATATAAATATCATACCAACTATATACTCTAATCATATTTTCATATTCAATATTTCTGTTATACCTTGTATCATAGTATAGAACTTTTACAACTTTTACTAGTTCTTTAATCGTGGTTGGCGAATCTTCAATCATTATATCAATTTTATTTTCTATTATCTCTTTTGTTTTAGGCGGTTTTGTAAATATAATTTTATCATATTCTATTTTGTTTTTTCTTAACCAATTTAGAGTACATTCTTTTATATTTTCATTATCAATATTTCCATTTTCAGCTGTTTTATAGCGTGCAGAGATGATAAATATTTTATTTCCATCTTCTCTAAGTTTTTTTATAATTTCACTTGAGAATCTTCTAGCAGGTTCATTTTTTATATAATTTAAAAAGTATTTTTTTCTATAATTATTGATTGTATTTTTATCCCAATCTAATTTTCTATATTCATATAAATTAGCATCTTTAAATCCCTCTAAGTTGTTTTCGTAGCAATATTTACTGGCAAAATCTAAAATATAATCATCATCGTTTGTTAACACTCCATCTATATCTATTCCAATATTCATAATAGTTTATCTCCTATTCCTTATTAAATTTAATTAAATTAATTGTTTCTGCCCCAATTGCAATCACTAAAAGTATGATAAGAATTTCAAGTAAATATAAATTATTATAAATTCCTACTATATAAAGTAAAATATAACTTATTATTCTTCCTGCATTTAAAAACGTTTCTAAAATTACATACGTCTCAACTCTATTTAGATCATTTATAACGTTGCTATTAGTAAATTTTAGAGTCTGTACTTCTTCTGCAACCATAATAAATTGTAAAAAGAATGCGAATATAAGATTATAACCTACTATAGTGTACTTGTTTGTTATAAATATTAATATAATTGAACTCATGAGAATAACTATATATGATGTAATAATTAATAGTTTTATTTTTTGGGACTTTTCATTTTTTTATATGTGTAGGAACTTAACATAGCTAATAAAGATAATATTGATGTAATCATTCCTAGACTAAAATTAGAATTAAATGACATTATAATCAGTAAAGTTACTGTGGTATCTAATGCTCCTTCATAAGCCATTCCTTTAAAAAACTTTATCATATAAAATCTTTGTAATTTTCTATTGCTTTTTATATGATTTATTTCAGTCCTTATATTTAGTTTTTTATTTTCGTTATTTTTTTCTTTTTTTATTTTTATTTTAAAGGATAAAAGTATTTGTATCAATGATAATATTAATATTATGATTGTTGTGGTTTCAAAATTTTTTATGGTTATTATTAATCCTAGAAAAAATGGTATTAAAACTTTTACTAGGTTAGTTAAAACTATTTTATATACGATATAATTCTTTTTTTTGGCATTTGAAACTAGTTCTGATGAAAATAAGTTTAATGGAAAAGACCATGTTTCCATTGAAAATCCTGCAATTACAGCAAGTATCCATATATAATTGACAACATTCTCTCCTAATATAATTAGAATTGCTAGCTGAATAAACTTGGAAATGATACCGATTCTAAACACTTGTATTTCATATTTGTTTTTTAATAGTTTTCCTACAATTGAGGCGATAACTGCGATTGCGAAATATAAAAAGATGTTGTATATAGATATAATTTTTATGTTTTCTACTGCAATTTTAAATAAATATGCTGTTAAAAATGGTCCTAAAAATATGTCGATTATTTTTCTAATCGTATTTGTAATTAATAATAATTTTGTGTTTTGACTCATGTGTTGTTTCATACTATTATTTACACCTTTCATTTTATCACTGTCGTTTCTAATTATAGAATCATTATACTGTAAAATTATAGATTTTTCTATACACTCATTGAATTTTAATTATAATCTATATCTAAACTATATTGTTTATAAATTAGATGGATAAACTTTAAAAATTTTTTATTGTTGTTATGATAGTGTTTTTTTGATATAGTTAAGGTGGTGATGAATAATGGAAGAATATGAAGAGATGTATAAAAATGGTTTGATAAATCTATTAAGTAGAGAACTTAATATTAATGAGCTTGATAATTTAGTAGAGGAGAGTGATTGTTTTTTTACACCATCTACGACTTTTGAAAAATATGGGTATATGAGGTTATCCAATTATATCTATTGTCTTAATAAACTATATTTAGAAAAGCTAGATGAATACGAAGAAATCACAGAGGAGTTTATCCAGAGTACATTACAGAAGGCAATTACAAAAGAAGGGGTAAAAAATATTACTTATTTTAATGCTACTCCGGAGACAATTATCAAAAATGGAACTTTGGTATTTGTTTTCGTTTATGGAAAGAATAAGAAAAATCTTGAGAAAGAGGAGTATATAGATAATATAAGAAAACAAAAAGAGGTAATCAATAGCATAAAAGAAAGAATGGAAAAAGCGGTGTTAGAAAAATTTAACATAGAGTGTAAGATGTTAAGTTATAAGATATTATAGATAGGAGTAAGTATGGAAATAAAATCTAATAAATCATCTATGGACTTTCAACAAGTTGAGAAGACTATTAATACACCGGTAAATAAGATAACTAATAATGTCATTAACCCCCAACTTTCTTTTCTTTCTAATGATAATTATAATAATTTAGAGACAGTTTATTTATCAAGTACTATAGATTTACCAGAAAGTGGAACGATATTTGATCCTAGAAATAATGAGAATAGAAATTTTGGTGGAAATCAAGGTGCTTTAATTGAGAATTTGGAATATTTTCTTCAGGATGAAAATATATTAGAAATAGTGCAATCTTATTATCCAGACGCAACAGAAGAAGATTTGGAATTCTTATTTACTAAAATGAATAATATTGGATGTGGTTATGTAGCTGCCATTAATGATCTTTTTTTAATATTTCAAAGTATCCCAAACGGACAAAGCCAATTTGAGGACATCTTTGGTTATTCAATGTTGGCATATAAGCAGAATTCTGATGGAGAGCCTTATTTGGGATTTCGATATGAATATGTGTTTTTAGATTTCTTTTTGTATTATGCTAAAAATGAACGAAAATTTCAAACTATAGAAGACGTTTATGGAGATGTAATACTTGGAAGTTCTGATGCCGCCATAGATGAAAATGTAAATATAACTAGTGGTATGAGTGGAACTCAGTTGGACATTGTTGCTAAAGTCTTAATTGAATTTTTAGATGCTAAGGGCGCTAGTGATATATTAGGTAATATTACATATGAAGATAGTATTCCACTTATGCCTGGAACTGATAAGTGGTTAGAAAAAAAACGCGAAATGGAAAAGTTAGGAGTTACTGTTCATGAAGATGATATTATGTATAATAGTCATCCTAGTGCAGACTACTTTAAACAAGCTTTAAGAGAGGGAAAAATAATTAATATTCGTGATCAACATTTTAAATTGTATTATCCAGAAGATAACGATGGTAATGGAAAATTAGATGATGTTTATATGGATGATGTAGGAGCACATGCTATGACTTTGGTTGATGTTTTAGATGATGGGAGATTTGTGGTGTCTAGTTGGGGTAAAATGTTTGTATATGATTATGATGAAGATAATTTGAATTTCGGCTTTATTTCTATTAATTATGAATAAGAGTTTTGTTGTTGATGATTATGTTTAAGAGGTAATAATTTTAAAAGTATTAAAAAATAATATTATTTTTATAAGTTATGTTATAATTTGGTTAGGTGGTTACGTTATGTCAAAAATTTATTTAGATAATAATGCTACTACAAAATGTGATTTAGAAGTGTTTAATTCTATGTTACCTTATTTAGGTGAGCAGTTTGGAAATCCTAGTAGTGTTTATTCTTTGGGACGAGAGGTTAAAGAAAAAGTTCAAGAGGCAAGAAGGAATATTAGTGAATTAATTAATGCTAAGGAAGAAGAAATTATTTTCACTAGTTGTGCAAGTGAAGCTAATGTTTGTGCTATTATGAGTGCAGTTCGAAGTTATCCTTTAAAAAAACATATTATTACAACGAAAGTAGAACATGCATCTATTATGGAGACAATGAAATATTTAGAGAGTGTCGGTTACCGTGTTACTTATCTTTCCGTTGATAACTATGGAAGAATTTCTTTAGAAGAGATTAAAAAATCGATTTGTGATGATACTTGTCTTATTACTGTTATGATGGCAAATAATGAAATAGGAAATATTTATCCAGTTAAAGAGATAGGGGAGATTGCAAGAAGACATCATATTTTATTCCATTGTGATGCTGTTCAAGCTATAGGAAAAGTTCCTATAGATGTTTCTTTAATGAATATAGATACTTTATCTTTAGCAGGACATAAAATACATGCCCCGAAAGGAATAGGTGTACTTTATGTTAAAAATGGAATTCCTTTTGTACCACTTATATTTGGTCATCAAGAGAAAAACAGAAGAGGTGGAACAGAAAATGTACCTTATATTATAGGACTTGGAAAAGCAGTAGAAATTATTTTAAAAGATCAGTATCAAAGTAATGAGAAGATAGAAAAATTAAGAGATTATATGGAAGATGAAATAAAAAAAGAAATAGATGATACTATGATTTATGGAGATTTAGATAAACGTCTTCCTAACACATCTAGCATTGCATTTAGAGATGTTGATGCTAATCAATTAATGCTTTTGTTAGAGTCATTTGGTATTTTTGTTTCTACTGGTTCCGCTTGTAATTCTGAGATTGCCGAGGATTCGCATGTTTTGGTTGCCTGTGGTGTTAATTTGGAACAGTATAGCCCTATTCGAATAAGTTTAAGTAAATATAATACGAAAGAAGAAATTGATGTTTTTGTGAAGCACTTAGTTCAATGTGTTTCTATGATTAGGAGGAGAAAATAATGTCAGTATTAGTTAATTTTAAAATTTGTGATAATGCAAAAGAGTGTGGAGGGGTAGAAGTATGCCCAGTGGGAGCTTTTTCGTGGGATGATGAAAAAGAAACTATCGTTTTAGATAATGAAAAATGTATTTCCTGCGGATTGTGTGAAAAAGAATGTCCTATAGGTGCGATTCGAGTTGCCAAAACAGAAGAAGAGTATGAAAAAATAAAACAAGAAATAGATGATGATCCTAGAACGACAAAAGATTTATTCGTTGATCGATATGGTGCAGCACCTTTATCGGAATTTTTTATGATAGATGCTAGTGATATTTCTGATAAAATAAAAAATAAAGGTCTTACCTTTATTGAATGTTATAAGGATGATTCTATTCAATGTTTGCTTAAATCTATCCCTATCAAAGAATTAACTGTTGATTTAGACCATGATACTTTATTTTATAAAGTTGAAGTAGATGAAGAGGTTATCGATAAATATGATTTATATGCTTTTCCTTCTTTACTTATTTTTAAAGATGGAAAATATCTTGGTAAAGTAGAAGGGTATTATACCAATGATAAAAAAGATGATTTTATTGAAGAGATTTATCAAATTATTGAGAAGTAAGAGAGTGGTGTGGTTTTATGGTTTGTGTTAAAATTTGTGCAAATAAAAGTATTGAAGATGCTAAAATGTGTTTAGATGCTCATGCGGATGTTATTGGCATTTTGGTTGGACAAGAACATACTAGTAATGATTTTGTTGATAAGTATCGTGCAAAAGAGATTGTTGATTTTGTAAATCATCAATGTAGTGTGTCTTTGGTTACTCATCTTACTGAAGCTGATAAAATTATTGAGTTAACGAAGTTTATTGGAAATGATACTATCCAGCTTCACTCTGATATTTCTGAGGAGGAAGTTGAAAAAATTGTTAAAGAGTGCCCAGGGGTAAAACTTGTTCGTTTAATTCATGTGTCTTCTGATGGTAAAGTTTGTACAGATATTTCTTCTATGAAATATGCTGATTATTATCTTTTGGACAGCTTTAATTTAGCTACTAATCAAGTTGGTGGTACTGGTCTTACTCATGATTGGAAGAAGAGTAGAGAAATTATTGAATCTTTAGATAAACCAGTTTTTTTAGCGGGTGGACTTACTCCAGAAAATGTGGAGGAGGCGATACGTACTGCTCACCCTTATGGTGTTGATGTCAATAGTGGTTGTAAAAATTCATCTGGTGTAAAAGATGCGGATAAAGTTTTTGATTTTGTTTCTCGAGCAAAGCAAGTAGTTTTATAGTTCCTTGGTTAGCTTTGCCAATAGTTTTTTTGTATCTTTATGCAATTTAATTCCTTTTTGTTGAAGATATTTTTCTTGTGTTTCTAAACATAATTTTAGAGATTGGTCTATATTTTGATAAGCCATCTTTTTTACTATTTCTAAATCTTCAGGGAGATTTTTTCTGCCGATTTTGTCGGCTAAGAAAACAATTTTTGCTAATAAATCCATGTTTTCATTTCCAAGTGTATGGAATTTTATAGCATTACATATATCATCTTCTAGGTGGTATTTTTCTTTTGCTATTACGGCACCAATATCTGCGTGTTTTAAGTTTTTATTTTTTTCTTCTAATAGTTCTTTTGGTAAGTTATAGTTTTTTATCCAAATTTCGCTTTCTTCTTCCGTTAAGTCTTTTGCGATATCGTGTATTAATCCAGCTAGATAAGCTTTCTTTTCATCATATTGGTAACGATTTGCTAAATGTTTTGCTTCTTCTGCTACTCTTAGACTATGTTCGTATCTTTTAGGAGTTAATAATTCTTTTAAATCTTTTTTTATCGTTTTTATATTCATTTTTTCACCTTCCATTAAAATTATAACAAATATTTATTATTTTCATTGTTTTTTCTAAAAAACTTTAGTTCAATTATTAAATTTGTTATACTGTTAATATAGGTGGTAATATGAAGTTTATTAGGAAGATGATTTTAGAAATTCAAGTAGTACCTGTCAAGAAAATGATGACTTTTATTATGTTTTTTAGTTGTATTCTTGGTTATGTAGTTATGGCATTATTTCCATATTTTGCTAGTGAAATTGTTAATTATGCTACTACTGGCGATATTTGTATGGCTTTTGTAAATACCTTCTTTCTTGCACTATCGTATATTTTGTATGAGAGTATTTTCTATATTAATTATTATTTATATAGTAGATTACAGGAATATTATTGTACTTCACTGTATGATAAATTGTTTTATAAAATTTATAATTCTTCTAGGACTTTTTCTCTTCATGTTGATAAAGGAAGAATTCTTAGTTTAGTTGGAGATGATATTCTTAATTTTTGTTTGCTGTTAGATTCATTAACTGTATTTTTATCTACAATTTTTATGGTCTTTTTCGTTTTCTTTTTAGTTGTTAAGGCCCATCTTGTATTTGCACTTATTATTTTAATTTCTACAATTTTTTATGTTTTATTTATTATTTACACTACAAAAAGATATACTATGCATTTTGCGGAACAAAAAAAACATCATGATGTTACCAATGATATTTATGTGGAAGAGTTAAATGCTTTAAAAGAAATTAAAACATTACCGATTAAGGATAGATTGGAAAGAAAATTACAGACTGTTTTAAATCGCTATACTAGAGCTTATTATAAAAAAAGAAAGTATTTAGTTCGTAATAAGAATACTAGTAATTTATTTCCGCAATATACAAAAGTTGTTTTATATCTTATCTTGTTAATTTTTTTGGCATATTTTAATGCTAAAATAGGACTTGTTATTTTAATTATTGGATATTATGACCAATTAATGGAGTGTTTAAGTGAACTTTTGACTTCTTATCAAGAGATTAAAGAATATTCTATTTCTGTTGATAGAGTTTATGATACATTGAATTATGATGATCAAATTTCTTCTTTATTTGGTCAATATAGTCAAAAAGAAGTTTATGGGGCTATTGATTTTAGACGAGTTTCTTATTTGTATAATTCTAGATATGTTTTGAATCAGGTTAACCTTTCTATTCGGCCTAATACTTTAAATGTTATTGTTGGTGAAAGTGGTAGTGGGAAAACAACATTGTTTGATTTATTACTTCGTTTCTATCCTGTTAGTGAAGGGAAAATTTATTTAGATGGTAGGGATATTTATGATTATAGTAGCAGTATTTATGCTTCTAATATCACTATGGTAAAGCAAAACCCATTTTTCTACAATATGAGTATTTATCAAAATTTAAGATTAGTAAACAGTAGTAAAAAAAGACAGATTGCGGCATGTAAAGAAGTTGGAATTCATGATTTTATTATGAGCCTTAAAAAAAATTATAGTACTGTTTTAAGACAGAATGCTAGAAATTTAAGTGGTGGACAAAAGCAATTATTAGCCATTGCTAGAGCTTTGCTTACTGATGCTGAGATTTTATTAATGGATGATATTACAGCTTCTTTAGATCCTAAGACTACGAATCATATTGTATCTTTATTAAAACGATTAAAAGAAGATCATACTATTTTGGTTATTACGAATCGTGAAGATTTGATTCGGATTGCCAATCAGATTATATATTTAAAGAATGGGACGGCAACTTGCTTTAAAAATATGAATGATTGGAAGAAGTGGGTGGATTACGAGGAGAGTGATATTTTATGAAGATGATTATAGATACTTATCGTAAGTTTTGGAGTTTTTTGCCATTATATAAGTCTAATTTCTGTTTGATTTTCACTTCTAAGATTTTAGGAACAATCACTAGTGTCTTAATTCCTTTCTTCGCATCAGGAATTGTGCGCTATTTTACTAGTGGTGATTATAAAGAAGCGTTATGGTGGATTTTTTATTTCTTTTTAGCATCAACGTTTAAAGTAATCTTTTATTATTTTAATTATTATGGTGCTGCGAATGATTCTCATTATTGTTATACTAAATTGAAAGAAAAATGTTTTGATAAACTTACTACCTATGATTTGGATTTTTCTCAGAAAAAAGATGTTGATGAGATTTTACAAGCTACTTCTAGTGATATTTGGGGTATTACTGGTTTAAATGATAATTTGAGTGATGTTATTATTACGTTTGTTAAGATTATTGTTGTAATCTTATTGATTTCTTTTACTTCTATTACTGTTGGAGTTGTTGTTTTTATTGTTTGTAGTCTTTATATTTTGTTGACTATGTATTTTAATCGAAAAGTGGTTTATTATCTTCATAAACAGAGAAAGTATCAAGATAAGATTGCTGGAGTTTTTATTGAAGAGATGGATTCTATGGAAGAGATGAAAGTATATCATATGGAAGAAAAATATTATGATTATTTTCGTGATGCTAATCGGTTATTTAGTGAAAATTATCGAAAAAAGAGAAGATTCGCTGATTTACAAAGCAATTTTTTACAGTTGTTATTAGAATTGGGGGAAGTTTCTATTTATTTTGTTACTTTGTATTTATTATGGAAAGATAATTATACGGTAGATATGATTGTATTGGTTATTGGGTATTTCTCTTTGTTGATGACAGATTTAAAATATATGTTAGAAAACTGTGTTAAAAATATGATAAATAAAAAAATATCAGTTGATAGATTATATGACTTATTTCATTATAAAACTAAAAGTATAGCTATTTATGGCGATGATTCTACTGACGATATTAAAGGCGTTTTGGAGTTTAAAAATGTTTTTACTTCTTATGGAGATAATCAGGTCTTAAAAAATGTTAATTTTGTTATTAAACCTAGGGAACTTACTGCTATTGTAGGACGTAGTGGTAGTGGGAAGAGTACCATTTTAAATCATATTCTTCGACTTTATTCTCCTGATTCTGGTATGATTTCTATTGATGGGAAAGATATTTTTTCTTATCAAGATGATGTTTATAAGACAAATGTTAGTGTTGTTACACAGAAAAGTTTTTTATTTCAGATGAGTATTCGTGATAATTTAAATTTAGTGGATTCTAACTTTTCTAGACAGCAGGAAGTATGTAAAGAGTTGGGAATCCATGATGAAATTTTAAGTCTTCCTAAAGGTTATCAGACGATATTAGAAGAAAATGCTAGTAATGTTTCTACAAGGTTAAAACAATTATTAAGTATTGCTAGGAGTATTCTTACTAATTCCGAAATTTTGCTTTTTGATGAAATTACGTCATCTTTAGATTCTGATACTACAAAACAAGTTGTTAAAGTGTTTAAAAAGTTAGCAAAAACACATACGGTTATTTTAATTACCCATAAAAGAGAAGTGATGGATGCTGCCCATCATTTAATTATTATTTCTAAAGGGAAAAAAGTCGCAGATGGAACCCCTGATGATTTAAAAGACAATTTTTATTATACTGATTTAAAAAATAGTAAGAGTTTTGATCGTTCTTATGAATAGGAAAATTTTAAAAATACTTTTTTTCTTATCAAAAGTGTGTTACAATATTTTCATAATAGGAAGGGTAGGATAATATGGCAGAAGAAACTGTGAAAAAAGTAAAAAACAGGGGGAGAAAAGTTCCAAAGAAATATGAGAGTTTGAAAAAAGAAAAAGAAGAAGTTTTAGAAGTCGAGAGAGAAGGTTGGTGGGTTTATATATTATTGTTATCAACGATTGTTATACTCGCTCAATCTTTAAAAGACTATACATTTTCTTTTGATAATGTAACGTTAACGTATTCTATTTTCATTTTACCAATTATTTATTTTGTGACTAATTATATTACTAAAAAATATGGGTATGGAAAATCTGTAATTGGCATTTCTGTTTCTGGGGTGGTTTTGGTATTATTTAGTATGATTATGAGTTTTGCAATTGGCAAGAGTTTTAGTTTTTATGATATCTGCGGAGGATTTTGTGGGTATGTTATTAGTCAATTTGTTAACTTAACTATTTATCAATTCTTGTTAGTTAATACTACGGGTTCCTTTGTATTAACTTATTTAACTTATTTATTTGCTTTTGTAGTTTATTATTTATTTTATACATTAATTTATATGAATTTATTAGTATTTGATAATTATTGGATATCTTATTTTTCTACACTTATACTTCAAGGACTTGTATGTTTCTTATTAACCTTTTTTGATGTTAATATCCAAAGAGGAATTGAAGTATAAAAAAAATCTTCGTTGGAAGATTTTTTTTATATTAATATTGATAGTAATATTAATATTGTATTATGGAACATATGCATTGCAATTGATGAGAATATTGTTCCTGTTTTTTGATAGATACATGCGAATGCTGCTCCTAAAGCTCCATAAGGAATAATATATAATAAATCTAGAGGAGAAGTCATACTTGTTACTACATGTAGGGCTCCGAATACTAAAGCGGATAGACTAATAAATAACCATTTATTTGGAAATGCTTTTTTGAAACCTTTTCTAAATACAATTTCTTCTGTACATGGTGCGATTAGCCCAGCGTTGATTAACATTAACCATGGTAAGTAAGAAATCATTTGTTGGACTGCTTGTTCGTTTGCAGCTTGTCCTAAATTTAGAGCAAATGTAATTATTATATTGGAAACCATCATAACTCCAAGACCAATTAACCAATATTTTACACCAATATCAATATTTTCAAGAAGGTTGTTTTTGAATTTTTTCCATTCTTCTATTATATCTTTTCTAAATATTAAGAATAAAATTATTAATAGAACTATATTGGAAAAAGCGGATAACATTACTTGCTGGGAACCAGTGAGTTTTTCTAAGTTTAAGTCAAATATAATTACAGGAATTAATTGGAAGTAGGCACTGTAATAAAATAAGAAGAATATTATAGTACCTATTATCAGTCCTTTCATACTTATAAATGTTTCTTTTTCTTTCATACTATCACCTTATTAAAGGATAGCATAAAAAATGGCAAAATTAAAGATATTTGTTGGTATTTTATAAAAAGTATGCTATACTATGTACAGAAAGGAGTGGGAAAAGAAAAGTCCCACTCTTATTATTTCTAGGAGGTGAAGTATGAAGGAGAAAATTATTGATTTAGTCAGTGATAAAATTCGGGAGTTTGATGTTTTTGTTGATGATGTTTTTGTTTCTACAGAGGAAGGAAAAAAGATATTAAATATTGTTTTAGATAGTTCTATTACGATTGATTTAAATTTAATTACGGAGGCTTCTAGAGTAATCAATAAAATTATTGATCAAAATCAAGTATTAGATGATGATATTT
>CALVKW010000022.1 GCA_944333345.1 uncultured Bacilli bacterium | reverse complement strand
CCTACAAGATTAGAAATTGGAATAGATTGTGTATTTTCTAATGGATTTGCTCCTCCATATATTTGATGTTGTGGTTCTTGAATGTTAATTTCAGGTACAATTGGATTTGCTCCTCCATAAATTACTGGTTCTGGACTTGGTTGAGCAGCGGGTTGATTCATGGCTGGTGTAGCAGGTGTTACGGATGCTACGGCTTCTGGTGCTATTGGTGCCACCGGGGTAACAGGTCCTACTGTTTCTGATGCCATCGGTTCTACCGTTGGAGCAATTGGTGTTACCGTTTCTGATGCCATCGGTTCTACCGTTGGAGCAATTGGTGTTACCGTTTCTGATGCCATCGGTTCTACCGTTGGAGCAATTGGTGTTACTGCTTCAGGTGTCATTGGTTCTACCGCTGGAGCAACAGGGGCTACCGTTTCTGGTGCCATCGGTTCTACTGGTGGAGCAATTGGTGTTACTGTTTCTGGTGCAGTTGGTCCCACCATTTGTGTAGCAGAGGCAACTGTTTCTGGGGTGATTGGCTCTGCTGGTGTCACAACTTCTGATGCCGTTGGTTCCACCGTTGGTGCAACTGTTGTCATAGTCTCAGATGTGATTGGTTCCACCGCAGGTGCTACTGGAGTTTCCATTGCTGGGGCTATTGGTTCTACTGCTGGTGTAGGCATTCCTTGGACTGAAGGTTGAGATAGTGCATCTACAGGAGCTACTGTAGGGGTAGGCATTCCTGGTTGCATATTAGTAGGCATTTGCATACCATTATTTATATTCATATCCATTGGTTGATTTGGTAATGGAGCCGGAATATCCATAATTGTTCCACCTGTTGTCATTGCTTGTGAATTCATTTCTGGAACTGCTCCGGTTGCTGGTGGAGTTGCATCGGCAACAGACGTTGCTTGTTGTGTCTGTGCAACAGGTTCTGTTGTTGCAGCAGTCGCAGCCATTTTTTCTTTCTTTTTCTTTCCTGATGTTGCTATCAATATAATTAAAGCAATAATTAGTAATAAAACTCCCCCTGTTATTAGTAAACCTGGTATTGATAAAAACCAGTCTAAATTAAAATCCATATGATCGACTCCCTCTACTTTTATTCTAATATTATGATAGCAAAAAAAATTTGCAATTGCAAACATTTTATCTATTGTACATAGTTTGACACTGTAAATTTTGTCCAATATCCGGTCTTTGGTGGTAATATTTGAAATACCATTTGTTGTTTTGTTGTGGGATGAATAAACTCTAAGCGATAGGCATATAAAGCAATTTGGGTTTTATCTTCTTTCCCGTAACGTTGATCTCCACATAATGGATGTTGGTGATTTGAAAATTGTACTCTAATTTGATGGTGTCTTCCTGTTTTTAGAGATATTTTTACTAATGACATATTCTCTTTTTTGTTTCGTTCTAATACTTCATAATCTAATCTTGCCATTTTGCCATCTTTTCTAATTACACTATTTCCGTTAGCTAATCTTTTTATTTTGTCTTCGAAGGTTCCTTTTTCTTGTTTTATGATTCCATTTACAATTGCTAAATAATATTTTTTTATTTTATGTTCCTGTACTTGTTTTGATAATCTAGAAGCCGCTTTGGATGTTTTCGCAAATACCATAATTCCACCTACTGGCCTATCTAATCTGTGAATAAGTCCGACATACACATTTCCTGGTTTTTGATATTTTTCTTTTATATATTTTTTTACTAAAGTTAATAAATCCATATCTTTCGTATTATCACTTTGACTTAGAATGTTTATCGGCTTTTCCACAACTAATATATGATTATCTTCATACAGAATATTAATTTTCATCTCTTTTTTCCCATCTTCCATAAATACCACATGGTAATACTAGTTTATCTTTCGTTCCCTGTAATCCTATTTCTCCACAGGTGATAACTCCTTTTTTCTTTTTCTCCACAGTTAGTGATAGTATATTTTTTAATACTGTTGAGGAAAGTCCTGTTGTATAAGAGTTTATTAAGAAAAATATAGGGTTATCTGTTAAAATTTCAGTACAAATACTTACTAGGTAATATAGACTTTTTTCTATATCCCAGACTTCTTTATTTGCTCCTCTTCCATAACTTGGGGGATCCATGATAATCGCATCATACTTATTCCCGCGTCTAATTTCTCTTTTTACAAACTTGACAACATCATCTACTAAATAACGAATTTCTGCTTGACCATAGCCACTTGATTTAACATTTTCTTTACACCAATCTATCATTCCTCGCGAAGAGTCTACATGTGTTACTGAAGCTCCAGCAGATAAACATGCTACCGTCGCTCCTCCTGTATAGGCAAATAGATTTAGGACTTTCACTTTCCTTTTTTCTTTTTTTATTTTATCTATCATAAAGTCCCAATTTACAGCTTGTTCTGGGAATAGTCCCGTATGTTTAAATCCCATCTGTTTAATATTAAAGGTTAATCCTTTATAATCTATTTGCCAAGAAGATGGTAATGGTTTTAAATTTTCCCAATATCCTCCACCTTTATTACTTCTATGATATACAGCATGAATTAGATGCTTATACTTTTCTAGTAAATCTCCTTGATTCCAAATTACTTGGGGGTCTGGTCTTAATAGATATATGTCTTTCCAGCGCTCTAATTTTTGTCCATTCGATGTTTCTATTAATTCATAATCTTGCCACTTTTCTGCTACTTTCATATTTCCATCTCTTTCTATAAAATCTCTATATTATTTTTTCCTATTATCTGATCTAATTTTTCTTTTATTTGGTCTTTGGTAAATGGTTTGGCTATATAATCTATAAATCCTTCTTGTTTATACTTTTCTTCTGCTCCAGCAATGGCATCTGCAGTTAACGCTATTACTGGCGTTTTAAACCCTTCTAATTTCTTTAATTCAGATAAAGCGGTTTCCCCACTCATTTCTGGCATCATGATATCCATAAGAATTAAATCATAGTTTTTATTTTTTACTTTTTCTAAGCATTCTTTTCCGCTATAGCATTCATCAATAATTAAATTTAGACCGTCTAGACTCCTTTTTGCTACTTTGATATTCAATTTATTATCATCGACTACTAATATTTTTTTATTACTAAGATTTATCTCTTTCGTTTTTAATATTTCGGTTGTCTGTGATAAAGAATTAAGTGATTGATCTTTGGTTTCTAAATCTATTTTTTGTGGAAGTTGTACTATAAAAATAGAACCTTGTCCGAAGTGACTTTCAACATTAATTTTTCCCCCCATTAATTCTACTAGTTTTTTTGTGATTGCTAGACCTAATCCAGTTCCTTCGGTTGTTGTATTTTTTTCAACATCTAATCTTTCAAATTTAGTAAATAGTTTGTTAATATCTTCAGCTTTAATACCGCGTCCACTATCTTTTACACTGATAATTAGCATACATTTATCTAATTGATTAATACATCTTACATTTAATTCAATAAAACCTTTTTCCGTATACTTAATGGCATTAGAAAGTAAATTATTTATAATTTGTTTGATATGCTTTTTATCACCAATTAAGTGATAAGGAATATCTTCGGCAATAGATATTTTATAATCAATAGGCTTTTCTCCTATTCTTGTTCCTTCTACTTTCGCTAAAGTCTCTATTTCTTTTTTTGGATTGTAGGATACTTCTGTTATTTCTAATTTATCACTTTCTATTTTATTAATATCCATAATATTTCCTACAATTTCTAGTAGAGTTTTCGATGCTGATACAATATCTTCCAAATCTTCTTTCATTGTTTCTGGACAGTCACTTCTATCTTTTAAGTCTTCGGATAGTCCTACAATAGCATTTAGCGGGGTACGAATTTCGTGAGACATACTTGATAAAAAGTCACTTTTTGCACGATTAGCTCTTTCTGCTTGTTCTTTCGCAACATTTAATTTTTCTATCATTTTGATATCCGGATTTTCAATAGTAAAATACATTAGATAACATAATAAACTTAAAATTAAATCATAGATATTAAATTGTGGATGAAACATAACAAAAATACCAAGTAAAAAAATTAAAGGAATAATGAAATAAATTGCATAATATCTTTTGTCATATCTTTTTACATTTAATAAAGCGACAATAAGGGAAGCTGTTAAATTCAAAAATACAATAGTAAACGTAAAAATAACAGCAGAACCTCGTCCACTTGTTACTCCACCTATTTGATATACCTCAAAATTTAATAAAAAGATTATTATTCCACTAATTATATATAATAAATAATTAATTTTTTTGTTTCTAATAAAATTTTTTCTATATTGGTTCAAACTGATATATAAAATATAAGATACGATATTAATAGATATAATTACAATAAATATAGAACCAAGTTTATTAATAGTAGAGAATACTGATGCAAACCATTCACTAATTCGATTCGTTGCATAAATGCTTGCCATATAATGAGAAATAAAATTTGTGGTATTTACTAAAAGGGTAAATATTAATATATTTTTATAATAATAGTTTTCTTCTAAATCTACTTTTTTTCTGGTGAAGAAGATTAGAGAAATCAACGATGTAAAAATTAAGCAAACAAATGGTATTTGAAACTCTATCATAACAATCCACCTCATATTATACTATAAATCAATTTAAGAAGATTTTGCAATACCATCTTTTAAATTATTTTTGAGGGGATTTGATTTTTGCTAATTTTTTTACAAAGTTTTCCATCTCTCTTGGAACGTCCTTATGGTTTAAATCTTTACTTAATTCTAACCAATAACTTTGATCAAATCCAATATCTTTACCAGAGGATGCAAGAGTTGCCATATCAGTTATTACTTTTTCATATTCTATTTCTTCTTCTGTCTTTTTCGTTTTAAATTCGCCATCGAAATCATCAGTATCTATCCAATGTAATTTTTCAATAGAATCATAAAATTTTAATGTTCTAAGGTAAGCTTCTATATCTCTATAGTCTTCTCTAATTAACATTTCATCATGTCTTAATAAAGTATACATTACTGATGTTGCCATTTTATCTCTAAGTACTTCTGTCATGGCTTTTATTTTTTTCTTGTTATACTCGTATTGTGGTAAATCTTCCGCGTTATAGAAAAACCTCTTGTCCATCTCTTCGTTTAATGTTCTTATATCTATTGGATTATTCAGGTCTACAAAAGAAACATTTCTTTCATTATCTCTAATAAGACTTCCTACTACTATTTTTCTTGCTGAATTTAATGACATATTTACTGGGCCATCAAAAAAGTGATTTACTACTTTATTGGGGTCAAGGTTATGAGAGGCTTCTGAAAATATTAAAATACTATTTGTTTTTAATACTCGCTCTGATTTCGGAATTACGGTTTTTCTTTCTTGTTCATTTGAGATATCGAATGGTACTGTTCCATTTGCCCATACTAAATATCCATCTGACTCTTCTCTTAGGGTTTTTAGAGAACCTAATACTAAATAAGCATTCCGATCTAATACATTTAAAATTGTCTCAATGTCTTCTGGACAACTATGATTAAATACAAAAATGTATGGTTCTCCTTTATTTAATTTCGGATATCTTTCTATTATAATATTGTGTTTTTCCGCTTTTAAACCATAGCTTGAAAGAGGAATTTTATCTGTACTTAGACTATTAAAATACTCTTCATCCGATAGTTCGGCAGTGGTTGATGGTTTTAGAACATGAACACCACAAACTTCATGAGCAATTAGTTTATATGGTGTGTCACATTTTCTTCTTAAAAATAATCCTATATCGGAAGTAAAATGATCCACATCTTTTTCATTTAAGCCACTTATAAATAAATTGTTTCTTTTGACCTCTCCTGCTTCCATTTCTTTCCCCTTCTTTACTGAACTATATTCCTAAATTTCTTAAGGTCTTATTTTAACATAAAAAGTATTTTCTGTCAAAAAAAGAACTTACTAAGATAGAGTAAATTCTTTACCATAGGTTGTGATTAAGATACTTGGTCCAAAGTATAAAATCTTTGGGTCTTCTGTGTAATATTTGGTGAGTGTTTCGTCTTTTTTTAGTTTATATTTGCAAGTAATATCGGCATACTCGGTACATTCGTCTTCATTTGTTATTTGCATACGATATATTTCATCTTGTGTTTTTATATAGGTTGCTGTTGAATCCCCAGCATAGTTAAAATCGATAATTTCTCCATATTCGCTCTTTTCATATACTGGCGTTTTTGAGGTTAATGTATATGGTGAGTTATAGTCTTGACGAGTAATTGTATATTGATAAACTGTTCCATCACTTTCTAATACATAATAAGTTCCTGTGTTAGAGTCTACTGTGATTACTTTCTTTACTGTATTGCTTCCTAGTAATAATTGATAAAGTTGATAATTACTGTCATTTTCTGTTACTTCTGTTAATGGTGTAGAATTGGTTGTTCCAGGGGCATAATAAAATTTATTATCTGATCCTTTTAAAACACTATCGTCCATATAGGCAATGATATTTATAGAAAATTCGATTCTTTTACAGTTTTGTTCATTAGAATATGGCTGTGATAAAGATAATTCATATAATTTTCCATCATCTGTTATCGCATATGATCCATTCGTATATAAAATCATATCTGTAGCTTTTGTATCTTCATTTGCAGGCATTAATGTAGAACAGACAAATTCATTTGATGATAAAGAAAATCCTGCATGTCTAATTTCTCTTGTTACAGTTCCATCACACCCTGTTAATAATAACGTCGCTATTCCTAGCCCTATTAATGTTCCTAGTTTTTTCTTCATAGTTTCACATCCTTATTATGAATATATCATACAACCTTGTTCTCGTAAATATTTTTGACATTTGTTTTTTTGTTTGACACTTCTTAGTATTTCCTATTCTTTTGATTTGTGATAAAATTTATATATAAGGTAGGAGGATATATATGTCTCGAAAAAAAGATTTACGGTTTATTATTTTATTTGTAGTTCTTGTTAGTTGTTGTCTTCTTTATTTATTTCAATCTTCTTATGCAAAATATCGAAGAGGTGTTACTGGAGAGGTTTCTGCTGATGTTGCTGGATGGAATATTAAAGTTAATGGTGAAGACATTGCCAATAAAAAAACTCTTACTACTACTATTGTACCTACATTCTTAGAATCAGAAAATAGTGCGGCTGGTGTTATCGCTCCTGGGGTAGAAGGATATTATACTATTACTATTGATGCTAGTCTTGTTGATGTACCGTTTGAATGTACAATTCATTCTGATGTTGCGGATGATTCTAGTATTTCTGATTTAAAAACACTTTCTTATCAAATCAATCCTACATCTTCTACTACTGATAGACTTACCTATTCTGCAGATACTGGTATTGTACAAGTTATTCCGAGAAATACTTCTCAATATGTTTTTAGAATCTATTTAGTTTGGGATGATGAAAATGGTACTATGGATAATCAAGCAGATACAGAAGTAGGAGTTAGTGATAGTAGTCAAGCATTGATGCAAGTTTCTTTACAATTTAGTCAAGTAAATAATTAAAAAGGAGTAATTACTACTCCTTTTCTTTATGTAACTTGATTTGCTCTTAATTCTAAATTGATTTTAATACATGGATTACCAGTACTTTGCTCATAGTTTCCACATTGATACCCAAAGAAACTATCAGCATCATCTTTTTCTAGGTAAAGTCCTGTTGCGACTTTAGATGCAAAATTATCAGAAGTTACTGTCTCGTCTATTTGGTAGGTATTATTTGTATATGTATAATAATATACAGATGGATCATAACTATATACAGAATTTAGTCTATAGTATTTTTCTGCCTCCTCATAACTCCAGTCCATAGTTACTTGAAAATTAGTAGAATCTCCAATTGCTAAATCAGTTTTTCCCGGTATTATGTTTAATATAAATGGATAATCATTTTGTAAGCTATTTATTATTGTTTCGTTTGATTCCCCTTGTAATATTTCTATTCCAAGTATATTTACTGATTTGATATCATAACTAAATCTAGCTGCTACATCACTATGGTTTACTATTTCGATTGTTTTTTCGAATGGAATCATCCCAGGTTGCATTTCTGTTATTTCTATGTCTACATCTTCTACTGCCCCATTTTCATCCAAGAAATTCACATTCCAAGATACTACACTTCCATTGATGGATACATCTGCTCTTGAAATATACGTAAACCAAGCAAAAGTATTTATTCCTAAAAGAAACAATAGCAAAATAACACTTCGAATTATGGCCTTTTTCCGAGCTTTTTTTCTTTTAGGATTATTCAGTTTTTCATTAGATAATTTCGTCTGGTTCTCCATTTTTCTCAACATCCTTTTTTTCTCGTTTTATTTCTGTTACTGTATCAGCAATCTCTAGAAATACTACAATTACTATTGGAAGAAATATTAAGAAGAAAAATCCATATTGATTTTTTATAATACGATTTATGGTTGTAATTACTGGAATCTTACCTACTACTTTTCCATATATTTGGTTTTCTTCGATGGTTGGATCTTCTACTGATGAATTAATACCTTTTGTAACATATTGTTTATGGCCATCGACTGTTTCAATATCGATAATTCTATGGGTTACAATTCTTCCATTAACATCTAATTTATTACCAAGATAAGTAATATCATCTCCAACTTTTAACTCATCCGTATTTACTTCTTTGATTGCTAGAACATCATGTACATTATAGTCAGGCACCATACTTCCTGTTGCGACAGTAAAAATACGATAACCAAAGATACTTTTATTTCCTGATATTCTTTGTAATAAAATAAAGGCTAAGTATAGAACTAGTAATAAAATAATGATTGTTTTTATTATTTTAAATGGAATTTGAAAATATTTACTATCTAACACTTTTCTTAGCATATTCTCGTCTCCTCTAGCATTTTCCAATCTTTCATATAATTATCTTGTTCATTTTCTAACTTCTCTAACAACAATTTTCTAATTTTCTTTTTCTTTTCTTCGTTTGCTGCTTTTATTAGTTTTAATTGTTTATCAAATAACTCTTTTACTTCTTTTTCTGTAATTTCATAATTACTATCTAATATATTTTCAATCACACGATTTAGCATTTGTGATAATAGTTTTTGTTCTGTTAATTCTTGTGTTTTGTGGTCTAATGTTAAATTAGCTAAATATAGCATTAAGAATGCTTGATTATATTCTTTCTTTAAATCACTTTCATCATAGTAATCTTTATGTTCCTTTTCATTTACATTTTTTTCTTCATACATTTGAATATAATTCCATAGACTTTCTGCTTTTTGGAAATTAGGATTTTTTAAGATTACATTTGTTTTTCTGATTGGAGAACGTACTGGTGGAACGTGTAATTTAGATAGTGTTTGCATTAATTCTGTTCCCATGAATCCATCTAGTTGAATTTTTATTCTTTTTAATCGGTCGGCTACAGACTCATGTGTACTTTGTTCTTCAGTATCTAATTTTGCTTCTTTTCTTGATGATATTTCTAGAGAAATTTCTACTTCTTCTGGTCCTACTAAAGTATTGGCTTCGTATTTTAATTCTTTTTTATCTTTAAAATATGAATACTCACCAGTCACAGCTTTTCTTTGTTCAAAGAAAGTTCTTGTATTATTAATTAAAGTAAAGATAAATCTATTTTCATAAGTATCTAGACTTTCTTCTTTATTAATATTTAATATTTTCGATGGTTTTACATCGCCATTATCTTCTATTTTTTGAATATAGTTAGTATGTTGTGTTAAGTGAATAATACTTTCTACTGTTACTTTTTTTGATTTTTCTACTTGTACTACTTCTTCTTCGTTGACAATAAACCTTTTTGGGTTTCTTAAAATATTATCTAAATAAGGAAGGGTTTCGTCTATGATATCAATCCATTCATAATCGTATTCTTTTTTCTCATAGTCTTTTTTTACTGATAAAATAGCATTTAAATTATTTGTAAAAATATCACTATTGGTGGTTTCTTCTAAGATTTCGATTTGATCTTTTTCCATCATTTCCCCTCCTTTTTATTATACTAATTTCTTTAATCTTAATAGGTAATCTTTACATTCATTAAAGTTTTCTTTTCCGAAAGTTTTATTTAAATATTCAATAAAACCATCAATTTCATCTCTGATATATGCTAAGTTTAACTGTTCAAATTTTCTTAATATTTTTCTTGCGATATAGTAATCTACTCCATCTACTTCTGTTCCACCGCATTCTATGTAAGTTGCGACGAAATCTCTCATTTGTTTTACGATACGGTTACCGAAAGCGATACGGAAATGTTTGATTACATAATCGTCCATGTCACTAATTTTTTGTTCCATTTCTTCTGATAATGGGTGCTTTTGTTTTGCTTCAGCAAATAATCCTTCTAGATAGGAACTATTGATATTCATTGCTTCTGTATCTACAGGAGTAAACACTTGTCCTTTATCATTGATATCAATTGGCATAGCACGGTCGTATACCTTATCTGTAACGGCAAAGGTGGAATCATCGTTATTGATAGTACCGATATACCACATATTACCTGGAATTTGTAGTTTACCATTTTTTAATTTTTTAGGGTCATTATCCCAACTACTAGGTACTAACTCAATTACCCATTCATCACGACTAGGCATTTCTAGAATAGATAACATCTCGGCGAAATAATATTCGACACGGGCGATGTTCATTTCATCTAGTACGGTTACATAAACATCATCGGTATATCCTGCAATATACATTCCTTTTAGGACATCGGTTTCATTAAACTTTTTTGTAAATTCGTTGAAGTAACCAAATAACTCTGTACGGTCTCTCCATGATGGTTGAACTGATGCAATAATAGCATCTCGTTTAATAAATTTTCCCCAGGCATAAGCAAGGGATGTTTTACCAGTACCAGAGATACCTTGTAGGATAACTAGCTTGGTTGCTGATAAAGCAGAGATAAATAATCTTATCATATTTGTTGTATAATAAAGTCTTAGTTTTGAGGCTGCAAAATTTCTAAATTGTTCTACTAATTCTTCTAGTGTAAACGTATTATTATAGTTTTGTACTTTGTAGTCTCTAAACTGTAAATCGATAGCATGAAGCTTTGAAAAACGATAATTTCCGTCATCGTCTAATGTCTCTACCTCCTCTTTCTTGTCTTTATTATCCTCTTCACTTAATACTTCTGCTTCCTCTCCTGGTTTTAGTCCCAATTGTGATACTTTCATAGCTAAGATTTCTTCTTTTTCTTTTACCAAACCAGTTACTTTTTTATTTAATTCCGCAATTTCATTTAGCATAGATTCTTGTTCTACTAATGTTTTTCTAAATCTTATATATTTTCTAATTAATAACCAACCTATGGCGATAATTAATCCTAATAAAATTAATAATACTACAATTGCAATAATTACTAATATCCATTCGGATACTTTAAAATCATTTTTATAAAATTGAATAATATATAAATATTCACTAAAATTAAACATTTGAGTAATTCCGGATACTATTCCTTGTCCTATGGTAAATAAACCGTTAAAGAATACGGACATAAACTCATATAAAAATCTTATAAATGTATTCATACTTATCCTTCCTTACTAAATAAAATTGCTTTCAAGTTCACTGGTTCTTGATTTTGTAATTCTTGTAAATCTTTTTCTTTGTAACCTGTCACAATTAAATAACGAAATAAATTTGAAGTATCAATGCTATCCATTTTCGTGGGTATATCATTGATATGTGTAAAATCTTGTAGACAAGCAAATTGAAATTTTTCTTTCTGTTTTTCTTGATATACTTTACTATTTATTAATGCGTTGTAACTAATTCCTAATACGATATGTTCTTTTAATACTTTATCGTCTAAAAGACTAAATAATTCTTTCATATTCTCTTTATTTAACCATATCCTCTCGGGAATATTTATTATGTAGGTTCCTAACTTTTTCTTCTCTATTATTCTTTTTAATATTTTTTGATTTAATAAAATTATAGATAATTTTATTTTTTCATAAGTAATCTTTTCTTCTTGATATACTCTTTCGATTAAACTTTTTTTGTACATTTCTAGTTGTTTTAGATGTGGTAAAATTGTAATTTCTTTTATAGTATTGTCTTCTTGATATGGAGTTTCTTGTATCATAAAATTCTCTTTTACCTCTAGTAATTTAGCTTCCTGTTTTTTTGTTTCTTGCCAAGCTTTTATCCAATCTGTCTTAGCGCTTTCTCTAAATGGTATATTCTTTTTTCTTGTCAGTCTTTCTATTACCTCTTTTATATTTTGCTCTGTAACATTCGTTTGGTCAAAAGAAATAATTAGTTGGACTACTTCTTTTGTTATATTTATGATTTCTTGTTTTTTCTTATATCCTTCATTTGTTTCTAAGATTTCTCTTGTTGCTAAATCGTCTAATAGTTCTAAACGCATTCCTTCTTGTTCTATATTTATGACTTCTCTTGTTACCACCTCTATTTTATCTAGGGTTTCTAAGTTTTGGTGATAAATTACTTCTATATAATTATTCATGTATTTTTGTAAACATTCTATAATATAGGGGCGATAGTCTAGGACAGAATAAAGTGCTAAGCCATAGGATGTTAAGCGCTTTTTTTTATATGATAAATATTTTGTTATCAGATTTTTTGACATCTTTCTTCCTCCTATCCTATACTAGGTAAATTATATCATAAAAGTTTTTTCTTTTAAATATTATTCTGCGGTTTCTACTGTTACTGTCACAATAGAGTTGGCATTCGTAATGGGGTATGTATAATTTTTGGTGGGGTCTGCCTTATAAAACAACACTTTTTCACTAGAACTAGCATTCATCTTAAAACTAAATTTATTTACATAATTAAAATTATTTATTTTCTCTGTCTGCTCGCTATTTGAGATTCTATTTAGATAATTACTGTTTGTCATATCTAAATATAGTTCTTTCGGTGAGAAGGATACTGTTACTTTGGCAGAGAAACAGTTTTCTTGTTCTTCTGGGGTTAATTGTTGATATTCTTCTTGTGATAATCTGTCTCCTTCTTGATAATTACCAAAAGCAGTTTCTACTTTATAATAAGTTAGGGAATTGGTTAAATTTAGAGTGATAAATTTGTTGTTTACGGCATCTTCAATATTATACGTAAAATTACTGGTTTCAATCCCTATAAAATAAGTCGCTGAAAGAGATTTTACATAAGGTGATGTGGAGGTTGCGGTTGTTGTTACTTCCACCTCATCTCCTTCATAAAATTCTTCTTGTGGAATTACGGTAATTTGATAACTATCTGTTCCTGCTTCTTGATAGATAATTCCTTCTGTTTTACTTAATCTGCATTCTACATTTTCAGGGCATGATACTTCGATATCATATGAAATGTCACTTTTAGTATTTGTTAAAGTATTTTTTTGATTATTGACATCTATTGTTAAAACATAATTGTTTACTCCATCCCAGTTATTAATTCGATATTGTCTACCATTCATATCCAAGACTGTGCTATTGAAATAGAATTCTCTACTTTCTAAAATATGATTATGAATTACATTATAGATATATCTTGCAAATGTTGTACCAAAGAATAATAAGAAAATAGTTATGAACAGAATAATAATACTAAGCTTTTTATGCTTTCTAACAAAATCCATATTCCACCTCTATTCTGTTACTTGATTCGATTTCAAACTCACTTCAATACTTTCTAGACTATCGGCATAATCTATTGTTGCTTTATGTTCTTCGCCAAAATAAACAACTAATGTATAAATATCCGTAATATCTTCTTTGTATGGTAGTAAATATTTTTCTTTACTTTCAAAATGATTGTACCATGCCCCGTCCTCATCCTGGGTTACTTGCATTGCTTCAAATAAATTATTAGCATTTTCATCATTATAGTTTTCATTGCGATACAACTCATACGTTAATGGAAGATTGGTCGTGGTCGTAATACTTAATTGGTATTCAATATCTACATCACTATGTTTTGAGCTTGTAAAGTTAGAAATGCTAAATTTATAAATATAAGGATTAGGCGATGGCTCTATTTTATCTAAATCAATATTAAAATTTAAGCCCCCTTCTTCTAAAATATACATCGCTTGTTCTATATTTGCATTTAATCTAGCTTGTGACTCATAGGCAGCATAGGCAATTTGAAATAATTTAAAGGCAATAAAAACAAGAAGAAACATGACCAAAATAACGATTAAGAATCTCTTTTTTTCTTCAAAATAAGAAATATTTTTTTTACTTAACAGTTTTTTTCGCATGTTTTTTGCCTCCTTTATTGCTTTTGAATTGCCCTAAAATCTATTTCTATAAAATCATTTCCTGTTGGTTCTTCCCCTGGCACTACTACGGTATCTAATCCGTTATCTTCCCATTTTACATTGATTGTTAATGTTTCTATTTTTCCTGCTTTTATATCAGCTAAGGACATTGTACCACGATAAATATTTTCATTTTTTTCTAATGGTTTTAAAGTGTTCTCAATGGATGTTACCGTTAATATTTTTTTTTGGTCTACCGTTTGGTCAATTATAGTTAATTCATAGTCAAATGCTACATTTGTTGTAGTTGGATCAATCGTTATGGTAATAATCCCTGATGTTCCTGGTGACGCTTTCCCTTCTCTTGTATGGTTGGTTTCCCATTCAATCGTGTCAATATTAATACCTTCTGTATTATTGGTTGTAATTAGGCTATCGTTCACTTTTATTTTCCAATCTGCAATGTTACTTTCTACATTTCCTATTACTTCGGATTCATATGACGTGTAAGTACTATTCGCTTGTAAATATAAAAAACATACGGCTACTATTGTAATTAAAAGAATGATTCTATTTTTCTTTTTCCTTTGTTTCATCTTACACCTCTACTTTCCTATTGTTATTATATCACACCTTTTTTACTTGCAAAATAAAAAGATTAATTACTTAACCTTTTATAATAACTCTACTTCTTCTTTTTTCTTTGGGGGTGATTTTTCTAGTTCTTCTTTAATATCTTCTTCTCCATATTTGATAACCATAATTAATGCATAAATCTGATACATAAATATTAAAAGAATAGGTAATATAACTAGTAATAAGAAACCAAGTCTAGATTCTAATATATCTAATATGCCACCAATATTATTGTATATTGTGGAATACTTTCCAATTACTCTATTCGTTGCAATCGTGGATTCTTTTTCATCATCTAGCGCATATAATGCCATATCGTCTTCCGATGTTACTTCTTCTTTTACATGCGCTGTTTTTATGATATATTCATTGTTATCCGTTGCATAATAGTAGATTTGATCTCCTACGTTGATATCCTTTGTTGATTTTTTTACTAATAATAAATCACTCTTTTTAGTTTCTGGAATA
>CALVKW010000021.1 GCA_944333345.1 uncultured Bacilli bacterium | reverse complement strand
TTTATGGATATCAGAGAAGTAGTAAAAAGATATATTGGAAAATTACAAAAAATTGCCAAAATAATCAGTGAAGTAGACATGTTACAATCCTTTTCTGTAGTAAGTGACAACTATAAATTTGTTCGTCCTACATTAACAGAAGAAAAATTAATAAAAATGATAGAATGTCGCCATCCAGTAGTAGAACAAGTAATGAAAGATAAATATATACCGAATGATATTATTATGGATAAAACAACAGATATTCTACTAATTACAGGACCTAATATGGCCGGAAAATCAACATATATGAGACAATGTGCAATCACAGTCATTATGGCCCAAATAGGTTGTTTTGTACCATGTAAAAGTTGTACTATGCCAATATTTGATAAAATATTTACAAGAATTGGTGCAAGTGATGACCTAGTTAGTGGAGAATCTACTTTTATGGTAGAAATGAAAGAAGCAAATACCGCAATCAGTGAAGCAACAGAACATAGTTTAATTTTATTTGATGAATTAGGAAGAGGAACCGCCACTTATGATGGAATGAGTCTAGCACAAGCAATACTTGAATATATTCATGATAAAATAAAAGCAAAAACAATGTTTTCAACCCACTATCACGAGTTAACTTCATTAGAAAAAGACTTAAAGAATCTAAAAAATGTTCATGTATCAGCAGTAGAAAAAGATGGAAAAATAACTTTCTTACACAAAGTTAAAAATGGTGCCGTAGATAAAAGTTATGGTATCCATGTCGCAAGTCTTGCTCACTTACCAGATTCACTAATTAAAAGAGCCGATGAAATATTAAATGTTTATGAAAAGAAAAATGTAAAAAAAGAAACATTTACTCAAACATCTTTATTTGAATTAACAGAAAGTGAAGCGGAACCCAAGAAAAATGAAATAGAAGAAAAAATAAAAGAAATAAATCCTCTAGAAATGACACCAATGGAAGCACTAAACTATCTATATGAATTAAAAAAAGAAGTAAATAGAAAGGAATAAAAATATGAGATATAATATTTATTACATTTTAGAAAAATGGGCTCCTAATTTAACAAAGAATCCAATCTATCAAAAATTAATAAAAGAACTAATCCCTACAGATACTACTTATGAAATAGCAGAACCCCAAGATGATATAAGATATATGGAATTAGAACCTAAAGAATATGGTAAAACTATTGTAGTTGATAATATTTCAACCACTCCAGAGGAAACACAACACGATAAAATTGAATACAGTTGTTATTATGAAGACGATGATACACAATTTACTTCTAATATAGCAATAAGCGAAACAGATAATGGAGATTTAATCTATTCTTGCATTGAAGGATGCAATCAAGAAAAATATCAATACCAGCAAGCTATGACTATTAAAATATCGTATAGAGATGAAAAATACATACTAAGTGATATTTCCATAGAAAAGTGTTTGTATGATACCGATACACTAAACCAATTAGATGACTTAAAAAAAGAATTAGAAGATAACTTAATTTCAAGGAATAATCACCAAGACTACGTAAAGGCATTAAAAGAAATTATAAAAGAAACCAAAGAAAAACACTACGTAATTCCAGAGCTAGAATTATCAATAACTGCTTATGAACAGACTCCAGAATTTCCTTATCAAATAATAGTGGGGGATGGTATAGAAACAACATACCCGAAAACAAAATTTAAATCATCCCCATTAGACAAGATAAGCCTAGAAGACATATCAACAGAAGTAAATGACCTATATAATTGCATGTCAGATATAATAGAACCATGGCAAGAAAAATTAAAAAATATGATATCTTTACCTAAAAACAGTCAAGGAGAAGAAATAGATATCACAAGAGAATCATTCAGTATAGCCGAATACATAAGCAAAACTTCAAATCAAGAATCTGCAGCCAAAACAAAAGTTAGAAAGGGTGAATAAGATGAAAAACAGAAGCGAATTAAGAGAAATTATTATGAAAGTCATCTATCAAACTTATATTTTAGAAAACACAAAAAATGAATATAATTTAAATGACTTAATCAAAGAACAAATAGAAGTTGAAAATGAATTTGTAAATAGTTGTGTAGAAGGAATTATAAAAAATCAAAAAGAAATCAATAAACTAGCGAATAAATACATGAACAACTGGACAATTGATCGTCTAAATAAAGTAGATAAAGCCATTCTTTCACTGGCTATCTATGAACTTATGTATACAGACACACCAAGTGTTGTTGCCATCAATGAAGCGATAGAACTTTCTAAAAAATATTCAGAAGAAGCAGTAACAAAAATGATAAATGGTATTTTAGATAAAATTTATCATGAAGAAGAAAAATAGAAAGGGATAATACTATGAACGATAAATATATCACAGTAACCCAATTAACTAGATATATTAAATATAAAATAGATAATGATGTGAATTTAAATGAAGTGTTTCTAAAAGGGGAAATATCGAATTTTAAAGCACATAGCAGAGGTCACTTTTATTTCACTTTAAAAGACGAAGGATCAAGAATAAATGCCATCATGTTTGCATCAAATACAAAAAAGATAAAGTTTATGCCCCAAGATGGTATGAAAGTATTAGTAACAGGAAAAATTAGTGTCTTTGAAGCAAATGGTGGATACCAAATCTATGTTAATGATATGTTAGAAGACGGTGTTGGAAATTTATACATAGCCTTTGAACAACTAAAAAAGAAATTAGAAACAGAAGGACTATTTAAAAAAGAATATAAAAAGAAAATTCCCAAAATACCGAATAGAGTAGGGGTAATAACGGCACCAACGGGAGCGGCAATCAAAGATATTATCTCAACAATAAAAAGGCGTTGGCCTTTAGCAGAAATTATTCTTTTTCCATCTCTAGTACAAGGGGAAAATGCAAAAGAAGATATCGTAAGACAAATAGAAAACTCAAAAAACTATGATTTAGATACATTAATCGTTGGCCGTGGAGGAGGATCTATCGAAGATTTATGGCCATTTAACGAGGAAATAGTAGCCAGAAGTATATTTGAATGTGATATACCGACAATTAGCGCAGTAGGCCACGAAATTGACTTTACAATAGCTGATTTTGTAGCTGACCTAAGAGCTCCAACTCCAACGGGAGCAGCAGAACTAGCAGTTCCCCAAAAAGCAGATGTAGAAAACTATTTAAACCAATTAAAAATAAGATTAAATAAAGCGATGCAACATAAAATAAATATTAATAAACAAAAGCTAGAAGAAATAAAAAGTAGATATATTTTCCAAAATCCAATCGCAATCTATCAAGCCAAAGAATTACAATTTGACAGTATCCTAGATAGATTAAAATTTGCAAGTAAAAATATAACTACAATAAAAGAAAAAAAATATACAACAATTATGAGCTCATATATTTTTCAAAACCCTAAAAAGTTAATTGAATCAAAACAAAATAAATATTTACAAATAATATCAAAACTAGAAACATTATGTCCTCTACTTACCATAAAAAGAGGATATGCAATCACAAAAAAAGAAGGAAAAGTAATTACTAGTACCAAAGATTTAAAGAAAAAAGATAAAATTGAAGTAACTCTAACAGATGGTACAATCAATGCTGAAGTAATATAAGGAGGAAATATGGCAAAGACAGAAGAAAAAGAATTATCATTTGAAGAAAGTTTAGAAAATCTAGAAGAAATTGTAAAAAAATTAGAAAGCGGAGAAGTTCCACTAGATGACGCAATCAATGAATTTAATAAAGCAATGACACTTGCAAAAAATTGTGACGAAAAATTAAAAGTTGCAGAAGAAGCAATAACAAAAATTGTAAATCCAGATGGTTCTTTAAGCGATTTTAAAGTAGAAGAGTAGGACTTCTACATTTTTAATGTTTAAGAAACAAAATGAAAAAGAAGCAAAACTATCTACAAAGATAAAGTAAAATTATATAGGTTTGGCACTTTAGTAAAATCACTCTATATTTTTATAATTATCCTATTAGGAGATAAAATTGTAAACTATGTTTGGTTGATAGGAACACTATCCGGAGTATCCACTGCAACCTCAGCGTTTCCATTTAATATGATAGAATCAGAAAATATTTTACCAAAAGAAAGAGGAAAATATTTAGGATATGCATCAGCAGCCATGGAAATCACCAGCCTGATTGTTCCCGTTTTATTAGGCGCCTATATAACAGCAAGATCATATACAGTAGTAGCAATCTGGATACTGATAATTGCTCTTACAAAATTAATAATAAGTTTTAAAATACAAAATAAAAATATACAAACAAAGAAAGTAAATATTAAAGAATTTTGCCATCTAATAAAAAAAGATAAAACATTAAAAAAAGTATATCTAATTGAATTTTTTAAAGGAATTAACCGAAACGGAGTAATGAGCCTAGTCGTATCGTTACTCATTATATACAATACTGCTAATGAATTTGAATTAGGTGGCTGGACATCCTTCTTTTCATTACTATCAATCATAGCGATGTATTTATTTGGAAAACTATACAATCAAGAAAAGAAAAAAAGGTTACTAATAATCACATTATTTGCTGTATTAATAAGTTCATTTTTGATGCTACAGGAAATAAATATACTATCAATTTTAATATATAACTTTGTATATTATATATTTATGAATATTATGTTAAAAATAACCGAAGTAAATCTATTTGATTATTCAAACAAAGAACCATATAAAAGTGAATATAATACAGAATACTTTGTATTTAGAGAATTATTTCTAAACTTAGGAAGAGTTTTGGGATACAGTATATTATTAATTTTTGTAGGATTAACTCAGAATTTATCATATCTTAACATGGTATTAATTTGTATTGTTATATCTATAATCTTAGTTATATTTACAAGTAATAAATTAACAATTAAGTCTCAAAATTTAAAATACAATTAAAAAAGTAGAATTACTATAGACCCCTTAATACAAATAAAATCTATAATAATTAACTACTTTTTTTAAAACAAAACTAAATTTCTTCTTCTTGTAATTTTTTAGTAGTAAGTAATAAAAGTGCTTTTTCAAACTCCTCATCACTTTCTAACGGCAATAACATTGTATCATCATTTGCGTCCATTTTTCGTATCATCATATCATGAGAATTCTTTTCATTAATAAGATAAATATAACATTGAAGTTTTTCAAAAACAATATAATCTTTATCATCAAAAGTATAAATTTCTACATCCATTATCACTTACCTCCTATACCTTTTACAGAAGTATCAGCACCTGTATTTTGTTTTGTATGTTCATTAACCATTTCATTTAAAACATTTTGACTTTCTTGAGTATATGCAGCTTGAAGTACAGTATCTTTAATTTCTTTATAATCTTGATATCCATTAGCATTAAGCCACTCAGATAATGAGGAACGCCCAGAAACAAGACGTATAACAGCATCTCTTTCATCACTTTCATAATCACTATTTAAAGCAGAAGCAGTAGCATAAACAACAGCATATTCTGGATATTGATTATCCTCAATCATCTCCTTAAATGTTGCTCCAATAGTTACCGAATCTACATGTTCACCATTTGAGTCAGAATAAGAATTATCGCTAATAACTCCAAAAAGCTCGTCAGTATACTCTTTTAAAGTTATCGAATTGTCAAATTTTTCAGAAATTTTATTAGCACCAGGAATCACTCCTGTAGCTGCAATAGCACCAATAACCATGCCTTTAACGAAAGCAGCCTTTATCTTACTTTTAGGAACTTTCCTATGTGTTTTACTTGTAGGTTGTCTAGAATCTTTTGAGCTTTTTCTAGCATTTTCATAATCATTTCGGGCACTTTCACGTTTATATCCCATATCATTTCACCTCTAGTATAAATATAACGAATTTAAAAAAAAATGTCAAAAAAAATGTAAAATATTAGTGTAAATGGTAAAAACTAATTAACATAAACAATTAAAAAAATTTAAGACTATAAATGTAGTAAAGAAAGAGGTGATGAAATGAATTTAAAAAATAAATTACTACTAGCTATCCTTCTTTTAGTTACTATTCCCATAAATGTCTTTGCTTATTCTAATTATATAATAGCATCAGGAGAAACTATTGGTATTGAAGTTAATTCTGAAGGAGTTTTGGTAGTTGGATTCTACGAAATAGAAAATAAATATATTGCAAAAGACGCAGGGTTTGAAATTGGAGACAAAATAACAAAAATAAACAACACAGCCGTAGATTCCATATCTTCTATGGTAAGTGCCATGGAAAATGAAAAATCAAATAAAATAAAATTTACAATTACCAGAAACAAAATAGAAAAAGAATTAGAAATGACAATACCAGAAACATCAGACCAAGTACTAAAAACTGGATTATATGTAAAAGATCAAATTAACGGAATTGGTACATTAACCTATATTGATCCAGCCACAATGCGCTTTGGAGCATTAGGTCACGAAATAATAGAATCAACTACTGCTCAAAAGTTTGAAATAAAAGATGGTGAAATTTATAATGCAACAGTTTCTAATATTGAAAAAAGTAAAGACAGAGAACCAGGAGAAAAGAATGCAACCTACGATAAAGAAACAGCCAGTGGAGAAATAGACGAAAATGATATAACCGGAATATATGGTACTTATAAGAATTCTATCGAAAATATGGAAACAATAGAAGTAGGGGAAGTAAAAGATATTACAACTGGTCCCGCAACAATAAAAACAGTCGTTAACAGCAACACAGTAGAAGAATTTGATATAAATATTTTAAGTATCGATTCATCTAGTCAAACAAAAAATATCCTATTTGAAATTACAGACAAAGATTTATTATCAAAAACAGGTGGCGTGGTACAAGGAATGAGTGGATCTCCAATTATTCAGAATAATAAAATAATTGGTGCTGTAAACTACGTAATAGTAAATGATACTAAAAAAGGATATGGAATTTTTATTACGACTATGCTAGAAGAAGGAGAAAAATAAGGGACGAAAGTCTCTTTATTTTTCCATAAGAATATGTTAAAATATAAAGTCATATAGGGGGGAATAGATATGAAAGTATGGACAAAGGTAAAATTAACAGATAGAAATAAAGATGTAGAAGTAATTTCAAAATCATTAACGAATTATTTATATGAATATGGGCCAATCCAAAATATAACCAGAAAATACCAGATCAAAGAAGAAGATAGAAAATTACTAGACCAATATACCGCAAATCGTATTGCCGGAATATTAATGCTATATCTTGCAAATGACATAAATAGAATTAATGATATTGTAAATAAATATAACATTCCAGACGGTATTATAAAAGAAATTATCCCCGAATTAGAAGGATATATAGAAAAATAAAAAAGGCATCCATTAGGATGTCTTTTTATAAATATAATAAAACGCTCAAAAAACTAACAAGCATCACAACAACCAATATAATAGATATAATTTTGATAATTTTTTTATTCATCTAGCTCCACCTCATTAATAATTATAAAATAAATGTCTAAAAAAGTAAATTTCTTTTTTTCATAGTTATAAACTTTACAGAATAAATTATACAAAGGTGAAAGCAATGAAAGAACTAATAAATAAAGTAAAACAAAATAAATTACTATTTATATTATTAATTATTATCATATTATTTACAATACTAGGTATTTTATTTCCATCATTAATTAATTCCGAAAATAAAGCATTAATAAAGGATTCTATCGAAAACTTTATGGCATCTATCGATAAAAATAATATTGATTATATATCTGCGTTTATATCAAGTATAACAAACAATATTATTGTAACAATATTAATTTGGATATTAGGAATTTCTATAATAGGTATTCCAATTATTTTAATATCTATCGCATTTAAAAGTTTTTTAACAGGATTCTCTATAACAAGTATTTTTATTACCTACGGAATTAAAGGTACATTAATTGCTATTGTTTATACATTGCCAAATATTATAAACCTATTAGGAAGTTTTCTCCTAGGATATTATGCAATTTCATTTTCAATAATGATATATAAAAGTGTATTTAAAAAGGAAACAAGGAATTGGCAACCCATCGTAAAAAGATATTTAAAAATTGGTATATTCTTTATAATATTTTCTATAATAGTATCAATCATAGAAAGTTATTTAATACCCAAAATATTACTATTTATATAAAGATATGGAAGATATCTTTTTTCTTTTTTGAAAATTAGATATAATATAACTGGTGATTATATGAAAAAAGAAATAGTAGTAATTGGAATGAGTGGAGGCGTAGATTCTTCTATTGCAGCATGTCTATTAAAGGAAGAAGGAAAAGAAGTAATTGGCGCAACAATGCTATTATTAGATGATGAAAAGACAAAACAATCAATAGAAGACGCTAAAACTATATGTAAAAAGTTAGGAATAAAACACTATATATTCGATTTAAGGAAAGAATTTAAAAAGGAAGTAATAGATAACTTTATTGAGGCATATAAATCAGGAAAAACACCAAATCCATGCGTAAATTGTAATAAATATTTTAAATTCGGATTATTCTATCAAAAAGC
Source organism: uncultured Bacilli bacterium (assembly GCA_944333345.1). Lineage (GTDB taxonomy): Bacteria > Bacillota_I > Bacilli_A > RF39 > UBA660 > Faecimonas. The sequence continues at coordinate 7,554 of CALVKW010000021.1, read as the reverse complement.
AAAAGAATTAGGAGCAGACTATATTGCTACTGGTCATTATGCAAAAATAAAAAATAATAGATTAGTAATGAGTGATGTAACAGAAAAAGACCAATCATATTTTCTATGTCAAATAAGTAAAGAAATTTTACCACATATTTTATTTCCATTAAATAAATACAAATCAAAAGAAGAAATAAGAAATCTTGCAAGAACACTCCAATTACCAGTAAGTGAGAAAAAAGATAGTCAAGAAATATGCTTTATTCCGAAAGATGACTATAAGCTATTCTTAAAAGATAAAAATATCAATAAAAAAGAAGGAAATATTATTTTAACAGACAAAACAATCTTAGGAAAACATCAAGGACTATACCAATATACAATTGGGCAAAGAAAAGGATTAAATATCTCCTATAAAGAACCTCTATATGTAATAAAAATAGATACAAAAACAAATTCTCTAATCGTAGGAAAAAATGAAGAATTATTTAAACAAGAATTATTCGCAAATAACATGAATTATTTAATAGAAAAAGAAGCATTCAATAATACAAAACTATTCGCAAAAATAAGATCTAGAGGAGACCTAGAAGAAGTTAAATCAGTAACCGAAGAAGAAAATAATAGGATTCATGTAATATTAAAAAATAAATTACGAGCAATTACACCAGGTCAATTAATTGTATTTTATAATGAAAAAAAAGAATGTCTAGGTGGTGCCTATATTGAGTAATAAAGAAAAGCAAAAAGTGTCAATTTACACTTGATTATTCGTCGAGTTATGTCTATAATTATATTAGGAGGGTAAATAAACCATGAAAGAATTAAACATAATATTAACAGAGTTAGGAATTAGTAAAGTTAGACTAGCAAAATATTTAGGCGTATCTAGACAAATGCTATATAACTATTTAGCAATAGATGACTTAAATGATTGGCCAAAAGAAAAATCGGCAAAATTATTAAGTTTATTAAATATAGAGAATATTGATGAATTAAAAAAATTAAAAATTAATGGAGAATATATTATTGAAGTCGAAAACAGATTAAAAGAAGGTGTAAAAGACTCTTCTAATAAAGAAGTAATTGCTGACCTAAAAGGATTTAATAAAAAAGAACAAGAATTATTATCAGATATAATTAATTTATTAAAAGAAAAATTATCATCAGATAAAACAAAAGATACCTACAATACATATATATATTTATACCATTTCTTACAGTCTATGGAAACAACCGAAGAATTAAAATATATCTTAGCCTATATGTCAAAATCTTTAGGCTTTACAGATCCAATGGAATTTGTTTTCAATAGTGATAAACAATTTATTTTTGAAAGTATCATGTTCAGTGCAATGACACTATATAATAATGGTGGTGCATCAAAAAACAAAATTAGTGAAACTCACAAACGATTCGTACAAGACATCGAACATAAAAATGAAGAAAAACTATCAAGAACACAAGAATTAAACACAGCAAAAGTACAAGCCCTAAAAGAATTAGGATATACTGAAATAAATGAAGATAATGCGAAAGAAGTATTAGAAAAAATAGCAGAAATTCAATCAAGAAAAGTATAGATTCCAAAGGAATCTTTTTTACTATATAAGAAAGAGAGTAGGGGATAAATATGCACGCATTACTTATAATAATAGGTTATATTATCTTTTTCTTAATAATATACTACATACATCAAAAACATACTAGCAATGACTTGGATAAAATTGCAATAGAAATAATAGGTGCTGAAGCTATAGCAATATTAACCATATATTATTTAGATAAATATAACATTCCAACCGTCTTAGGAATTGCCAATAATATAGATACCAAAGAATGGTTTAATTTTATTATGACTTTTCTAGTAACAATGCTTGGAACATTCATCAGTGCAATACTTGTTTTAGCAACAACCATTGGTCAAATAAATAGGGCGGAGGAGAACGAACAAGAAACCCACAGAATTAATAATATGCCATTTTTAGAATATAAAATAAATATCATTAATAAAGATATTTTATCAGATTATCAAAATTGTTTAGCTGTAAATGAAGAATCAAAAATCACATATAAATTATCACTAGATGAAAACGAAACCATAATAGCTATAGAATATCAAGATCTATTATATAATATATATGAACAAAAAATAGATATATCCTATACAGTTAATAAAGACAATAAAATATCAATAGATAAAGTAATAATAGAAGATGAAAAATTAAAGAAAAAAACAAGAAGTTAACATAATATCAAAAAAGATACTAATGATTAGTATCTTTTTTTTGCTCTTCGAGTAGTAATTCTATTTTATTTAATTCTATATCTTTTAAATTATTTTGATTTATTAATAAATTTTCTATATTAGAAATTTTTTTATTAATTTTTGATGTTATTATTATCATTATTATCGGATATAAGATATTTATTATTGCTAATAGAAATATTATTATACCTATGATCGAAATTGTATTTTCATAGTTTGTATAATTATACATCTTTTTTCTCCTTATTTTTTTCTTCAATATATTTCTTTATTATATAGTTTATTTCTCCATTGATACTTCTATCTTCCTTGTATGCAATTTCCTTTAATTCTTTATATACTTCTTCTGGTAATCTTAATGTAAGATTCATGATATCACCTCTTAATTAAAATTATACCAAAATGGTATTGACTTGATAGTGTTATAGTGGTATCTTTATGGTAGATACTAAAATGGTATCACTTTTATGAAAGGAGGTTTTATCATGGAAGATATTGTTTTAGATTGTTACGTGGAACGTAAAGAATCAACGAAGAAACCTGGTGTTTATTATTATCAGTTAGTAGTTGAACTCACTCCCGAATGTAAAAAAACGGTATTTCTTACCAATGTAGAAGCTGAATTATTGAAATTAACTTATGGAAGTAAGTAATGAAGATTTTTATTATAGTTGTTTGGTTGAATTTAAATACTAACGAATATTATCACAAGGTTTATAAATCATACTTTTTTCATGATAAGGGATATATAAATCAATACAATCATAAAATTGTCGATGTTATAACTTATCAAGAAATACTCGCAAGACATAAATTTTTAAAGTGTCTATTAAGGAAGTTTATTTCCTTTTTAGAAAATATATTAAAAAAGTTATAGAAAGGGGTTTTAATAAATGGAGGAATTAGTCACTGCTTTAAAAACAGGTTTAACTGCTGATGCTTTTTTTGGTAGTTTAACTGGTTATGCTGATTTGATTGTTACTCTTGTTCTTGTAGCATTTGCTATTTATATTTTTAGACATGTTATCAAGGGCGCTAGTCACGGTAAAGCTAGAATTTAACGGAGGGGGTAGGTTTTACTCCCTTTTATTTATTTAGGAGGTTATTATGAAATTTATTAAAAATTTGTATAAAGAAATTGATAATTTGACTTCTTCAGAACTAAAGAAGTTTTCTAAAATATCAATTAGTTTTATGTTTTTAAGTTGTTTAATTAATTTATTTTTAATTTTAATTGGGGGTTAATATGAGTGAGAGTTTATCTTTTTTTATTTTAAATGGTATAGGAATATTTTTATTTTATAAGTTTTTGAATTTTTTATGGAAAAAGATTTTCAAAAGAGATTAATAAATTTCTGGAATAAACATTTTCCAGATTATAAAATATCCTATGCTTATAATTTCTTTTTTGAATGTTATTTTTATAATTTTGATTTTGAGGAGGGAGAGTTATGTTTGATGTAGCAATTACGTTTATGTCACAAATGGTTGATTTGATAATACCAGTATTTTCTATTTATATCTTATTTGATTTAATAGGTACTCTTCTTTTTGGTACGAGGTGATATTAATGAAGGTATATGTGCCCGATTTAGAGGAATATTCTTGCGTTACTGTAAAAGATAGTGAAACAATACGAGCATATAAAGAAAGCCCTGTAGAAGGTTCTAAAACGTCTTATAGGGACTATTTTATACATTCTGATTATTATTATGTTGATGGTGTAGAAGATATTAGTAATAGTGTTCCTGTATGTTTAGATACGTCTATGGTTACTAATGAATTTTATTATAGAGTAGATTTCCCTGATATTTTGATTATTTTATTTATATTTAGTATCTTTGCCTTTTTAATACCTATAAAGGTATTTATAAGACTTTTTAGGAGGTTTCAATAATGAAAAAAATTTTTATAACATTAGCTTTAACATTTCTTTTTTTCTTTTTATTCTTACCTAATACTTACGCATTAGAAATTCCTGAAGATATTGAGGAAAAAGAATTAACTTGTAATACTGACAATAATGATTATTGTTCTAGTTTAAGTTATAAATCTGCTTCTTGGGATTCAAGTCTGGAATCATATGTTAATGATGTTTATTCTGATGGTTCTAGAGTTGGTTATTATATTTGGTTTCCATCAGGATTTAAATCTAATGTAGAGATAGGTCCTCCTACTTCATACCCTTCTTTCATGTATGAGATTGGTACAGGTAGTCCTTATGATTATAATTTTGAAAAAGGAAAGATATATAGAATTTATTATTATTTTCGTTATGAAAAAAAACTAACTTTACTTGATAATATTGGTGCATATGATGATGATTGGTCTACTTTTAGTGCAGTTGGGATGGATGGTACTAAATATTCTGATTCTATAGATTTTTTACAAAGATATTCTTATGGTTTAGATTCTTATGATGTAGAAGATAGTGAAAATTTTCACTTTGTATTTTATTTTGAATTTGAGCCTAGTATCGATTTTTACGGTTTAGATTTTAAATTCGGAACTGAACATTTTAATAATGATAATGTTTTAAAAATTATTTCAAATCCTTGGACTATTGAAGAAGTTATAAGTTCAAATATTGCATATGAGGATTTTAAAATTGTTGAAACATCTAGTTTTTTAAGCTCTTCTGGTATCGATCATGGTGGTAGTGGTCTTGACTTAGATAAGCCAAGTAAATCAGATACTGAAATTTTTGATAATTTGGATACTTGTGATGCTACGGATTTTGGCTGTCATTTTAATAATTTATTAACGATGTTAAAAAATGGTTTTACTCGAATTGGTAACTTTTTTACTTCTATTTTTGATTTTCTTAATGATGGTATTAATAGTGTTTTGAGATGGTTTTACGATACTTTTTTAGCAACACCTTTTGAGATTATGTTAAATTTTTTTGATACAATGTTTACTACTGAAATTTTAGGTTTAGATTTATTTTTTGATAAATTACAAGAATTAGTTCAACCCTCTGATGATGGTATAACAAGTATAATAACTGCTCCATTATCTTATATTAAATCGTTAAGTAATGGTGCTGCTACTTGTACACCAATTAATTTATCATTAGTCAGTTGGTTTAATAAAGATTTGATATTACCTTGTCCTAGTACAATTTATAGTAAGTTTGGTTCATTTCTTACTATTTATCAAACAATTACTACAGGTATTATTGCTTATTGGTGTTTAGTTAATATATTATCTTTAACATTACAATTTAAAGAACCTTTTTCAGATAAAATTGAGGTGATGGATTTGTGATAAACATTATTATTAACGGTTTATTAGATGTTATTATATTTCTTTGTAATTTAATATTAACACCTATTAATTTATTAATTGATACAGTTTTACCCGATTTGTCTTTAATGTTTGATTCTGTTCCTTTAATGTTTGATAAGGCTTCTATCTATTTAAATTGGGTTATTTCTTTAAGTGGTTTATCTACTTTAGCTATTCAATTTATTATTTTATATTTTACATTTAAGCTTACAGTACCTTTAACTGTTCATGTTATAAAATTTGTTGTTAAATGGTATAACGCATTAAAACCTTAAGGAGGAATATTTAATGGTTAAAATTATAGTAATTTTATTTTTATTAATAATAGTTTTTTATTGCGTAAATAATAAGATACATATTAAATTTAAAACATTTTTAAGAAGAGGTTTTGCACCGAAAAGAGGTAAATTTGGAGTGTATTGTTACTGTGGTAAACAGGGGCAAGGTAAAACGTATTCGGTAGTCGAGTTCCTGTTAAAACATACAGATAAGAAAATATATGCAAATTTGAAGTCGCTAAAGGGAGTCGATTATACCGCCATAAGCGGTATCGACGGACTGCTAGCGTTACGGAAAGAGCACGATTGTATTATCTTTTTTGACGAGATTTTTACTATTCTTTCTAAGAAGAATTCTTCTCGTCTTTCTAAAAAAGAAGTTAATCAGGTGCTAGATTTCCTTAGTCAAATGAGAAAACGTCAAATTATATTTGTAACTACTGCTCAAGAATGGTTAGAAATTGACATGACATTACGTCGTTACTGTAGATACCAAATCAATTGTAGAATGTTTAATTTTTTTGGTTTAGGTATTTTAATTAAACAGTTTAACGATGCAGAGAATATGAAGTGGTCTATTGACGATAACGAATATGTAGCTCCACTTTTAGAAACAACTGTTTCTAAATGTAATTTATATATCGCCAAAAGTTATGATACTTATGAGCAAATCTTAACAGAGTAGGGGTGGTATTGAATGTTTGCTATTATGTATTACGATGATTTTATAAACGATTGGTTGTTTTATGGAACATCTAAAAGTTTTGGTACATGTTTTTTGGAGTATCAGAGATTAAAACATAATACTAATATGATTTTAAAAATGATTAAGATTAATTCTTAATCGGAGCTTTTGGTAGGATAGAGTCTATTCTAAGAGATTTTATTCTATCTCTGTACAAGTTATTTTTTGATTGTATTTTTTAAATGCAATCGAAAAATGACTTTTCGACCGTTAGGTCGTGAAAATATGAAAGAGTAGGTATATATTTTATGACTTTTGAAAAAGATTATGATGTTGATTTTTTATCTAAAGTTATTGAATATAATCATGATAGGTATTTATCTTATAAAAATAATTTACCTTTTGAGGAAAATAAAGAATTTGAAAAAGTTTTGAAAGCTAGATATCAAAAGGTTAGTAGAATAAAGAGAAGATTAATATATTTATTAAGTAGAAATAATTATATTTGGTTTTGTACTTTTACATTTGATAATAATTATATTAATAAATGTACCAGGACTAAACGAGATTTAATAAAATCGGTAATTAATACTCATGATTTTAAGTATATGCTTAATATTGATTATGGTAAAACTACTGAAAGAGAGCATTATCATTGTGTACTAGGTACTGATTGGGATTTTGATGTTAATCAATTTATACAAAGTCATTATCCTTGTTTTTGTTTGGCTATTCCTGTAAAAGTAGGGGAGAATGATTTTAAACGTTTATCCAAATATATAAATAAGTTGACTAACCATTGTATTAAGGCTACGACAAAACGTCAAAGGATTCTTTATAATTTTAAAGGTTATGATAATTTTTGTCCAAATTATAAAGATGTAAAACTTGCTTATATGTTAGATTATATTAAACTTTTTGATAATGAAAATGTGGGCCTACTTGATAAGGCCCACATAACTGGAAAAAATGAGGTGAAATTATGATATTTTATTATGTTTTGAATGGTTTACTTGTTGCTTTAGGTAATCTTTCTTTATTTCTTCTTT
>CALVKW010000020.1 GCA_944333345.1 uncultured Bacilli bacterium | reverse complement strand
TTATTTTAGGCTTCAAAGAATTTAACATGAAAGGGTATGAAAATATTGATTTCGGTGGTGAAGTAGAGCAAAATAGTCTGGATAAAAATAAAATAGTATCTTACTGGTACCGAGACACAAAACATTTCTCTATCAATGGTTTAGCGTCCAACATATATAACTTTGGTGGAATAAATCATATTTTTGATAAGGGGGATTTTATTATTATTGAACCATTAAAAAATAGAATTAAGGATTCAAGACTTGTCGTAATAAACCCTGTAGATACCTTTTTTGATTTACATGATAGCGAAATGAAAATAGGAGATGATGCTATTTGTATTATAAATGAATCATTATATCAAAGATTAGATTCTAGTACTTTAGAAAATATAGGAGATAGAAAAGTATTCCTTTTTCATGGTAATGCTTCTACTGCAACAGACATTGTTTTATTGTCTTTGGGTGTGTTGCCCCAACATTCTGTTGATCAAACTAGGTTAGAACCAGAATACTATTTTGTAGATAAAAAAGAAATAACAGACGAACAATATATAGAAGATTTTCAAAGGTTAATAGAAGATGTAAGCCAAGCATATCTACATCAATCTTATCTAAATCTTCCACCAGAAATTATAAAATGGAGAAAGGAACACTGGCAAGAAATGGTAGGAGTCCCTGGAATATTGCATTCAGAAACGCCATATTTTATGCAAGAACGGAAAAAAGATGAACAAGCAAGAATAAAAGCCTATCAGGATTACATGTTAGGTATGATTCCATTAGTAACAGATAAAGTACCAGAAGAAAGTATAAGAAAAGTAATATCCTCCATTGAAGACGATGTTAAAAAAAGAGAGTGTTTACCAATTGAAGAACAATTTCTTTCCACCTATCATAATTATGAAGATATATTACTAAATATTATGTTAGATTTATCTTATCCAACGTTTCAAAAATATACAAAAGAATTCAACCAAAAGAGGTTATCAAAAATTAATAAAAATAGAATAGGTTAGAGGTGTTTTTTTGCTGTTTTAAAATGTATCAGTATCATGTAGTCTCTATGATTATATTTATATATTGGTTTTATTTCACTAGTAATATATTTGCTTTTTTACTAAAAATAGAGTAATATAACAAGTTAATTATGGGGGATTTTTATGAAGGTTTATTATCATAGATTACAAGTTGAATTAACAAGAAGATGTAATCAGAGTTGTGCACACTGTTGTAGAGGGGATGCTCAAGATATAGATTTAACTAAAGAAATTATTGATGCCTTTATTGAAAAGAATGATATTTATTATATTAGTACTTTATTATTTTCTGGAGGAGAGCCTACTTTAAATGGTGAAATGCTTGAGTACTTTGTTGATAAAATTATAGAAAAAGATATCGATGTTTATAGTTTTATGTTTGGTATTAATGGGTTATCTTATAGTCAAGCATTAGTTGATGGATTAAATAAATTACGAGATTATATTATATTAAAAAGTGATAGCAAAAGATATTGCCCTGGTATTCTTATGATATCTCAAGATCAATTTCATAAGGATGCAGATCCTCAAGTAGTAGAAAAGTTAAGTCAATTATCTTACTTTTCACCTATTGATAAACATATAATGAAGGAAGAGAATATCTTACCTTATGGTAGAGCATTAGAAAATGGTTTAAGTAGACAAGATCCTGATTTAAGTGAATTAATAGATTATGAGAAAAAATATAAAATAAAAGAATATGAAGGGGATACTTATTTAGTAATTGATTATCAATATATTGCTGCTAACGGGAATGTTATTAATGGTGGATGTCAGTCTTATGATTTAATGGATCAATATGCCCTAGGAAATGTGAAGAAGCAATCCATGGAAGAAATTTATTTAAAAGGTCCACAAAAAAGAAGATGTATTTAAATATTTATATAATTATTGTGGCTATTATTTATTAGTTATGATATATATTATATATAACATAGTATATATTTTAAATTGGTGCAATTAGATAGGAAAATGTGTTTGGTATAGATTAAGAAAAAGGTGGGATAAGTTATGAAATCTTATGCAGATTTTAATGGTATACGGCATGATGATGGTGATAAAATTATAGGTTTTAATAGAATGAAAGCACATGTTGTTTGGATGGGGGATATAGATGTATGTATGGATTTATATATAATAAGACTTAAATATAGGGATGGTACCTATAAAGATATTAGAACCTATTGTGAGTGTGGAACTAGTCGTGAATTATCTGGTGACCAAGAAAAAGAGGAATTTTTTGTTAAAAGATTATTCGGTGAAAATGGTTTATTTGTTAAAGAAGGCAGAAATGATTATATATTTTTAGGTGGAATTGACAAAAGTATAAATAGAGATAAGTATAGATTCTCTCGTTTTAACAAAGCTGATAATGGAAAGATACTGCAACAAATAGTGGATGAATACTTAAGTGAGAAAGTTTTTCCTAATTTAACATTTAAAAACATGAATGAGGATTTTGATCTTTTAAATATGAGTTATTTTTATCATAGTGGGAATGAAGATATGGAGGATGTTTTTAAGGAAGGATTGCGCAGTCGATTTGCTAGAGGTGGAAGTAAGGGATTTGCAAGTTTAGGTAGTACTTTTTATCCATCAAATTTGGAAATCAATAATTTATATGATTCGGTGAGGCAATATGGTAATTCGGTTAATCGTGGGCATCATGTTTTTATATTAAGAATACCAAACTTATATCGAGGTTCAGTAGATTCTAAAGGGCAATTATATCCACCCCTTCCAACCCATAGATTAATTGATTATTCTACTGGAGATTGTTATATTATTCCTGAAATCATATATGGTATGTATGATACAGATACTGGTATTTTACATAGAAACCCTAATTATAAATCAAAGTATGATTCTGCTGGTTTGGTTTATGATGAAGAAACTGCTGAAGCAGTTCTTTGTCGTAATGAATTTGATTGGTATAAATTTATGGAGTCTCGTAGAGATATACCATATAGTCAACTACTAAAACGTGATAGAGATTATGGCGTATTTAATGACATTTGTAAATTATACGGAATACAACAAAATGTTAGTAATACAAATATAAGGAAGTAATTTATAAATTCGATGGATAATTAATAATTTGCTAATTTTCCTTTCTTAGAAATACTGTTATCTTAAAATGTAAAAAATGTTAGTTTTTAGGAGGTTTTATGAGTAATATCATTATATATGATTTTGATGGTACGTTAACGCCATATAAAGTGACGAAGTTTCAAATATTAGAAGAATGTGGTTTGAAAGATGGTGCTTTAAATCCTAAATTTTTAGAAATGGTTGAGAAAAAAGCAAATGATGAAAATACTGATGTGTATCATGCTGTTTATGAAGTCTTTTTGCAACTAATGCGAGCTACTAATTTAAAATTAATAGATGAGAATTTTTCTTTAGGTGCTGATTGTGTTACTTATAATGATGGAGTAGAGGATTTTCTTAAGTTCTTAAAGGAGAACGGTATTCATAATTATTTACTTAGTTCAGGATTAAAAGTTTATTTGGATAAGACTAATATTGTGAAATATTTTGATAAGATATACGCTACTACATTTACTTATAATAGTGAAGGTGAAGTTATTGGGGTAGATAATTTAATGAGTGATAGAAATAAAGTTACAGCTATTAAAGATATTCTTTATTCTATGGGTAGACAAGAAGATGATTGTCGTAATGTAGTCTATATTGGAGATGGGTTTACTGATCGCTATGCGATGGAATATGTAAAAAGAAATGGTGGAACTTCCATTTTTGTTTATAAAGAAGATAATGCAGAGTTAAAAAAATTAGAAGCAGAAAACATTGTTAGTTTTAGTACATTTGCAGATTATTCAGAGAATAGTGAACTTCGTAATTATGTAAAGAAGTTATTCATTTCTAATAAAAAATAATTTATTAAAAAAGAGTGTTGGTATATGAGAGTATTAAATATAATTTTAATTTTTGTGGTTTTCCTTTTTGTTGGGTGTCAAAAAAGTGATCCGTTAAAGGGAGTATGGATTGCTGATATTGATAATCAATTTGTTACTATTGTTGATTATGTTGATGGTGTGAAAATCACTAAAGGCGGCAAAGTTCCTTATTATTTAACTATCGATGGATATGGTGGTTATCGATTGGAAGCTGAAGACTATATAGAAAGTGGTACTTATACTGTTGATGGGAATCATGTGAATTTTAAAGATGATGATGGTTTTGTCTCAGAACGATGTATCATCAAAGATGATGGATTGCATTGTAAGAGATATGCTTTTTTATATACGAAGAGTGATTAAAATTATTTATTAAAATTTTCTTTGAAACTTTTTTAAAGCGATTTTTTGATGAAATTTAATTATGGAGGTATTCATGAAAACTAAATATACATTAGAAGAAGAAATTATTCATTTTGTATTCTTGGCATTTTATGGATTGAAAAGAAACAAGGAAGATGTTGACTTGTCTTTTCATAGTATTATGGTTGGAATTATGCTTAAAAATATTGGATGTAGTGAAGATATTGTTTATATTGGCTATTTGCATGATATTATAGAAGATAGTAATTATACTTATCTTGATTTAAAGAATCGTTTTGGTAAGGAAATTGCGGATGGTGTTTTAAATTTATCTGAGGATCAATCTATTTCTGATTATAGACAGAGAAAATCAAACTTTATTGAAAATTTGTATTCTGTAGATCATTCTCTTATTTTAGTTGAAGTTGCTGATAAATTGCAGAATTTAATCTCTGATTACAATTTATATTTAAGTAAAGGACGTCTTTCTCTTATTACCGAATGTGAAAATTATGAAGATTTAAAATGGTATTATTTAGAATTACAAAAACTATTTCATGCTAAATTAGAGAATAATTCGTTATTAGATCGATATGATGAAATTGTGAGTGAATATTTTAGTTAATTATCATCAATTTTGATGATTTTTTTACTCTACAAAATGTAGAGAACAGAGTATATGTAGTAATGTTATAATGAAATTGGTGATAGTTATGAATATCGGAAAAAGAATTTTAGAATTAAGAAAAAAGATGAAGCTTACTCAACAAGCATTGGCAGAAAAAATGTTTGTTACTGATAAGACGATATCTAGCTGGGAAGCTAATAGAACAGAGCCTAGCTTAGAAGATATTGTTAAGTTAAGTAATATTTTAGAATGTAGTGCTAGCTATTTAATTTATGGTGATATTAAAAGAAATGATATTGAAACAGAGATTAAGATTAAATTTTCTAAAGAAGAATTTTTAAAATTAGAATTAAAGATGAAAAGTGATGGTGTTTTTCTACAGGAATCTCATCAGGTAGATACTTATTATCAGCCTACTTATAGAAAGTTTTTAAAAGATCATGGTGAGAAAGTGGATGAATGGTTACGTATCGGTAGACGTGGTAATAAAAAGATTGTTACTTATAAGAATTGGTATGATGTCCATTGTGATGAGTATGAAGTAGAGATTGATAATGATCAAAATATGGATAAAATATTTAAGATTTTAGGTTTAGAAGAAATTATTGTGGTTGATAAAAGGAGAACTACCTATTTTTATTTAGATAAGTATGAGGTTGCTCTTGATTATGTAGAAAAGTTGGGCTATTTTGTTGAAATTGAGATTAAAAATTATACTATGTCTGTTATGGAAGAGTATGATTTATTACTGAAGGTTGCGAAAGAATTAGGATTAAATTTAAATCATATTGATAGGCGAGGGTATCCTTATCATTTAATTAATAATAGTAAGTGCTAATGCTTACTTTTTTCTTGAAAAAAATAAAAATTGTTATATAATATGCAGTACAAGGAGAGGGTAGAATGAATAAGTTATTGACTGTAATTATACCCATTTATAATACGGATAAATATTTAGAAAGATGTATTGGCAGTTGTGTTCATCCTGAGGTAAATATTGTTGCTATTGATGATGGGTCGACAGATAATTCTTTAAATACATTAGAATGTTTACAAAGAAAGTATTCTAGTATTGAAATATTACATGGAAATCATCAAGGTGCTGTTCATGCTAGAAGAGTTGGATTAGCTCATGTAAATACGAAATATTTTAGTTTTGTTGATAGTGATGATAAAGTAAGAATAAAACCATATATGCAGTTATGTAGAGATTTAGATATGCATAATATTAAAGTGGGAAATGGTAGAATGACTGTTTATCTTCCGGGTATTAATATACCATTTACTAGCAGGAAATGGAAGAAAGATATTGTTGATTTTTTGAAAGATAAAAAGGAATTTTCAAATACAACTTGTTCTTTTCTGGATAAGATTTTTCATTATGATACTATTCCGTTATTAGATCAAGATAGTAAGCAGACGGTATATGAAGATATGGAATTTGTTTATTATGTGTTAGCTAAAAACAAAAGTATGCTACATAGTAATTCTTCTATTTATGAATATCATATGCGTGGTATAGAGGGTAATAGTACTTCTGCTATTGGGTTAAATATGGATTATAGTAACGGTGTTCGAGGTTTGCTATCGGCGGGAGATTCTATGGTAAGGAAGTTTCAGAATGCTGGAATTTACGAAGAATTTCAACCGGAATTAGAAGCAATTATGATTAAGTTGTTTTTTCAAAGACTTCATAATGTATTTTTCTCTTCAACTATCGAAAATAAAGAGGAAATGGCTTATCATATGATAGATATTTTAAATTCTTATCTACCGGGTTGGCAGAATAATCCTTATTATCGAGAACATTTTCAGGGAAGTGAATATAATGATTATTTGTTTTATTTGTCTAGTAGCATGAACTTAAAATTAAATAAGATTGATGAAAATTATCAGACTGGAACTGATACTAATACATTATTAGAACAATATGATAAAAAGATTAAATTACATATTAAATCTTCATAAAATTATCACTTTTTGGGAGTAGAATGGCGGTACTAGGTTGATTGACAAAAATAGAAAATTGTGAGATACTATGCGAACACGAAAGGAGATGTTATTGTTGCGAAAATTAACTTATGAAGAAGAACAAGAATTAATAAAAATGTATAAAAAAGTAGAGGAGGATTTTGAGAAGTTTCCTGAAATAAAAACAACAGAAGATTTATTTCGATGGAGAGAACAAGTGAAAGAAGAAAATCAAGAAGATGGGGAACTACGTAATAAAATTATTGAAGAAAGAATAAATGGAAACGACTCATTAGAGTTACTTTATGCTTGGTCTCAATTTTCTTGTATGGTTCAAAGTGCTAAATCTAATGTTAATGATAAAAAGTTTGAATTTGGTATAGAAGATAGAGATAAGTATCGTATTAAAGCTGCTGGTATGTTACATAAACGTTTAGTGGAGAAAAAACAAGCTCACCCTGAGCGTTTATTTGGAATTTATCAAATTAGAGAATTAAGTCTTGGCATTAGATATCCTATTGATAGAACTCTTAATACTACTTATGAATATGAAAAAGCGTTAGTAAAAGAAGATGAACAAGAATCTTGGCCAGCTGTACTATTTGTTGCTTTAATGAAGGCATATGGAATTGATTCTGATACTTTATTAGAAGTTGGTAGAGAAGCTGAGGCGATGAGTAAAGAATATATTGCTGAAATGACAGTAGAATATGATGCACAATCAGGAAATCAGTCTATGGATACCCATAAAGTTCATGAGAAAAAAATAGAAGGATAATATGAAAGTCTATAGAATTATCCCTAATTCACTTAGTTTGAATTTGGGAACTCATAAAGATATTTTAGGTGAATTTAATTATCAGGGTTTTGAAGATTTTTATTATCGTATGGGACTCATTAGTTTTCAAAGAAATCAAAAACTGGATCAATATACTAGAAGAGATAGTGTTTATGCTAATAACTTTGATTTTAAAAAGGAAAGTAAATTCTTCTTTTTCTATCCAGAAAATGCGATTATGACGGCTCATCAAATCGTCGGTGAGAAAAAATTATCTAGTTGTTCCTATATGTTAGCAGAATATGACATTCCTGTAGATTTACTTGCTGAAAATTTTGGATGGGGAAGATATTTTGATGGAGAGGAATATTTGGAATTTTTAATTCCTAAAGAAAAGTTAGTTATTTCTTCTTGTAATACAAGTAATTTGGCTAAGAAAGAGAAGATTTTTTCAGAGTCATTTCAAGATACAGTCACTACTTTAAAACAAGCTTTATCTGATGATACCTATGATTTTAATACCTTTGATACTTTTCAAATTTTTTTAGAATATAAAAAATTATTAAATAATGATGAGGAAAAAGTACGAAATATTATTCAAACTTCTCCTTTATATCAGGCTTTTTTAGAAAATAATCATGAAGTTTATCATAGTCCTTATCTTACCGGCAGTTTTCTTTATATTAACGATAGTGATATTTCTCGTATTATGCATCAAGAAGTGATTAGCGAAGTTCTTGGTGAAAAAGGATTTTTCATTCCTGATGATTGCGTGAAGCGTTCTAAAAATGAAGAAAATGAATTACTTAGAGACTTGATAGATAGTAATTTTGAGTCTAGAAAAAAATATATTAATGAAAGTAAGAAGAAATTGATTTTCTTCTTTTTCTATAGATATCTTTTAAAATTATGATAAAATAGAGAAAAGAAGGTGTGCTATGGAAGTGTTGGAGTGGAAATTTGATGATTTTTTTCAGAATGATGAATCTTTTTTTAAAGAATTAGAATTGGTAAAAAATGAACTTTCTTTAGTAAGTAATAATAGTGAAAAAGATTCTTTATATGATTGCTTAAAAATATATTATGATTTGTCATATCGAGTTGAAAAACTTTTTACTTATGCTACCTTAAAAAGTGATTTAGATATTTCTAATCAAACTTATATTGCTTATAAAAATGATATTCATATGGTTCAAGGATTGTTAGATAATTTTTTACAATCTATTAATCGAATTATTTTGTCTAGTGGGGATGTTGTTGATGATTTTTTAAAACAGGATAGTAGATTAGTTAACTATAAAATGCATTTATATGAAGTATTAAGATTAAAAAAGCACAATGTTACTAATCATTTGATAGAGCAAAATACTTTGTTAATTCCTAAAATTAATAATTTATATTCTATTATTCAAAATTCTGAGTTGGAATATAAGTGTGTTGATATTCATGGAAGTATGGTACCTATGGATTCTAGTAACTATGAAAAGTATTTTTCGGTTGTATCTTCTAATACAAGACGTAAGATGTTAGATGCTTGTATGGAAAGCCTTGGTACTGTAAATAAAAGTATCTCTAATTTATTAGAACTTCGTCTTCAATTATGCTATGGTATTGCGAGGGAGAAAGGTTATACTTCTGTCTTAGAACAAGTACTTGATGAAGATGATTTAAGTATTGATATTATTACTAATTTGAAAGAGTCTACTAATTCTTATTTACCAGTTCTTGAACGGTATTATTCTCTAAAAAAGAAAGTGATTAACAAAGATAAGCTTTATTCTTATGATTTAGTTAGTAGTCATCCATATCAGAGAAATTTATCATTTAGTGAAAGTCTTACGATTGTAAAGGAAGCTTTATCTATTTTTGGAAAAGATTATCTTCATGTATTAGATCAGGTATTACATGATGGAGTAATTGATGTTTATCCAAAGAAAGGTAAATTTACTGGAAGTTATCACTGGAGAAATTATACGAAACCTATGATTTTGATGAATTATACAAATACTTTTCGTAATGTTTTTGTGGTTGCTCATGAACTTGGTCATGCAGTTAATGGGTATATGATTAAAGAAAATCATCCATTTCAGGATTTTCATTTTTCCGTTTTCTTGTCAGAAGTTGCTTCAAAGACGAATGAACTTATTTTGGGACATTATTTAATTACTCATGCAAAGTCAAAGAATGAGAAATTATATTTATTAGAAGAACAAATATCTACTTTTATTCAATCTGTTTTTCAGCAGGTTATGTATTTTGAATTTAATGAAGGACTATATCAGAAAATTGAAAATAAGGAGATGCTTAGTACAGATGATATCAACGAATTGTTTTATAATTTACGTAAGAAATATTCTCCTGGTGTAGAGATAGGTAAAAATGAGCAGTATTGGTGGCAGAGGAGACTACATTTATTTTATGAACAGTATCGTTATTATAACTTTCAGTATGCAACAGGTCTACTTATTGCCTTAAAAATAGCAACTGATATTATTAATCAGAAAAATAATATGTTAGATAAATATTTGAAGTTTTTAACGGTGGGTGGTAGTATGCCAACATTAGATAGTTTAAAGATTATGGGAATTGATTTTTCAAAAGATGATGTGTTTGAAGATGGTTTTCAATATTTTTCTCAGTTATTAGATCAGTATGAAGAATTAATATTAAAAAGTTAGGAGGGATAATGTATGAATTTAGAGAAGGATAAGTATATTATTGTAGAAGTGATTCCTACTCATTCGAAAGCGGATAAGGGAACGATTGCTCAAATTTCTGCTTTAAAATTAGAGGGATTAAAATTATTGGATCGATTTGATTATCGACTAAAGGATGAGCTTATTGAAAATAAAGATTTAAGAGAGATGCTTCAATATGATAAGAAAAGTTTTACTTATGTAGATAATCCTTATTTTATATTGGAGAAATTTAAGTCTTGGGCACAGGAACTTCCTTTATTAATATTGGAAGATGATTATACGCTAGATTATTTAAAAGAGATGAATAATAAGAAAGAGTTGATTTATCCTTATTTAGAAATGGAACATTCTTATGATGTTTTTCATCAAATTATGAAAAAGTATCATCTTGAGCCAAGTGATCATTTAGTTGATTTGTTATATGAAGCTATTATTTATGAAAGCAATAATAAAGACAGGAAGAAGAAAAATGAAAGAAAAGAAAAAAAAGATTATTGATGCTTTACCTTATGATATTAGTGTATATATATCTACTATGGATGAAGTTTTATTTTCTTGGAATCAAGATAGAGAATATGAAAGTGCTTCTTGTATTGAGTTGTTTATATTAGTGGAGTATTATAGGCAAGTTAGTGAGGGTATTATTTCTCATTTATATTATGGTATTCCATTTTCTACAAAAGATTTAGCTGTATTAATGATTACTCGTAATGATGATATTGCGACAAATAAATTAATAGAATTTTTAGGGATTGATAATATTAATAAAACTACCTATGATTTGGGATTTTTGAAAACTAGATTATCTAGCCCTCTAGATTTATTAAAGTATTTAAAATTTGCAACTACTATTCCTTATGAGTATGCGAAAGCTTATCAAATGATTTTGTATGATAATAGGAAGGAGTGTTTATGAAGGAGTTAGAAATCGATATTAAAGACATTGAGTATACTACAGAGATGCGATGCGATGGGGGGACTTGCAGATTTATTTTTAAGTGTAAATTGGAACTCAGGTAAATATCCTGACCGATTATATAAGGCAATATGCGGTAGTACTTATAAAGTTTTTGCTTATGATAAAGAAAAATTGGTTGGTATGGTTTCTGGACTTGCTGATGGAGAAATTAATCTTATTATAAGTTATATTTTAGTTAGACCAGAGTATCAAAGAAAAAAGATTGGATCTACTTTACTTCAAAAAATAATAGCTATTAAGCATTATTCTAGAGTTGTTTTAATTTCTGAAGAAGATATTAAAGAATTTTATCTTTATAATCATTTTATTGAAGATGGAGTAGGAATGTTTAAAATTGATTGGTAATTAAGGAGAGATTTGTTATGTTTTTATTAATTTTTTTTGTTCTTGGAGCTGGTGCGGCGCTTATCATTGCTTATCTATTGGCTCTTGTATTTATGATTATTTATACACTAGTATCTTATTTGTTCGAAAGTATGTTTTTATCTCGAGTATATCATCGTAAAAAGGATAAGCATGCATGGATTAGTTTTATTCCTTTTTTCAATAAATATTTTTATGGTAATTTAGTTGGGTGCCGTATCCAAGGAATTATTATTGCTATTTTAGATTTTGTAACCTGTATTTATATTTATCTCTTTTTCTTTCATGTAGATATAGCAATGAATTATTTCTTTGTATTTATGGTACTTGTCTTTTTATCTTTTATTTTAAATATTTATATATCTCATAAAATATATGATAAGACACTACCAAAGTTTAGTGGTGTTTTAACGGTACTTAGTGTATTATTTGTGATTGCTAGACCTATTATTTTATTTTTATTAAGAAATAGAGGGGAACTTCTTGAAGATTAGAAAGAAGATACCTTGACTTAAAGCTAACTATAAATGTTACAATATGTGTGGAGGTTATTATGAGGATTGGTGATGTTAGTAAAGAGTTGGATATTCCTAGTGCAACTCTTAGATATTATGAACAGATTGGATTGCTAGGAAATATAAAGAAAAAAAGTGGGATTAGAGATTATAGTGAAGAAGATATTGAGAGACTTAAATTTATTGTTTGTATGAAAAAAGCAGGGTTTTCTTTGGAGGCTATTGTTACTTTTTTAAATTTATATCAGGATAAGGAGCATGGGGAAGAAAAAAGATTAGAAATGTTATTAAAACAAAAAGAGACATTGTTAAAGGAAATGAAGGAAAAGGAAGAAACCTTAGATTTTTTGGATTATAAAATAGATTTATATACGAAAAAGGTGGAACATAAAGTTAAAGGGAAATAATTTATGAGGGTTGAAATTATTTCTATTAATATGTATTCTAAGTATTTAAATTTTGCTTGCCTACTACCTATCTTTGCTTTTCAACAGTTTTATTATAAAATGGTATCGATGGTACTGTAATTAATTGTTAGTCTATTTATTTTCATGATTTTGATATAGAAAATCCTTATTGGTATTATAAGCAATCTTTGAAGTTATTAAAGAGAGAAAAAACAAAAAAGAGAAAAAGATTATCAATTATGCTAAAAAAGTTAAGCAGTGGAAGAAGAGTGCAAAAGAAAGACATATTCGTTATCATAAATTTCACAGTCATTAGATTTTGATTGCTATATTTGTGCAACAGATGTTATTTGTAAATTAGAACCCCAGGTAGGATTTGATTGAGGATTCTTTTTGAGAAGTACGCGTATGGAAGGTAAGAAGATTTTTTGTGCTACTGGTTGCGAATTATTGATGGAAATTAGTATCTATGAAATGAATTGTATTGTGCAAGATTGGGGAAACTATTCCTTATTTTCCAGTTCAGGGATTACGAAAGGGATTGTTGATGCGTAAATATTTATATAAGAAAAAAGAGTTCCAATTTGGAACTCTTTTAAGATTACACTATCCTAGTAATAGAAACTGCTGCTGAATATAGGTCATTTGGTACTAAGCTGATATCGATTCCAGATGTGTTAATTAGACGATAACTTGCTCCAGGAAGTGCTGCGAATATTGCATTACCACTAATAGTACCAGTATCACAACAAGTAAGTTTATTATGCGTAGAAGAATGAGCAATTAGAATGTCTGATGGCCAAAATTGATGTAATTCAACACCTAAAGTTCTAGGTTCACAAGTAGAATGATCAGCATCAGTATGTCTTACATTAATCCACCAGTGAATAATATAGATTCCTTCTTCAGGAATTGTAAAGTCACCTGTTAAAGGGTTATATGTTATTTTGTTAGAAATATTAGTAGTTTGGAATAAGATAGGTTGATTGTGAGATACTGTAGAATTTGTTTCATCGTGTACCATAGCATAGCTATTGAAAGTTGTTGCGTCTTCTCCAGCAGGTCCTGTAGGTCCTGTTGCTCCAGTTGCACCAGTTGCTCCCGTAGGACCAGTAATACCTTGAGGTCCGGTAGGTCCGGTAGGACCAGTTACACCAGAGGCTCCCGTAGGTCCAGTAATACCTTGAGGTCCAGTTGGTCCGGTAGGACCAGTTGCACCATTGGCACCAGTAGGACCTGATATACCTTGAGATCCAGTAGCACCAGTAGGACCAGTTACCCCCTGTCTACCAGTAGGTCCGGTAGGTCCAGTGGGACCAGTTGGTCCTGTTACTCCTTTTTTACATACGCAATCTAAGACTCTGCATAAACAGTCATCTCTTTTGTCTTTACAGCAATCTCTCATGATGTCTTCGATATTATCTTGATTCATTTTCTCCCTCCTTTCAATATATCATATGAAGAAGTATAAAAAGGTAATGAGCTAATAACCAATCTTGATTCATTTTTTTAAAAATAAAAAGTCCATTGACTTAAAGTTTACTTTAAGAGGTATAATATAAATGTAAAAAGAAAGGATGATGAAAATGGTAAAACAAACTGCGGGAAGAGATCAATTAGGGGAATTTGCTCCTAAATTTGCAGAACTTAATGACGATATATTATTTGGAGAAGTATGGTCTAGAGAAGACAAACTATCTTTAAGGGATAGATCACTAATCACAGTCGTTGCTTTAATGAATAAAGGAATTTTAGATTCCAGTCTAAAAGCTCACTTAATTAATGCTAAAAAAAACGGCATCACCCAAGAGGAAATGGCAGAAATTATTACACATGCAGCATTTTATGCAGGCTGGCCAAATGCCTGGGCAGTTTTTAGATTAGCAAAAGAAGTGTATGAAGATGGAGAATAATTTATGAAAAAAAGTGCTGGGATTTTATTATATAAAAAAGAAAACAATAGATATTTAGTATTACTTGCTCACTTTGGTGGTCCATACTGGGAAAATCAAGATATCGGTGCTTGGTCTGTTCAAAAAGGAATTGTTGAGAAAAATGAAAAAGTACTTACCGCAGCAAAAAGAGAAGTAGAGGAAGAAACAAATTTAAAAATTGAAAACGATATTTCCTTTTTAGCCTCTAAAAAAGTAGCAAAGAATAAATTGGCTATTATGTTTTATTCATATTATGATGGTGATATTTCTTCTTTTAAAAGCAATACATTCAAATTGGAATGGCCAAAAAACTCAAACAAAATAGAAGAGTTTCCAGAAATGGATAAAATAAAATGGTTTACCTTAGAAGAGGCAAAAAAATATATCCATCCAAGTCAACGATTCTTCATTAATCGACTAGAAGAAAAATTAAGAAAAGGAGAAACAAATGACAGATACATTAGTAATTTACTATAGTTATACTGGAAATAGTAAAAAAGTTGCATTATATGCAAAGGATAAATTAAATGCTGATATTTTAGAATTAGAACCTAAAATACCGTTTTCTGATGACTATGACAAAGTAGTAGAAGAATGGCAAAACAATGATATTAAAAGAGATGTAGAAATTAAAGAGATTGATAAGGATTTGTCTCAATATAAAAAAATAGTTTTAATTACTTGTACTTGGTGGTATGGAATTAGTCCAGTAATGAAGAAATTCTTAAAGGATTATGACTTATCTAATAAAGATATTATTGTTGCAAGTTCTAATGCTGGATGGGTTGGACATTGCTTTAGAGATTATAAGATGTTGTTACCGAACTCTAATATTAAAGGAGAACTTGATTTATTGTTTTCAGCAAATGATGGCGAACGTGATAAGATGTTGACTTCATTGGGTGAAGTTGATTCATGGATTGAAAAATTATAATATTATAGAGGAGCGATTATATGAAAGAAAAAGAAGAATTTGATAAAATTAATGTATTTGGATTAGGAGAACCAAATGATGTTTTTGCAAAGTATTTTATAGGACAAAGTTACCTAAATCCATTAACGGATCCTAAAAAGTGTAATCTTTTTTTAGCAAATGTTACATTTGAACCTGGCTGTAGAAATAATTGGCATATTCATCATGCAAAGACTGGTGGCGGACAACTTTTAATTTGTACTGCAGGTAGTGGTTGGTATCAAGAAGAAGGTTGTGACGCTATTTCTTTAGAACCAGGTATGGTTATTACTATTCCTGCTAATGTTAAACATTGGCACGGTGCAAAGAAAGATTCTTGGTTTAGTCATATTGCCATAGAAGTTCCAGGAGAAGAGACACATAATGAATGGTGTGAGCCTGTTAATGATGAAGAATATAATCAATTATAATGGAAAAATTTTTTAAAGTGAAACGAATAATAAAATATCATTGTTGTTTTTAAACATTTGTTCGAAAAAATGTTGACAGTTACTTTTCTTTACTATACAAT
>CALVKW010000019.1 GCA_944333345.1 uncultured Bacilli bacterium | reverse complement strand
AGCCGCTTTAATCTAGCCGTCTTGGCCAAGGACCAGTCATCTTTGCCTGTATCAACATAAGAATATGGATCTTCAGAATTAGCAAAAAACGCCATCGTCCAAGATCTTATTAAATTATCATAATCATTACCAGGAACAATTCTAGAAATAAAATCAGCCTCAATTTCTTCATCGCCAGTAATTAAACTAGAAAATGCAATATTTAAAAGAAGATGTTTATTTTCTTCTACAGAATAAATTTTCTTTAAAAGTGTAATGTCAGGTTTAGAAATTCTACCTATATAATAAATTAAACTTTCCTTTAAATAAAATAACTCTTGTTTCGATAGTTTTTCAAATGCTGGAGTAACTTGGAAATAACAATGATTTAAAATTTTCTCTAATCGTTTAGAAATAATTTCCCGTTCTTCTTTAGATAAACAAGCAATATAATCTCTAACTTTATCCGTGATTTCATTACTATTAGCTTGATTTCCTAGCATTAAAATTGTTTCATTGTCGCTTTTTAACATAGCTTGAACCAATGATTCAACAGTCTCCATAATCGTATACACCTCAAAAAAATTATAACATAAAAAAAACAAATAGAAAACTATCTATTCGTATAATTAAGATGCTTTTTTTCTAGCAAACCAAATTCCAGCAGTAACACCAGCAGCAACTAATACAATAGTAATCACTACTGCGATATCTCCTGCATTACTATTTTCTTCTTCCGAAGCGGGAATAATACCGTCTACTAAATCCATAATATCATAACGTTCATCAGTAGCGGTTTTATATTCAGATTCAATTTTATCAATAATTTCTTCATCATATGAAGAAGTATATCCATTCCATGATTGATTACCAATAATGATATAAGGAACTCCCTGTGGCTCTTCTTCTCTAGCATCCGCAACACGATTCATTAAATCAGCATTATCTTCATCATACCAAGTTTCATACATAACTAAATTAAATTGATTACCGTATTCGTCCTCAATACTATCAAAGAATTCTTCAGCAGCAGCACAATATCCGCATCCATTACCATAGAAAAAATACACATTAACAGCCTTGTTTTCCTCTGAAGAAGAACTAGTATCCTCTGCAGCATAAGTAACTGATGGTATTAACAAAATTCCAATTAACATAATAAATAGAAATTTAATCTTTTTCATCTTCTTTTACCTCCTTTATTACTATATCATAAAATTAAATAGAAGCAAAACAAAAAGCACTAAGAAAAGTGCTAAAGTAATAAATTTCATCAAAATTTCACATAAGAAATTATGAATCCGTATCTTTCATTTTTCTTAATTTTTCTTCCGCTTCTTCCATTGGAATATATAATTTACATTTACAAATACCATCACGTATAAATTCATCACAAGGACATAGTGTAGTATCATCAACATTTACACGACAAGGACAGTGTCCGTCTTTTTTTTGTAAACCTTCCATAATAACAGAAACATATTTCTTATCTGGATTAATTCTATAATTTTTCATATTTACCTCCAAAAACAGGGACAACATAAATCTATGCTAGTACCATTAGAATCAGTTGGGCACTTACAACATATCATCCCTCTAATATATAATAAAATTAATAAAAAAATAACAATAATAATTAAAATGCTTCCTATGATTATTACCTTTTTCTTCATATTTTCTCACCAATAATATTATATCAAAGAACAATCAAAATTTGGAATAAAACTTTCACTTTGTGTTTCTCCTTCTTGGATAAATGCGTACTTAACTCCCAAATCCAAAGCATAATCAATGACTTCTTGATACTCTTGATCATTTACTTTTCTTTCTAAATTAGGATATTTATCAAATTTTTTCAAAGGAGTATACTGATTCATCAAACTGATAATAATAGTATCATGATAAGTAGTATATAAATAATGGACTAATTTTTTAGCATCCTCTACATGTCCTGGTAAAATAAGTATTCTAACAATAACGCCTCGCTTCATTAAATTATTTTCAATAACAAATGAACCAACTTGATTTACCATTTCATAAATAGCAAGACTAGCATAATGAAAGTAATCTTTGCAATGAGAGTAATTACAAGCCAAATTATCGTCGTAATACTTTAAGTCTGCCAAATAAATATCAATAATACCATCTAACATTTTAATAGTAGATACATTTTCATAGCTACTAGTATTATATACAATTGGTATTTTTAGCTCTTTATCTTTAATTTTTTGGATACTATTAACAATTTGAGGAACATAATGAGTCGGAGTAACTAGATTAATATTATTAGCACCCTTCTCCTGTAAATCTAAACATAATTCTTGCAACCTTTCTTCAGTAATTTCTTTTCCATATCCGCCAGTACTAATTTTATAATTCTGACAGAAAATACATTTTAAATTACAATAGGAGAAAAAGATAGTACCACTACCAGAATCTCCAGAAATAATTGGCTCTTCCCACATATGTAATCCGTAGTGAGCAACTTTTATCTTATCACTTGCTCCGCAAACACCAGGAGATTTATATCGATTTACTTTACAATTTCTAGGACATAAGGTACAAGACTCTAACTCTTGCATCAAATCACCTCACAAAATATCTAGTCATTTTTTTCATTCTTTTCTTAATTTTCTCTAGGAAATAAAACACTAATTACATAATAAACCATAAAAAAACTCATGAAAGACTATACTTATTATATCACAAAGGATTTTATCTTTTAAAATATCATTACTTCTATCAAAATAGATGTTATAATATACAAATAAAGAAGAAGGAATTAGTTATGAGACAGAGTATATATAGTGAAATAGACAAAAAAATAGAAAAAAGTCTAAATCTGTTACAAGTAACGGCTCCTTTTTTCTATAGTGAAATGGAAACAATTTATGAAATTATAAGAGGAATGGACTATCTATCTCATGATGGATTAGTAAAAGGACCTCTACCCTATGTTTCAAAAGAAGAAGCACTTCTTATAGCAATCGAATTCTTAGAAAAATGCAATCCTAAATATAAAAGTAAGTTTATAGATGACTATGAAAAGGTAAGGTAACCATCTCTGAAGAAAAAAGAAGTATAGTAAGTTGGAATCCCAATACCTTAGAATATAATGTCGCAATCCATGATTATGACACGATAGAAACTGCCAAAGATATTATCCATGAGTATTTTCATGCTTTAAACATCAATCCATATGCTCTACTAGGATCTTTAACAGAAACAATATCTCTAACAGCAGAATTCATGCTTTTATCATTTCTAAAAGTAATTTTGAAAAAAATTTGGAAAAAGATTTATACAGTAAAAGAGATGATATATATATTTATAAATATGTATTAGGATATATACATGCCAAAGCGTTATTAGCTAGAAATTTATCTTTTGATAGTTTATCAGAAATAAATGAATTGTTAAAAGAAGGAAATTTTGTAGCATTTGAAACTAAAATTATTGGTGGTGATACTCCTTCAACATTGTGTAATTACTGTACAAAAGAGGATTTTTCATATAAACCGAGGCAAATCATAAAAAAATAATTTATAGCATATAAAATTATATTTTCACATACACTTTGTTAGGAGGAAATTTATGCCAAATGGTCTAACTAACAAAGAAGTAATAGAACAAAGAAAAAAATATGGAAGTAATGAAATCAGTAGACAAAAACAAAAAAGTATTTTTAAACTATTTATAGAATCACTAGGAGATCCAATTATTAAAATATTATTAATTGCCCTAGGAATGAAAACAATTTTTTTATTTCATGATTTTGATTGGTTTGAAACTTTAGGAATTGTAATAGCAATCTTAATTGCTTCTTTAATCTCAACAATTTCTGAGTATGGTAGCGAAGCAGCATTTAAAAAATTACAAGAGACATCATCCAAACTAAAATGCAAAGTGATAAGAGAGAAAAAAATAAAAGAAGTTCCTATAGATGATATAGTAGTAGGAGATCTTGTCCTCTTACAAACAGGAGACAAAATACCAGCAGATGGGATAATAAAAGAAGGTTCTGTATTAGTAGATGAATCTAGTATGAATGGAGAGGCAAAAGAAACAGAAAAGAGCGTGGGAGAAAAATTATTTCGTGGTACTGTCATATATGCTGAAGAAGCTTATATGGAAGCAACAGAGGTAGGGGATAAGACATTCTATGGAAAAATGAGCAAAGAGCTTCAAGAATCAAGTGGAGAAAGCCCTCTAAATATAAGGTTGAAAGAATTAGCGAAGTTTATTAGTAAAATAGGATATGTAAGTGCTATTTTAGTAGCCATATCTTATCTGTTTTCAGAAATAGTCGTAGCCAATTCTTTTAATATGGAAAAAATTCTAGAAAGTATCACTAACTTCCCAGTATTAGTCAATAATTTAATTTATGCCCTAACATTAAGTGTTACCATTATTGTAGTAGCAGTTCCAGAAGGCCTCCCTATGATGATTACTCTAGTTTTATCATCAAACATGAAAAGAATGCTAAAAAACAATGTATTAGTAAGAAAAATGGTAGGAATAGAAACGGCAGGAAGCTTAAATATATTATTTACAGATAAAACAGGAACACTAACAAAAGGAAAACTAGAAGTAGTAGGTTTTTTAGACGGAGAACGTACAGAATATAAAACAGAAAAAGAAATAGAGAAAAATAGATTTCTTCATGAGCATCTAAAAAATAATTGTGTATATAATAATGGGAGTTATTTAGATGAAAAGAATAATGCGGTAGGAGGAAATATAACAGATAGAGCAATATTAGAATTTATTACCTCAGACAGAAGAAAAAAATATAATAAGTTAAAAGTAATTCCCTTTAATAGTAAGACGAAATATTCAGGTGCAATAATCGATATAGGAAAGAAGATAAACTATATTAAAGGTGCACCAGAAAAATTATTACCATTATGTAAAACTTATGTAACAAAAACAGGGAGAAAAGAACAATTACTAAATAAAAATATTCTAGAACAAGAAATAAAGAAAAAGACCAAAGAAGGAATTAGAGTAATTCTACTAGCTTATAATGATAACTATAGTTTAGAAAGATTGGAAAGACTAACACTAATTGGAATTTTATATATAAAAGATGATGTAAGACTAGAAGCAAGTAAGGGAATAGAACTAGTAAAAAAAGCCGGAATTCAAACAGTTATGATTACCGGAGATAATAAAGATACCGCAATAAGCATCGGTAGAGAAATTGGGTTAATTAATAGTGGAAAAGACAAGGTATTAACAAGTGAAGAATTAAATAGAAAGTCGGATGAAGAAATAAAAAAGCTTCTTCCAGATTTAAAAATAGTCGCTAGAAGTATGCCACAAGATAAAAGTAGATTAGTGCGCTTAGCCAAGGAAGAAAATTTAGTAGTAGGAATGACAGGAGATGGCGTGAATGATGCTCCAGCATTAAAAAAAGCAGATGTTGGATTTGCTATGGGAAGTGGAACAGAAGTAGCAAAAGAAGCAAGTGATATTGTGATATTAGATGATAATATACTATCAATCGCAAAAGCAATTTCCTATGGACGAACTATTTTTAAAAGTATCAGGAAATTTATTATTTTTCAGTTAACTATAAACTTATGTGCAGTGAGTCTATCCATTATTGGACCATTTATTGGAATAGAAAGTCCAGTAACTGTAATGCAAATGTTATGGATTAATATGATTATGGATACTTTAGCAGGAATTGCCTTTTCTTATGAAGCACCACTTGCTTCCTATATGGAAGAAAAACCAAAGCCAAAAGATGAAAAAATTATGAATTCTTATATGTATAGTGAAATTTTATTCACAGGAATTTATTCATCAGCATTATGTGTTTTCTTTTTAAAAAGTCCCTGGATTGCCTCCATTTATCGAATGAATGGGACAGATAAATATTTAATGACAGCTTTTTTTGCTCTATTTATTTTTATGGGAATATTTAACTGCTTTAATGCTAGAACCCCAAGACTTAATTTATTATCCAATCTGGAAAAAAATAAAGCTTTTATTATAATTATTTTATTTATTATAATTGTCCAACTATATTTAATATATTATGGTGGAGATCTTTTCAGGACCTATGGACTAACAGTAAAAGAATTAGGAATCACAATCTTAATAGCAGCTACTGTAATCCCTGTGGATTGGCTAAGAAAATTAATAACTAAGAAAAAAAGAATAGTTTAAGAATCCACAAAAACTGTGGAAAAAGGAGAATTTATGAATAGAATAGATGAGAAGTTTCAAGAGTTAATAACAGACTTAAAAAGAAAAAGTAAAGAAGAGATTTTTACTGAAATAAAAGATACTTATATTAAACAGACACCTGAAGTAAAAGTAGCTTTAGAAAACTATTTTCAAACCTTTAATTATTGGGGAAAACTAAAAGAAAGTAGTGGAGAATATGAGTCCCTATACAATAGAGCGAAATCATTAAAAGAACATGCAGAAGATTATGAATGGTTATATCAAAAATTAACTGATTATCGATCTAAAAAACTTCTATATGCAATATTAAATAATTGGTATCACTTCGATTCCACAACAACGAAAACATCTCTAGAAGGAAATTTTAGTCAATATTGGGACTTAGATATAATAAAACCGTCAGAAGAGGAAGTAATAGTAGATATAGGGGCCTTCACCGGAGATAGTATTTTAACATATATAGACAATTATGGAATAACAAAGTATAAGAAAATTTATGCTTATGAAATCACTCCAGAAAGTATAGAATTATTAAAAAATAATACTAGATATTATCCAAATATCGAAATTAGAAAAAAAGCAGTACTAGATAAAATGCAAAAGGTATATATGAGTATGAATGAGGAAGGTTCATCCGCAAATCAAGTTTCTGAAATAGGCGATGAGATATTAGATGGAACAAGTATTGATTTAGATATTAATGAGTCAATTAGTATGATAAAAATGGATATTGAAGGTTCAGAGACGAAAGCATTAATTGGATGTCAAAATCATATTAGAGAAACCTCGCCAAAACTTTTACTTTCTGTTTATCATAATTACGAAGATTTATGGAAAATACCGAGAATGGTAGAAGAGATGAATCCTAATTATAAGTTTTATTTACGTTGCTATGGAAGTGAATTATTTCCTACAGAAATTGTTCTATATGCACTAGAAAATAATTAATATGTTATGTTATACTTAAAAAAGAAAGGAAAGGGTACATAACATGAAGAAAGAAAAAATATTAATTAGCGCTTGCTTAGTAGGATTAAATTGCCAATACGATGGTGGGAATCATGAAATACCAAAACTAATGGAATTAATGAAAGAATATGATTTTATTCCAGTTTGTCCAGAACAATTAGGAGGCCTAAAAACACCAAGGCCAGGAGCAGAAAGAAAAAACGATAAAGTTATGACAAAAGATGGAGTAGATGTAACAAAAGAATTTCAAAAAGGTGCAGAAGAAATCTTACGTTTAGCCAAGAAATTAGATGTAAAAAAAGCAATATTAAAATCTAGAAGCCCTTCTTGCGGATGTGGAGAAATAGAAGATGGAACATTTACTCATCATATGACCGAGGGGGATGGAGTAACTGCAGAATTATTAAAAAAGAATGGAATAGAAATAATATCATCAGACTTATATTTATAAAAAAGTGGCTTACTATTCACAAGTAAGACCACTTTTTTCCATTTGTTCTTTAACAGCATCATAAGTAAGTTGTGCATCTACTAAATTATCTAATCCATATTCTGATAAATCATCTTTGCTAGCTTTATCGATATCAACAGTCATTGTGATATTGTATGTACGATCAGAGTCATTATTATCTTTTATTAGTTGAAACCCAATGTGATTAACCTCTTTATATTCCTCATCTAACATAGTAATTAAATTATTCCAATCATTTTTAGAAACCGCTTCACTAACTTGAGTGTGAATTGTCATTTTGATATTAGAAACACGTGTTTCTACAAATCTAACATTTACAGTTTGGCTCATAGTGGCCCCATTATCTTTTTGTGTAATGGAGCAAGTAAGTTCATTTTTATTATCACATCCAGATAAAATGAGACATAAGAGAAAAGTAAATGATAACAAAAATAATTTTTTCATATTAATTCTCCTTTCCGTATAATGGGTTTACTTTTTAGTAGCAATATAAAAACTCCAATCTACATAATTAAGAAAAAATAGGGATAAGTGATATTAAAAAGCTAATTAATGAAATAACTATATTAATACCAAAACACATAATGATACTAGGAATACTCGTTCCACCAGCTTGTATACAAAAGCTTCTTTGCTCTTCATGGGATAAAGAAGCATTTTCTGTTCGAATTGTATCAATTTTTTGCATAGCCCAAGACCGGTAAATTGGATAAAATACAAACCCTTCAACAACGCCTAAAACTAAAATACCAATAAGAGAATTAGTAAAAATATTAGTTAGGATTAAAATAATAAAACCAACAAGATACAGTTTTCGATAGAAAAAATAGGAAGCCCCAAAGAAAAAGGCGGACCAGTTAAAGAAATTATTGGCGAATTTTTGATAATTTTCTCCTATAAAAGAAACTAATAAGTCATCACTTAAAATAGGGTTTTTCACTCCGACAACCCCATTATAACCGACTCCGTATTGTTGCACACGAGGAGTTTTTGACGGAGTAGGAATTACAGTGCTAGAAGTATTAGGAAGACCCTTTTCAGTAGAATGAATCGTAGGGTTAGAAATAACATTCTGCTGCCTAGGAGTAGAAGGTATAGTATTGATACCAGTAACATCTTGAGTTTGACTAACAGAATTATTAGTATCCATATTAGAATTGCTATGATTCAAAGAAGGAACAGGCGGTGCTGAGGACTCCTTAATTGTAGCCGAAAACATATTAGCAAACTGCGCTAAATCAGAATTTGAAGACTGATTATTATTTAAATTATTATCATTATTCATAAAAAACCTCTCACCCAAATATTATTTCTCAAGAATATGTTCCAAAGACACTTCTAAAATATGTTTTATATGATCATCATCTAAAGAATAATATATATTTTTCCCATCTCTTCGAATCTTTACAAGTTTCGCAGTTCTTAAAGATTTTAATTGATGAGAAACAGCAGAAACAGACATACTAAGAATATAAGCCAAATCACTAACGCATAATTCCCCGTATTCTAAAACCATTAAAAGTTGCAGCCTAGTACTATCTCCCATAATTTTAAAGAAATCAGATAAATCAGTAATAGTGTTATATGAACTCATTTTTTGTTGGATATAAGTGGCCAATTCTTTATCATGAACAGTAATATCAGCAGTATCTTCCAAACATATCACCTCAAATTTATTATAAATCATGACAAAAAAATAAGCAAATAGTAAAAAAAATATTGACATTTGAATAGTTATTCAAATATAATAATATTAGAATGTTTGAATAAATGTTCAAACGAAAGGAGAGCAAATGAAAAAAATAATTAAGTTACAAAACCTAGATTGTGCAAATTGCGCCACAAAAATGGAAAATGCAATTAGTGAAGTAGAGGGAGTAGAAAATGCTACTGTCAATTTTATGACCCAAAAAATAAAACTAGAAATAGATGAAAAAAATTATGATACAATTATGAAAGAAATAAAAAAAGTATGCAAAAAGGTAGAACCAGATTGCACACTTATAGATGAATAGGTGATCATATGTCAAAAAAAGAAAAAAGGGAATTAATAAAAATTTTAATTACAATATTTTTACTGATAGTAATTACCATATTGCCGGTAATAGATGAACTAAAATTAATATTATATATAATTGCCTATCTAATGGTTGGATACAATGTAATAAAAAAGGCCTTAAGAAATATCTTTAGAGGAGATTTATTCGATGAAAACTTTTTAATGAGTATTGCAACGATGGGTGCCATCATAACTGGAGAGTATTTAGAAGCGGTTTTAGTTATGCTACTATATCAGATTGGAGAATTATTTCAGTCGTATGCCGTTGGAAAATCTAGAAAATCAATTACAGATTTAATGGATATAAGACCAGATTATGCCAATATTGAACGTGATGGGAAATTAATAAAAGTAGACTCAGAAGAAGTTAATATAGGAGAACAAATAGTGGTACAACCAGGAGAAAAGATTCCGCTAGATGGTCTTGTGAAAAAAGGTAAATCTATGTTAGATACATCAGCATTAACAGGAGAATCTATCCCAAGAAAAGCAGAAAAGGGGGATGCGGTTTTAAGTGGTTGTATTAATAAAACAGGAATATTAACAATTCAAGTCACAAAAAAATTTGAAGAATCTACCGCATCAAAAATTTTAGATTTAGTGGAAAATGCAAGCAATAAAAAAGCAAAAGCTGAAAATTTCATAACCAAATTTGCAAAATATTATACACCAATTGTAGTAATATTAGCATTAATACTAGCTTTTTTACCACCATTATTTATAAAGAATCTAACAGTAATAGATTGCCTAAAAAGAGCGATGACTTTCTTGGTAATTTCTTGTCCTTGTGCTCTAGTTATTTCTGTACCTCTAGGATTTTTTGGAGGATTAGGAGGAGCAAGTAAAAATGGTATTTTAATTAAGGGGAGTAACTATTTAGAAACACTAGCAAATACCAAAACAGTAGTATTTGATAAAACAGGAACCTTAACAGAAGGAAAGTTTCAGGTGATTAAAATAGAAAGTGATAATAAAGAAAAATTATTAGATATTGCGACTCTTGCTGAATCTTTTTCCACACATCCCATTGCCTTAGCAATCAAAGAAAAAGGAAAATCTGATATAAATAAAAACCGTATAAAAAATATAAAAGAAGTTGCAGGAAAAGGCATCAGTGCCCAAATAGATAACAAAGCAGTTTATGTTGGCAATGATAAACTAATGGAAGAGCATGAAATAAATTACAAAAAAACAGAAGAAATCGGAACAATAATTTATGTTGCGGAAGAAAAAGAATGCCTAGGATTTATTGTAATTGCTGATAAAATTAAAGAAAATGCAAAAGAAACGATATCTATATTAAAAAATAAAAATCATATTAACTCAACCATAATGCTTACTGGTGATAAAACAGAAATTGCCAGTAGTATTGCAACTCAAGTAGGGGTAGATAAAGTATATGCAGAATTATTACCCAAAGATAAGGTGGATAAGTTAGAAATGATTTTAAAAGAACAAAATAAAAATGAAAAAGTTGCCTTTGTTGGAGACGGAATGAATGATGCTCCAGTGCTAACAAGAGCAGATGTTGGTATTGCCATGGGAGCACTAGGTAGTGATGCAGCGATTGAAGCAGCAGACGTAGTAATCATGGATGATGATATCTCAAAGATTAATGATGCTATCAAACTATCTCAAAGAACAATTAGAATTGTAAAACAAAATATTTATTTTGCCATTGGTATTAAAATTTTCTTTTTGTTACTTGGAGCTTTAGGAATAGCGAATATGATGGAAGCAGTATTTGCTGATGTAGGAGTATCCATGATTGCTATTTTAAACTCCATGAGAGCACTAAAGGTAAAAAAGAATACCATCAACGGATAATATAGAAAAAAGAGCTAGGATATGTTATATTAATAAAAAAGGAATGATTATATGAAAAAGGCAGACAGTGCGGAAATGTTAAAAAGAAATCCAAGTGACATAACGATATTTGAAATACAAGATAATAATCCAGAACCGGCAAATAATAGTCATTATATCGGATATAAAAAAGATTATCAAGGTTTAATAACATATTATGAAGTATTCATGGAAAATGGTGAAATGCAACTAAGCCCAATTCAAGATTTGTTTGAATTTTTAGAAAAATGTGAAATAACATTAGACAGTTTAAAAGTGAAGGGTAAACGACAATATGGAAGAAATAGACAATGAAACATTAGAAGAGGCATGCAAAAGAATAATACAAAATGCTCCATTAACTACGAACTCAGATTTAAAGATGTTATATCTATATAACGAACTAGGAAAAAAATTATCCAAAAATGTAGAATTTTTTTACCAAGATGACATAGATAGAAAAAAAGAAATGCTGGATAATTACCAAACAATAGAAGATAATGAAGTAATGTGTAAAAGTGCAGTATATTTATTTCAAGAGCAGGGAAAAAAATTAGGATTAAATTTATCTGTAATAGAAATAGGGACAGATGATGAAGCAAGAGTAAGCCACTGGGCGCTAGTGTATACTTCAGATAATGGAAAAAGGTATATTATAAACCCAATTGCAGATTTTTATCGGATTCAACTTGGTTTTTCACCGAAACACTTCTGTACCTCTGAAGAATACATCGAATATCAAGGAGTCGCTTTTGATAGTATGTCAAAAGAATATATTAGAAGTTTAAATGAACAATTAGGATATCTCTCAGGTGGAATGTATACCGAGGAACTACTAGAAAAACTAGGTGGGGAGATTGTCAATAAATTAGGAACCCATATTATTAGAGCATCAGATGGGTATCAAGATAGATATTTAAAATTATTAGAATTAATAAAAAATGATAAGTTGAGTATAGACGAAAAATTAAAAGAATGGGAAAAAATAGATCCTAATTACCTAAAAAACAAAGAAATAATAAAAAAATCTTTGGAAACTAAAAATATAAATAAAAAAGTAAAAAAAGTAATTAATGGATTAGCTCTACGAGAATTAATAGGAACAGGATTAAATTTAGAACAGGAAAGAGAAGGCGCGAAAATGATTGGAACAATGGATCCAATAACACTAAAGGAAAATGTAAAAGACGTAATGTTATATAAATTCAAATATATGATGTTTTCCTTGCCACAGATAACGAAAAGATTAACTGGATATATCGAAAATAAAAACTTTATCGATGAAGTAAAGAAATATATTTTTCGAGGGAATGATGAAAGAAGTAGTATTTATAGACATACAATTACAAAAGAAGTAAATGACAAAACAGAATATTTCATGATTATATCTGTCAAACCAGACCCAGCAAAAGATGCTAGATTATATTGTTTTTATAATCCAAAAACCAAGGAAGTAGATATGGGAATTGAACCAATAGAATTTATGCAAAAACATCAGTATCACCCCTTAAAAAATAGTAGCCTAAATAAAATGATTCAAGAATATAATAAAAAAAGCGGAAACAGTACAGCAATAAATCGGATGTTACCTACGACGCAAAATAATATTTGATATAAATCTTGGATAAACTCTAAATAAATTAATAAATAAACTTTCAATCCATAAATCCATAAGTATTTCTTCTCGACTAGAAAAAAATTCATATCGAAGCAAAAATCGTTGTCTAAGACTAAAACATTTTAATAAAGGCAAATCAGCAAAACTAAGCGTTTTGTTTTTTTCTTTGACAGAAAAACAGTAAAACATTTTACATGTAAAATTACTAGTAGTACACCCGTTAGGACCGGCATGCTTACATAACCTGCAGCATCCATTCTTATATTTCATTTTCTTTCTTTGAACAACGCAGTAATCATGTTTAAAATCACATAAATTTTTATTATCGTAAAATATATTAATCTGTTTGCAAAGGGTATCATATAAATAAGTAATTCTTTGTTTTTTATTTTTGAGGTTTAATGCATCAATAAAATGTTGAATAGGAAGTATAGAAGTAGAACAAGAAAAAATAACACCGCGGTAAAAAAAAGACCGATAAAGTGGTAACATTCTTTCAAAATGTTTTAACTGTTTGAATGTAGTAATAGAAATATTTTTCTTCACGAACTTCACCCAAGAATATTATATATAGGTTGATGGAAAATAGTAAAGAAAAAATAACAATAGATAGTAAACAAAAGTATATGATTGAAAAAAATATATAATGAAAGAAAAATAAGTAAGATAGAAAACAAGATGAAAAAACGAATAAATTAATACTACAGTCATAATAGGCTAATCAAAAATAAAACAATCGTAGCTTCAATACGAAAAAACTTGACAAGTCAACTAATAGTAATAGTGATTTCAACTGAATAGAAACTTCTATAGTGATAATAGAAATAATTATCAAAACATTTTTTGAAAAAACAATTTTGCTAAT
This sequence comes from uncultured Bacilli bacterium, assembly GCA_944333345.1. Taxonomy (GTDB): domain Bacteria; phylum Bacillota_I; class Bacilli_A; order RF39; family UBA660; genus Faecimonas. The sequence continues at coordinate 2,222 of CALVKW010000019.1, read as the reverse complement.
TAAAGCCAAATAAAGATCAAATTATAAAAAAGAAGCATTTGCAAGAAATAAAAGAAGTAGTTAATATATATTCGGTGATATCATGCAAATAGGAAAATATGTATTAGACAATAGGCAAGAAAAAATTGTAAAAGATAACCACGATTATTTATTAGTAACGGCAGGAGCGGGTAGTGGAAAAACATTAACTATACTAGGTAAAGTAGCATATCTTATAAATCAAAAAAAATTAAATCCCAGAGAGATTCTATGCATATCTTTTACAAAAACTTCAGCTCAAAGTCTAAAACAAAAAATAAAAAAAGAAATAAATATAGATGTACCAACATATACTTTTCATAAATTATCTTTAGAAATAATAAAGAAATATAAACTAAACTATACGATTGCAGAAGATGATTTATTAGAAAATTGTGTGAATGAATTTTTTGAAATAGATGTATATAAATCAGAGTATATGATAAAATTAATAGGACAATATTTTAATAAAAGAATAATTGAATCAGAAAAGGATTATATAAAAATAAAAACGCAAGAAGCAAGTAGTTATCTTCAATTAAAAAGATTATGTATAATATTTATTAGACTAATGAAGTGCAATGACTATCATATAGATAGTTTTTTAACATTTATTAAGAAAATAAAAAGAACAATTTTCTATTTCAAATATAAAAAAGAGAAAATAGTTCTTACTTTAATCTTAAATATTTATCTTAAGTATGAAACATATTTAAAAGAAAATGAAGAAATAGATTTTGATGATATGATATCGCTTGCAACAAAACTAATAAAGGAAAATGGGGTAAAACAAAAGATTAAATACATAATTATTGATGAATATCAAGATACTTCACTCATTAGGTTTTATTTAATTAAAGAAATTATAAAAAAAACAAATGCTAAATTAATGGTAGTAGGAGACGATTTTCAATCAATATATAAATTTACTGGCTGTGATATATCTCTATTTTTAAATTTTTATAACTTTTTTCCATCAGCAAAGATTATGAAATTAGAAAGAACTTACAGAAATAGTAATGAATTAATACAAATAGCAGGAACATTTATAATGAAAAATAAAAATCAAATAAAAAAGAATCTCTACTCAGAAAAAAAAATAAATCACCCTATAAAAGTATTAAAATATAATAATATAAAAAAGATTTTCATAGAAATAATAAAAGAATTATCTAAAAATAAAAATCAAAAAATATTAATATTGGGAAGAAATAATAAGGATATATCTTTACTATTAAGCGAGGATATAAGACTAAAAAATAATAAAGTTATTATAAAAAATTATGAGTTTTTGGATATTACGTATATGACTGTTCATAAATCAAAAGGGCTTGAGAGTGATAATGTTATTTTAATAAATTTAACAGATAAAACAACGGGCTTTCCAAGCCAAATAAAAGATGAGAAACTGTTAAGATTAGTAACAAAAACAAAAGATAAATATCCATACAGTGAAGAAAGAAGATTATTTTATGTAGCATTAACTAGAACAAAAAACTATGTATTTATATTAACACCACAAAAAGGTTCTTCTATTTTCATAGAAGAACTAGAAAAAATTATATGTCACTTAGAAAAAGAAACCAAATTTTTCAAATCATTAGGATAGTTTAATAAATAGTCATATGTAATAGTATCATCAGGATTCTCCCAATTGGCATAAGCAAAGGAAAATCAGCCAGTCCCTGCTACTAACATATCACTTTTACTATCTTCAACATAAATAGTTCCGCTGGGATTTAAATTTTTTCTAAAATAGTTAAAGATTCAGAATTTGGTTTTGGGTGAATAACCTAATCAGAAGTAACAACACTATCAAAAATAGATAAGAATATTTATTTCTTCCAATAATTTCCTCAATAATGGTTAATTTTTTAGTGTCGCTATCAGTAGTGTTAAGTAATTGAAAAATCATTCGTAGTTAGAATAGTTAACTGCACCATAACGCTATCTTCATACTCTCTTCCGGTAGCGAGGAAAATAGCTTCCTTTAAAGTCGAAAGTTCGGGAGTATAACTATCCACTAATGTACGATTAACATTAAAAATAATATTTTTCATAAATTTCTCCTAATAGAAATTTTATTTTCCTTCTTCGATAATTTCATTAGTATTTTCTTCTATTTCAGAAGAAGAATCATCCTCCGGCACCGAAGAGTCAGAAGATGAATCCTCGTCACCAGAAATAGAAATCGTTAAAGTGAT
>CALVKW010000018.1 GCA_944333345.1 uncultured Bacilli bacterium | reverse complement strand
TTTTGGTCAATTTACTCATTCAATGCCATTATATTACAACTTTTTTTATTTTGGTCAATTAAACTTTTCAATTGAGCCCTTTTTTTCTTATTTTCTATACAAAACTAATTTTTTTAGATATAATAAACATGCAAAGGAGAATAAAACATGAAACAATTTTACGTAGGAAATATTAATTTACTTTCATACTCTAGTAAAACAGGAGAACAAATAACACTAATAAGAAAAAATGTTCCATTATACAAAACGCGTACACGAAGATGGGTAATAGTAGAAACCGGAACTCCACCAAGCACAGAAGAAGAAGCTAGAGATTATCTTGACAATAGTAGAAAAAAAGGAATATTAGAAGGCTCGGTTAGTTTTTTAGATGAAAGTACAATAAAACAATCATCAATGACAAAAGAAGAAGCAAAAAAACTTAGAAAAAAATATAAAGAAAAATCAAGAAAAAAAATAATTGATAAATTTTTAAAATAAAACCTTGTATCCAAGGAATACGAAGAATCTTCTTCGTTTTTTTATGTTCTATTTCCTTAACAATTCTTTTACTAATCCCACGAATATTACTAGATTCTAATAATAAAAACAATTTTCTCTGAAAAGAACGAATAGATAAATATTTTTTATGAAAAAAATCTTCAACATACTTCTCTCCCCGGTCAATCATCATTTGATTAAACCCTGTAGCATAAGCGCCTGGTTCTACTAAACAAAAAGAAATAGAATGACAAAACACTTCTTCCTCTTTTTGAAGAGTTTTAACTAATTGTGAAATAGCACTTTTACTAGAACTATACACACCAAAAAAAGGAAGTGGAAACATACCAAGCAAAGAAGAAGTAATAAAAATTTTCCCAGATATCTTCTTTTCTACCATGTGATGATAAGCTTTTTTCAAAAGTAGAAAAGAACGAAAAAAATTAACTTCAAAAACATCTCGTAAACTCTCCTCATTCATAGTAAGAATACTACCAGAGCACCCCACACCAGCATGATTAAATAAGCAATCAATATCTAAATGATCAACAATATCAATATCATCAGTCAAAAGATCAAGTTTAAGGCAAATAGCAGAAACACCATCACAGTCTAATTTTTCTCTTAAATGAAACACCTCTTTTACCGTATGACAAGTCATATAAACCAAATGGCCATGACTTGCAAGAATTTTTCCCACCTGATATCCAATCCCCGAGCTAGCCCCAGTAATCAATATTCGCATTCGATCACCCATTATTATTATGGTAAAAAAAAGAAACCCTATACTTAAGAGTTTCTTTTTATAATAAAGGATACACCTTTTTTTTCATTTTTAATGATAATATCATAATTCATAATATTAAGTGTTTTTTTAACAATCGATAATCCCAATCCAAACTCTCCTTTAATTCCTTTCCGGAACGGAGTAAAGATTCCTTCAAGAAAATCATCATCGATATGGTCACCATCATTATAAAGGATAAGTTTGTTTTGTTTCGCAGTAATTTTGATAGTAGTATTAGCATATCTCATAAAATTCGAAAGCAAATTATCAAAAATAGTTTCCCAATGTTCCATAGTACCATAGTATTTTGATTTCTTATCAATATCCGTAATAAAATTAATTTCTTTTCTATGAAACTTAAATTTTTCTACTTCACTGTTAATAATTTGTTCCATATCAACTAACTTGTTTTCTACATTTTTTGAATTTTTGAGATAATCAAGTTTATTTAAGTAAAGAAGTGAGTGTACTTTTTGTTCTAATTTATTAGTCTGCTGTTTTATAATTTGAAGTGCGGTATTACTATCTTCAACATTATCTTCAACAGCTTCAATATATGATTTTATAACGGTGAGAGGTGTCTTAAAATCATGTGATATATTTTGATACATTTGATTGCGATATTCTTCTTGGTTAATTAAAGAAATTCGCATATCTTCAATTGCCAAAGCAAGTGATTTAATTTCATCATCGATTTCAAAATTAATATTATGATTATAATCTAAACTGTCAATATGATCAATCTTATCTTTTAATTTTTCAATCTTCTTAACAATAAAGGAAGACCAAACAACAAGCATAAGACCAATCAATAAACAAGTACTTAAAACTATTGGAAAGATAGCACTCAAAATAGCGGTTTTTGTTTCGTTGATATAACTATCATTTGAGATAGCAATTTTTTTTATTTTGTCTTTGGTAATCGTATAGTAGTAGTAAGTATCATGATTATAGCTAAATTTACCATAATCATCATTAATATAGGATAATAATTTATTAGTATCATTGATGTTAATAACTTGATTGATATTTTCACTGGTTGCAACTTGATCATTTACAATATAGAGATAAGCGACTTCTGTATTAAGTAAAGATTCATCAATACGATTATTACCAACAAATTTTAATGGCTCGCTTAAATAGGTATAAATATTTTTCTCTGCTACTGGAATCAACATTTTCGGAAGGATAATGCCCAAGGAAATAAACAAAATCACAAAGGCCAATCCGATTAGAGCAATCAATTGATGACTTAGTTTAGTTTTTCTACTTTTCATGATAATCGATACCCATATCCATAAACGGCATTAACATTAAGTTTAGGCATCTTTTTTCTAAGACGGCGAACTAAATCATCCACTACTCGATCAGAGCCAAAATAATCTTTTCCCCAGACAACATCCAAAATCTCTTCTCTAGAAAAGCATTTATTTTTATTTTGAAGAAACAAAAGTAATAAGTCAAATTCTAAAGTAGTAAGTTTTATCTCCTTTTGTTTATTATCTATAACAACACGTTTATCAGTATCAATTGTATAAGTATCATAAGAAATAAGTTGGGGTTGTATATCTTTATATACACGTTTTATAATTTTATTAACACGTAAGACAAGTTCCTTACTAGAATATGGTTTTGTAATGTAATCATCACTACCCAGTTCCAATCCTAAGATTTTATCTAAATCTTGATCTCTAGCGGAAGTAAAGATAACAGGTACATTTGCATCTTTCTCACGAATAGCTTTGATTACATCGTAGCCATTGACATCATCTCCTAACATAATATCCAATATCCAAAGATCAGCTTTACCACCAATATAATCGATAGCATCCTTACCCTTAGTAAATGAAACAACTTCATAACCAGAACGTTCTAAATAGGTCCGAATAAGGTTTGATAAGTCAACTTCATCTTCAACAAAACAAATTGTATACATTTCTACCACCTACCAATAGTATAACACTATTCCCTGAAATCTTCTATAACCTTATGGGCATCGCCTCCTTTAATATAAATTTACATTTCATATTCTATACATCCCATCCTTTCAATCTATATAAAAATTATAATTAATATCTTTTTTCAATTACTTCCTTTTTTATTTCTTCTTTATCATCCTCCTCTTGACAATTTAACTATATCGCATAAATGTGTAAGAATTATTAAATAATTATGGGAAATTATGGGATTTTAATGAATGATGAATAATTTTCCTATTGTTTCCTCCTTTCATGATACCAGTATAAAATACTATTATGAAAACCATTTGATAAAATTGTGGAAAATTATGGGTAAAAAAAAGAAGACCTTTAGTCTTCATACTCTAAACTACTAAGGATAGAAATAACATTATCCTTAGTAAAATAATAATCACTTAAATCAGAATTACCAAAGGAAACATGATATTGATAATTTTGATTATGATATAGATAAAAATAGTAATTATTTTTCTGTTGAACTAGATAACCGTCTAAATCACCTTCAATATAGTATAAATTTCCTTCTGGTAAATAAAGATTTACTAAATTCCAAATGATATAGTAATCTCTAATATCAGAAGATTTAGAAAATAGATGAGGTTTTTCATTCTGATGATTCTCATAATAATGAAGAACATCTGTCATAGTAGAAAAATGATATTTCTTCATGAATTGATCTACATCAATATTATTATCTAAATCAGAAATATTAGCATCTAAATCTTCAAGCGACCTACTTCCCATAACAAAACGTCTCTCACTATCCGCATAAACAACCGTATCTTCTGAAACCTCCTCATTAGAAAAGCCTTCTGGAATACACATGGTAAACCCATCAAATGATACATCACAAGTACCTGACTTATCAATAGTAATCGTTCCCTGGTAATCTATCAAATCTTTCTCTGTTATCCTATAAGCAAAATATAATAGAAATGCTTTATACAATAGCCAACCAAGAACAATCAAAACAATTACCCCTAAAATAATTTTAACTATCCTCTTTCGATCCATATTCCCCTGATCAATACGTTTTTTAACTTTCTTTCCCATATAAACTCTCCTTACTATAAGTATAGCAGAAAAAAAAGAAAAGAAATCATATTATTATCTTTTCTTTGTATAACAATGTAAACAAAAGCTACCGTCTTCCTTTATTAATTCATCTTCCCTTCTAATATTCCTAGAAAATCCTGAAGAAATGGCAACTTTAGAACTCTTCGGATTATAAGGACTAATAAAACACTCACAAAAATCAAGACCATAAACTTTATTAATAAAAAGACAATCACTAACAGCAGACAAACTACGTTGCATATACCCATGACCTCTCGCTTCCCTAATCAAAGCATAAGATAAATCAACATAAGAAGAATTAGGAGTTTGTAAAATTCCAGAAACATCCAAAAACCCTATCGGATTATCATTCAAATAAATAGCAAAAGGTGACCCATAAAGTTCCCCATGTTGCAAATAATGTAAATTAAGAAAAGTCTCTGTTTCTAAATTCCATAAATGTCCTGGTTTAGACTCACTCCCATAAACATCACTATCACAAGTTAAGTAATGCAGTAACCATAAATCCTTCTCATTCGAAGGTTCAATCTTTTTTATCTTTAATTCTCCATCAATTGAATAAAATTCCATAATCATCACCTGATAAATCATATTTTACAAAAAAAAAGAAGACTATTTCTAGTCTTTAAACTGAATACTACCAATAATAGAAACAATATCACTTTCAGTAAAAGGAACAGGACTATGATTACTAGAAAAATAGATAACATAACGACGATGATTATGAATCAAATTAACTTCATAATCATTATCATAAAAAAGAACATATCCAGTATAATCTCCCGTAATATAACTTCTATCACTATCTGGAATTGTATTTTCAAAAAGCACAGAAAGAACATAATTTAATTTTACATCTCGCATAGAAGAAAAATAATTAATATTCGAATAGCCATACCGATCTAAATAATGTAATAAGTCAACCATATTTTCAATATTTACATCATCTAACATTTCTGATGCATCAAAACTACCATCTACATCTTCAAAAACTTGAGCCAAATCTTCATCGATACTAGCAAAACTAATACGTCTACCATTCGTATCCTGATAAACATTCATCGCTCCATCAACGGTATTATCGGAATCAATCATAAAACCTTCTGGAAGGCAAACAGTATAACGCTCTAATGGAAACTCACAAGATGTACTAAAATCAATTTTTATCTCTTCCTCTTGTGCTAGATATTCTGAACTAACCTGATATTTACCATAAATCAAATATCCCCTGTAACCAAACACTCCTATCATAATAAGAAGAAACACACAACAAACAATAATAAATACTTTTTTTCTCATAACTCTCTCCTACCTTAACAATAAGATAACATAAACATTAAAAAAAAGCTATAAAAATAACTTAATCAATAAAAAAATAATCAATGGTAGCTTTCGCTACTATCACATTTTTCTCATCATATAAGAAAATATCAAAAACAACAATATGTTTACCATCTTTTACTTTTTTAACAACAGCCTTAATTTTACTTCCATAAGCAGCATGCAAATATTCAATATGAGAACTTAACGTTACCGCTTTTCTTCCAGTCACTCTAGCAAACAATCCTGCCGCCGAATCAGCAAGACCAAATAGATATCCTCCATGAATCATACCATAAGGATTCATACTAGTATCCGTTATAATCCCTTCCATAACACACATATCATTGTTAATATCTACTAACTGATAATTATTATTTTTTATAAATCCTGATACTTTACTCATATAATTCTTAGCATTCTCTAATAATTCTAAATCACCCATAACACACCTACTTTAACTCTTTCAATGCATCTACTGCATCATAAATAGTCTCCACTGGAATTAGTTTAATATCCAAGTCATCTTCCTTCATTAATTTTTTACAATCTTGATAATTTTCTCCCGCAGGAACCAAGAAAACATCAGCCCCTCCATCAACAGCGCCTAATAATTTATATTCTACTTCTCCAATTTGCCCAATAGAACCGTCTGCCTCAATCGTACCAGTACCAGCAATATTGAAATCTCCCGTTAAATCTCCTTTAGTCAACTGATCGTAAATAGATAAAGTAGTAATAAGACCAGCAGAAGGTCCAGATTCATTGGCCTCAAAATGGAAATCCACCTTAGGATCTGTATCATAGGTACTAGTAGATTGTAATCCTACTCCTAAGACTTTATAATCATCTTCCTGATATAACTTACAGGTAACTTCTATTTCTTTATCATCACGCAATACTTTTACTACAATACTATCCCCATCAAATCTTCTTAAATATTCTTGATACTCTGCCAACGTAGAAAACTCTTTTCCATCAACGCTTAATAATTGATCTCCAACTTCCAAGGAATTAGGATACTCTTCAAACTTCGCAATAATATAAATCTCCGTGCTGACAAGCTTACAAGGTCTATCAGCAAGTTGATAAGCATAATAAATCGCATTACTATTAGAATACTCCAAATCTAGGGAACTACGAAATTCAATATCTTCATAATCTTCATCCGTAGTATATTTATAATCATCTATATCTACTCTTTTCCAATTAGGAATAACATAACTAAGTAAATAACTAATCGTAGTCCCTTTAAGTTCAGAGACATAAGATAAATTAAAACTTCCATCACTGGAATACCCATCTTCTACTACAACTCGATCAGAAATATCACTAATTCCACCACCAATAATAATGTAATAATTAACTGGCCAAGAAAGAACAACATAAAAAATAATTAAAAATAAAATAAATTTATATTCTGATTTAATAAAATCTTTCACTTTCTCATAAAATTTCTTAAGCATGATATCTACCTCCATGATACATTATAACAAAGAAATGAGGAAATATGAAAAAAATTAGAAAAAGTAACTTAATTCTAATAGCATTAACATGTCTAACAGTACTATGTTTATTAAATTCAACAATCGTGACAAATAAAATATTAGTCTATACAAAACTATTTATAGAAAAATTATTCCCCGCAAGCTTTCTGTTTTTTACATTATCAACTTTATTAATTGAATATAATATGGTACAAAAATTAAGTAAAGTTTTAAAAAGAAATAGTGCCAACTTATATATCATAGTAATGAGCTTAATTAGTGGATTCCCCAGTGGTAGTAAATATACGAAAGAATTATTAGACAAAAACTTAATAACAGAAGAATCAGCCAACAAAATCATAAGTTATGTTCATTTTCCAAATCCGATATTTATTCTAGGTCCCGTAGCAACTCTATTTCCATCAAAAAAATATGCAGTCACAATATTACTCAGTATAATCATCGCAAACGGAATTATTGCACTGATAAATCATCCGAAAGAAAATGAAAAAATCCCTATTTTCCAAAAAGAGCCATCTTCTTTTGCCATCACTCTATCTAAAGCCGGCTACTCTTCCATCAAAACACTATTACTAATTTATGGAACATCTATCTTCTTCTATTTAATAATTACCCTGATCAATCACTATATAAAATTTTCTCTCCCAGCTTATGTATTTTTTAACGGACTATTTGACTTAACAAATGGAATCTTTTTAACAAGTTTAATTACGAATCCAACAATAAGAGGACTATTTATTATCTTCTTTACATCTTTTGGAGGATTATCAGTTCACATGCAAACAAAAAGTATCATTGCTGATACTTCTATAAATTATAATAATTTTTTATTAGGTAGATGTTGTCAAACAGTATTAGCAAGTATTATTTTTGCTTTATTGATATAATTAATTACCATAGAATATCCATAATGTTAAAGTCTCACTTTCATTTCCAACATTATCTCGATACCTAATACGATACTCTGCCTGAGTACAATGTCCTAATCCATAATGTCCCCACGCATTCGTATTCCATTGCCCCCAAGGAAAAGTACCTGGATTCTGCGGGTCTTGACAATTAGGTCCAGTAGCATTAAAGTAAGAAATTTCATCCTTAATACCGCTTCCTCCTTTATCATCCTGATTAAATTGTTGAGCAAAACCATTCGGTGGGTCATAAGCATAAAGGGTACATTGAATAGGTTCATATACTCCAGCTTCCATTTCTGCAGTTGTATGATCACAAGTCATAGGTGCTCGTTCATTTACCACTTCAACAACGTAAGGAGTTGGAACAACTTGATCTACTTTAATATAATACGGACTGCTCCAATCACTTATTTTTCCGGTATTATCTACGGCACGAATACAATATTTAACATTTTTTAATTTGGAATAGGTTTCCCCAGCATTCTTTAAAATTCCTGTAGGACTACCTGTACATCCATCAGAATACTCATAACGATTAATACCAGTCCCAGAATAATCAATAGAATTAAAATTACCAAACCAAATAGGATAAGCTCTCCAAGTATCCGTATTATTAAGTACAGTCCCTGTACTATTTTCTCTTCTAAGTTCAGCAGTAGGGATACTAGGAGGATCAACATTTTCTGGAGTATTATCAACTACTCCATTTCCAGAAAAATTAATTGGCGCAGCAATATCAATAGAATATCGCGACCCCAAATCCGGATGATATAAAACAATTCGAACGGAAAACACTTGATTAGCATTAGAAACATCAACTTCATTAATTCTAAGACTATAAACCCTATGCGTTCCACTAGTACCATTATAATTAGAAATATCTTCGTGTCCCAAATCCGGAAGAGGATATTCTGTTAAATTACCTTCTGGACCATAGCTAATAGAAAAATCATCATTTTGATTTTTTTGAGCTTCCGTCATCATCCCACACAAATCATTAGCTTCTAAATCATCTGCCGCATTACATCCAAAAACTTGCTTTACTTCCAAAATTCGAATAGAACCATCTCGCAAAGTCAAGCGAACCCGATAACCAATAGCATTACCACTAGCATCCTTCATTGACTCTGTACTAGTAGACGTAAGTCCTATTTTAATCAAATCATCCTGAATCTCTTTCGTTAACAAATTTTTATAAGTAACTAAACTAAGTTTATAAGAAGCAACGGACTCTCTTGTTTTTAGTCCCAAAATACCATCATACATAGAAACAACAATAATAACTACAATTACAAAAGTAATCAATATTTCAATAGCAGTCATTCCTTTATTATTCAGTTTACGAATCACTCTAATCGCCTCCACATCACTAATCCCCCATATAATACTATCCTATTCTATATTTCAATTCTAACATAGCGCTATAGTAAAATCAATTATCTCTTCATAGCGACAACTTCCATAGTAGCATACGTATAATAAATCTCACTATCCGCATCACTATCCGCAGTTCTTTCAAACTCAACCAAAACACGGTATCTAGCACCATTTAAAGAAGCAACCTTATAAATAGGTAAATATTCAATGTAAGAAACAAAAGAATCACTAAAACCAGTAGGATCGCTATTAATATGATTTTTAAAATCCTCCAAGTTATAAGTTGTTATAATTACATTTTTAACATCTAAACGATTCCACATTTCAGAACAAAAATTTTTCTTCTCCGTTGGCAAAACATCACAACTAAACTTTGCATATGTATTAGCTGTAACTGTATCAAAATAACCCCCGGACGCATAAAAATCATAACCACTATCCTGAATAAATAGTTTCATCCAATAAGCACCATACTTACTATCGATATCATCATAAAAATCTCTACGTTCATATTCACCTGCCAATGGATAAAAATTAATATAAATAACAGAAAATACTGCCATAACAAATACTGTAACAACTAATGTTTCTACCAACACAAATCCTTTATTTTCTTTTTTCATATTTTTCCCATCTACTTTCTTGCTATTATACTAAAATTATTATATAATAAAATAAGATAAAATACCATAGTAAAAACAAAAGGGGTTGACACTATGATTAAATTTGATTTTACAAAAACACCAATCACACAGATTGCAGATTATATAATCATATCAGCAGCTAAGTCAAATGCCTCTGATATTCACTTCGATCCAAGAGAAGATGGAATGATGATACGTTTTCGTGTAGATGGAGATTTACAAAACTTTACATATATTCCCAAAACATATGAACGAAATCTTACAACAAGATTAAAATTACTAGCCAATATGAACATAACGGAATCTCGTCTACCTCAAGATGGAGCCATCAAAGGTAACTTCGGTGGAACCTACCTAGACATGCGTGTATCGTGTCTTCCACTAAACGAAGGTGAAAAAATAGTTATTCGTATCTTAGATTACTCAAGAAGTTTACAAGGGCTAGATTATTTAGGATTTAATGAATCTAACTTAGCAAGATTAAAACGTATGATTCAAGTACCGAATGGAATTATTCTAATCACTGGTGCTACTGGATCTGGTAAATCTACAACAGTATACTCTATCCTACAAGCACTAAACAAAGAAGAAACAAATATTATCACAGTAGAAGACCCCATTGAAATGAATATAGAAGGAATGAACCAAGTCCAAGTAAACACCGAAATTGGAATGACTTTCGCAGCAGCCCTTCGCTCTATCTTACGTCAGGACCCTAACGTTATACTAATCGGAGAAATTCGTGATAGTGAAACAGCTCAAATCGCAGTTCGTGCCGCAATTACTGGACACTTAGTTTTATCAACCATCCATACCAACAATACATTGTCTACCGTAGAACGTTTACTAGATATGAATGTAGAACGTTACTTATTATCCACTGCCTTAACCGGTATTATCTCACAAAGACTAGCAAAAAAAATATGTACCAAGTGCCGAGTAGAAAGAGACACTACTAAATTTGAAAAAAAAGTATTTAAAAAATATTTAAAGAAAGATATAGATAAATTATGGGATGCAAATCCAGATGGTTGTGAAGCTTGTCGTAAAGGATATAAAGGACGTGTCGCAATCCAAGAAGTTCTAGAATTAGACGATGAAATGAGAAATGCTCTAAACGATGAAAATCTAAGTAAAGATGATTTATCAAAATTAGTATATAGTGATAAAGTTATTACGATGTTACAAGATGCCCTAGGAAAAGTAGTTGATGGAACGACAAGTTTTGAAGAAGTATTGCGTGTTATTGAAATTGAAGATGCCGAAGACTTCTTTGAAAGCGATGTCGCCGAAAAATTAAAATCAAAAGAAAAAGAAAAAGACGAAAAAATAAAAGAAGAATTAGAAGAGCAAGAAGAAAAACAAAAGAAAGAAAAGGAATCAAAAGGGTTAGAAGTAGTATCCTTAAATATCAAAGAAAAAGAAGAACCTACAGCTACTCCAAGAACAATTCCTACAGAAATAAATGCAAACAATCCACCGAATGTAAAAACTGCACCTTCCGCAAAACCAGTCAATACACTAGAAAAAATAGAAGCTATTGATAAACAAAAAAACGGAATGATACCAACAATTCATATAGAACCAAAAAAAGAGGAAGAAAGCCAAGAAACGACACCTTCCCTAATTACTATGAGGAATATACCACCACAAGGAACGAAAAAAGAAGAAAGAAAAACACCATCCATCATTCCTGTAATTAGTACTCAACCTCAGTTACAACAAACTCCAAAAGAAAAAGCGCCAATACAAAATTCTATAATTCCAACAATTAATACACAACAAAAACCACAGAAACAACCATCCTTAACAAACGTAGCACCAGCCATTGGAATATTAGGAGACTAAAAAAGATTTCTAAAAATTGAAATCTTTTTTCTTTATATAATAAAATCTAAAATTTCCTGATTAATATCTTCAACATTACGAATTACTCCATCTTTAACGCACTCAATTCTCTTCCAATTATACATCTCTGAAAGTTCTATATAAGCATCTTCTGCATTCTTTAAATGTTCAGGAGAACGTTCATGTTCATCAACAACTTTTCTATTTTTCTTTAATTCTAAAGAATATTGATAAGGCATATGTAAAAAGATAGTCTGATCGGGTTTCGGAAGTTGCAATAACCAATATTCTAATTTATCAATCCATTGATACATTAAAAATCTCTCATCCTTATCATGAATCTTACTACCTTGATGAGCTAAATTAGAAGTAGTATAACGGTCTAAAATAACATAGTACCCATCTTCCAAATAAGGAATAATTTTTTTCATATTATATTTTCGATCGGCAGCATAATATAAAGACGCAATATGAGGATCCACATGATCTGCCCCCTCTGGAAAAAATCCGGAAGAAATCTCTGGATTACCTAAATAAGGTCCTCCTACAATTCTACCAGTCGGAGTATCATACATAGGAAATCCAAAATGAACGCATTTCTTTCCCTTCTCTTTTAATTTTTTTTCTAATAAAATTGATTGGGTTTCTTTACCAGAACAATCCGTACCTTCGATAACTATAATCTTACCTTTCATACTATACCTCTTCTCTATCATTTACATCCTAATCTATCATATCAAAAAATTAATATTATCGCAATAAAAATAAGTGTACTTTTATACACTTATCCTATTTTTATCGTCAAAAGGGACTAGTAAACACTTACGACTTGCTAAATAATCACACATATGAACAAAATTCTGATATTTTGTCTTAGGAGCTTCTAATACTTCTTCCCCATTATAATCCTTAGTCCAAGGCCCCATATGTGTACGAATAACAGAGCATAAGAGTTCCATTTCTTCATCACTCATAAGAAGATCTGCTTTATGATCCATAATATAATTTGCCATTAAAATAGGATGATCAAAACGAACATAACGCTCTTTCGGAATACCGTGCTTTATTCCATCATGTAATAAAAGTCCCATTAACATAATATCTTTTTCTATACTGGTATATTTATCTCCAATAGAAGAGTCTTGCAATAACTCATACCCTATTCTAACAGCAGCCTTCGTATGACGAAGAAGTCCTCCATCTCCTAAAGAATAACTTGGATGATATTTTCCCGTAGAAGAGGCAGGAACCTCAAAAAAATAGTCTGGCAACAACTCTATCATAGTACGACAATCTTCTTGAATAGTCTCATCCCTAATGTATCCTAACTCTATTTCAAACTCTCCTACTTTATTCATAATTTACACTCCTCCAACAATCTAACCATAATTTCATTACTAAGATAAAAATATTTCTCTGGAATATACAAACAATCCCCATCTTCTATAAGATATCCATCAATGACAAGTGATTGATATGAATAACAATCTTCTAATTTCATAGAATATTTATTAAAAAAGGTTTTCTTAGAAATACCATTCTTAGTTCTAAGATTTAAAATAACCTCATATTCTATTTTATCATAAATACTTAGTTTTTCTTCTTGATATCGAAACATCTTCTGTAAATAATGTGTAATACTACGAGTATTACTATATCGAATATCACCTAAATAGCCACTAGCACCAAGTCCAAATCCATAGTACTCTACATTGTTCCAATAACATAAATTATGCTTAGAATAATATCCTTCCCTAGAAAAATTACTAATTTCATAATGAGTATAATCAGATAACCTAGAACAAATCAACTCATACATTTTAGCATCAATATCTTCAGAAATAGACTTCTCCTTTTCCAAAAACAATTCAGTATGCTCTTCTAAAATCAAAGAATAAGTAGAAATATGAGAAACATCCAAAGACAAAATAAAATCAATATCCTCTTCTAACTCTTTTAAAGTCTCCCCCGGAAAAGCATACATTAAATCAACATTAATATTAGTAATACCAACACTTTTACAATAAGAAATAATATGACGAACATACTCTAAGTCTAAAGTACGATTCATTCTCTTTAATATCCAATCATGAGTAGTCTCTATTCCAAAACTAATACGATTGACACCATACTTTTTAAATAAATCTATTTTTTCTTCTGTAATACTATCAAAATTAGCTTCAATGGTAACTTCACAAGAGGAAGACTTTTTAAAAATCGATAAAATAGAAAAGAAGTTCTCTAACTCTAGAGTAGATAAACTACTAGGAGTACCTCCACCAATATAAATGGTATCTAATTCTTCTCCCTGGTAAGATTCTTGAATTTCACTCTTTAATACTTCTAAATAAGAAGAAACATATTCTGTATTGTAAAACAATTTGCAAAAGTCACAATAACTACAAATATTTTTACAAAAAGGAATATGTATATAGCAACTACTTAGCATTAGGCTTAAACCTATAGTCTCTCACAGCCATATCGCGATTTTCACTCAAAATTTCTTGAGCAATAAGATATTTTTGAGAATCAATAGCCTTTAATCTTCCAGTTAAATTCCTTTGAACTACATTTCTTCCAACTTGTTGAACTTCTGCAATCTCTGAACTACTCTTTCCTTGCATAAGAAGTTCATAGCTAGTTAATACTTGTTCTATAACTCTTTTATTATTAGTAGAAAATGACTTATTATGAGTTAACACATCAAATACCTGTTTATATAAAACAATAGAAATTTCTGGTAATCGTTCATGAACATAATCAAAAACTGTAGTTTTTCCTATACCAAATTCTTTAGCTGTTTTATTTAAAGACGCCTTATGTTCAATCATATATTCTGCAATATTAACATAAATTTTATTTTCCTCCGATACAAAAGGCTTACTATCTTTCTCAGCATAATATCTTTGAATATGCCCTGTATGTTTTCTAATTTTAGCTCCAAGTTTAGAATCTACCTCACACGCAGCATCTAATGCTTTTTGAACATCTTCTATAGGAATGCATAAATATTCTGCCAACTCTTCATAAGTAAACCAATTATTTAAATATTCTTCTATAATACATTGACTAGTAATATATTCATCCATAAAACCACCTCCTATTATTGACAGTAAAATGTATATAATCTATGACTTATTAGTCTTCATCTTACTTTATATTTTGTTAATCTATGAGTATATTTTTTACCTGATAGCGTGAAAATTCTAAAAAATTAGAAACATCATCTCGGGACCCACTGAAAGCACTCGGATAAGCCGAACTCATATACATAAGTTCTTCCTCTACAGAATCTGAAACATTATTACAAATTGCATCTCCAAATTTTAAGAACATAGCATCAAGCGGAAAGTCAGAACGATACGTTTGTTCTAAATCATCTAGACTAATCCAAGGAACTCTCATATAATAATCCGCATATTGAGGACAAGTATTCTCTAACCACCCATTTATTCTAATAGATATCAACATATCAGTATCAATGTCACTAAGTGTAGAAATAGATTCCATTAAACTAGAACTACTAATTCCGACATCAACTCCATAACTAGCAAAAGCTTGTTTTAGTAACCTAGAATATTTCATAAAAACACATCTCCCTACTTCTCACTAGTAGATAATATGGATAAAAATGCTTCCTGTGGAACCTCAACACTACCAATTCTTTTCATTCTCTTTTTACCTTCTTTTTGTTTTTCCAAAAGTTTCTTCTTCCGCGTCACATCTCCTCCATAACATTTCGCTAAAACATTCTTACGTAACGCTTTAATATCAGTACGAGCAATTACATGTGTACCAATAGCAGCCTGAATTGGGACTTCAAACATCTGTCTCGGAATAATTTCTTTTAACTTTTCAACCACTATTTTCCCTCGATTATAAGCAAAATCTTTATGGACAATAACAGAAAGTGCATCTACAACTTCACCGTTAAGTAAAATATCCATCTTAACTAAATTACTTTCCCTATAACCAATAAATTCATAATCAAAAGAAGCATATCCCTTAGTATAAGATTTTAACTTATCAAAGAAATCATAAACAATCTCAGAAAGTGGCAATTCATAATGAATCGTAACCCTAGTCTGATCTAAGTATTCCATATTAATAAAAGTTCCTCGTTTATCCTGACAAAGCTCCATAATAGGACCGATATAATCACTTGGACTAAAAACGCTAATTTTAACATAGGGTTCCAATGTTTTTGAAATAACTTCTCTCTTTGGCATCTTTGTAGGTGAATCTACCATAATCTTACTTCCATCAGTAAGAACTACTTCATAAACAACAGAAGGAGAGGTAGCAATTAAATCGATTCCAAACTCCCTTTCTATTCTCTCCTCAATAATTTCCATATGTAAAAGTCCTAAGAAACCACAACGGAATCCAAAACCTAATGCTTTAGAAGTTTCAGGTTCAAAAGTTAATGATGCATCATTTAATTTCAATTTTTCTAATGCTTCTCTTAAATCTTC
>CALVKW010000017.1 GCA_944333345.1 uncultured Bacilli bacterium | reverse complement strand
CCTGATTTTCATGTATATATGAGTGCAGAAGAAGATAATAGAAAAATAGAGAACTCCATTCGAGAAGAGATGATAGAAAAAGGATTAAAAGAAGGGTTAGAAAGAGGATTAAAAGAAGGTATTGAGAAAGGAATAGAACAAGGTCTAGAACAAGGACTGGAACAAGGTATTGAGAAAGGATTAGAACAAGGAAGAGAAGAAACGAAAAAGGAAAAAGAAAAAATAGTCCTTTCTATGCTAAACAAAGGCTTAGATGTGAAAACTATTTCTGAATATACAGGAATAGAAAAAGAGTTTATTAAAAGATGTCAAGAGAAAAGTAAAAATAAAGAAAGCGAGTTTTAACTCGTTTTTTATTATGGAGAATATTTTATTACAAAAATCATAGAATATTAATTTTTTTTATGAATTGTAAAAAAAATGATATACTAATGATAGGAGGATAGGAAAATGGATAAGGGTAGCGCATGGGAAAAATATACAGAAAAAGATATAGAAAAACTAAATAATATTTGTAACGACTATAAAAAATTCTTAACAGTAGCAAAAACAGAACGAGAAGCAACAAAAGAAATTATTAGACGAGCAGAAGAGAAAGGATATAAAAACTTAGAAGATTACATTAAAAATAATATAAAAATTACACCAGGAGATAAAATTTATGTAAATAATAAAGGGAAAGCTGTTGCGTTATTTCATATTGGAACAAGACCCGTAACCGAAGGGATGAATATCTTAGGAGCACATATCGATTCTCCAAGAATTGACCTAAAAGCAAACGCTATTTATGAAAGTGATGGGTTCGCATATTTTGATACACATTATTATGGTGGTATAAAAAAATATCAATGGGTAACTCTACCATTAGCCATCCATGGAGTAGTAATTAAAAAGGATGGTACAAAAATAGACCTAAACATTGGAGAAGAAGAAAGTGACCCAGTAATAGGAATTACAGATTTACTCCCTCATCTAGCTGGCGAGCAAATGAAACAGGAAGCATCAAAAATAATTGAAGGAGAAAAATTAGACCCTATTATCGGCAACAAACCATTAGCCACTGAAGAAAAGGAGTCAGTGAAAAATAATATTCTCTTACTTCTAAAAGAAAAATATAATATAGTAGAAGAAGATTTCCATTCTGCCGAAATAGAACTAGTTCCAGCAGGAAGTGCCAAAGACTTTGGCCTAGATAGAAGCATGATTATATCCTATGGTCAAGATGATAGAGCATGTGCCTACACATCTTTAGAAGCGTTTTTAGAAATAGATCAAACAGAAAAAACACTAAGTTGCATACTAGTAGACAAAGAAGAAATAGGAAGTGTAGGAGCAACTGGAATGCAGTCACATTTCTTTGACAACGCAATTGCAGAAATTTGTCTTCTAATGGGAGAAAGTAGTCCAGTAGCAGTAAGAAGAGTATTAAATCATTCCAAAATGTTATCAAGTGATGTAAATGCTACTTATGATCCTCTGTATAAATCAGCAATGGATAAAAGAAATGCTTCACAATTTACTAGAGGTGTTGTATATTGTAAATATACAGGATCACGTGGTAAGAGTGGTAGTAATGATGCTAATGCAGAATACATTGCAGAACTAAGAAAAGTAATGGATGATGCAAACGTCTCCTTCCAACTATCAGAACTCGGAAAAGTAGATATGGGTGGTGGCGGAACGATTGCCTATATGTTGGCAAAATATAATATGGATGTAATTGACTGTGGAGTCGGTGTGTTAAGTATGCATGCTCCATGGGAAGTAACTAGCAAAGCGGATATCTATGAAGCTTATCGTGGATATATTGCCTTTTTAAAAAATATATAAGAAGTAAGTGGGGAAGTAGGAATGTATACGTGGGAATTAGAAGAATTTATAAAAGAAAGAAATTATTATCTTGGAGGAGATGATTTAATAAGAGTAATCTCTACGGATGATAGTCCACAGATTATACGTGTACAACATGTAACAACAGATGATGGTCAAGAAATATATAGGCTAACAACCGAAGATTGCTTTAGTGATGGAAAACATGAAATTGAATTTCGTCCTATGAATTATCAAGAAGCAGAGGCGAAAGGATTAGTTAAAAGAACAGGCCCGCCAATATCATAAGGTGGTTTGACTTATAACTTCTTGATTTTTATACCAATATATAGTATAATAATACCACTTTACAGAAAAGAGGGTAATTATGGGTATTTATGATAAAATCGAAGAATTAGAAAATTTAGGGGTATCAAATCCATACCTAAGACTAGGTGTTAGGGAAAGTGCAACAGACGAAGAAATCATAAAAGCATATAGGGATGCTGTAAAAAAAATAGGGATTCATCAAAATCAACAAACAGATAATAATTATGTAATACAAATCTTAAAAGCAATAAAAGATGCCCTAATAAATCCAGACATAAGAGCCGAAATAGATAGAGTGATTGCCAAAGAAAAACAAGGGTATGAAATAGCAGTGCAAAGAAAAGAAGGGGAGGATTCCGAAACTTCTGAGGAAATATCTAAAAATTCAAAGCAAGATTTAGACATCCAAGAAATCATGGAATTCTATGGATTAAATAAAAACAAAGAATTATCTTGTGCAGAACTGCAATTAATATTAAGAGATTACATAAAAAGAAATTTGGATTCCTCAAAAACATCCCCATCAAATCAAATAGAATTAAGGGATATATATTTATTACTGGAAATGAATGGGCTTTTACATTGTGTAAGAGAAGAAAAAGATACCAGTGGTAACAGATGTCTTCTTGATATTTTTGATAACACACAACGCGCCCAATCTAAGAGTTATTATTATATATGCTTGGGTACGGATGTAGATGCTTTAAATTATTGGGGGAATCACTACCGTAATATAAAGGATAAAACAAGATTAGTAAGTTTAACTAGCATTTTATCACAAGAGTTTTTTGAAAGAGATTTAAGAAGACCTTACCCATATATACAACAGAAAATTCTCCAACAAGGAATAGAATTAGGAAACGAATGTTTATTAAAGCTAAGAAAAAATGGCTATTTAAAGCCAATATCTCCAAACGAATATATAAAATAAGACCAACCAGGTCTTTTTCTTTTACAAAATAATAGGAAACCAAAAAGAAAAATGCTACAATATAAATAGAGAGGAGTATGTTATGTTACAAGTTAAAAATATAGTAAAGTATTATGGAAATAATAAAGCCGTAGATAATCTTTCATTTGAAGTAAAAGATGGAGAAATATTCGGGCTATTAGGTGAGAACGGTGCAGGTAAAACAACAACATTTAGAATCATCATGGGTTTACTTGAAGCAACAGAAGGAGAAGTTTTATTAGATGGAAAACCAATCGATTATTCCATTACAGACAAGATTGGTTTTGTAACAGAAGAACGTAGTCTACTTACCAAAATGACCGTAAAAGAACAAATTGTCTTCTACGGTGTTTTAAAAGGAATGAAAGAGACTAAAATAGAAGAAGAGTTAAAGAAATGGTTAAAAGAATTCCAAATAGAGTCCTATGAAAATAGAAAAATAAAGGAATTATCCAAAGGTAATCAACAAAAAATACAATTTATCTCTGCAGTAATTCATCATCCTAAACTATTAATATTAGATGAACCATTTACAGGACTAGATCCTATCAATGTAGAATTAATGAAAAAAGCAATTTATAAATTACAAAAAGAAGGTTGCTCTATTATCTTTTCATCGCATCAAATGGAACATATAGAAAATTTTTGTGAAAAATTAATTATTTTAGTAAAGGGTAAACCAGTGGTTGATGGATACGTAAAAGATATTAAAAAAGAATATAAAAAGAAAAATATTTTAATTAGAGGAGAAGAATTACCATTAAAGGAAATAGAAAAAATAAAAGGAGTTCTTTCAGTAACAAATGAAAAAGGAGAATACTTAGTAAAAATAGAAGATGAAAGTGTTGCCAAAAAAGTATTTTCTAAAATCAAAAATTGTAATATTACAAAATATGATGTAACAGAACCAACTTTAAATGAAATATTTATTGCGAAAGTAGGTGGAGTACATGAGTAATAAATTTTGGTATTTAACAAAACAAAGTTTAAAGAAAAAATTAAAGTCTAAGTGGTTTGTAGGAATTAATATTATGTTAGCCATAGTAATTATTGCTTTAATAAATATTAATTCCATCATTGCATTTTTTGGAGGAGATTTTAACAACGAGACAAAACTATTAGTAATAGATCAAACTGAAATATCTTATCCAATATTTAAAGAAGCGATGACTGCATTAACAACAGAAGAAGAAACTGGAAAAATAACAGTAAAGGAATCTAACAAAACAGAAAAAGAATTAGAAAAAGACTTGAAAGATAACCAAGTTGCCATTGTTTTTGAAAATAATGATACACAATATTTAACAGCAAAAATTATTAGTAATGAAACAATAGACAACTCAACTTATCAATACATATCTCAAGCCCTAAATACAACAAAAACTAATGTAGCATTAATAAGAACCAATACGGATCCAACACTATTAACAAAAATATCTTCTCCGATGGAAACAAAAAGAGTCATATTAAATGATGAAAGAAATACAGATGAAAACATGGAACTTGTAATGAGTAGTATATTTCCTACGTTAATATTACCTTTCTTTATGCTAATTATTTTCTTGGTTCAGATGATTGGCGGAGAAATTTGCGAAGAAAAAACCACAAAAAGTATGGAAATTATCATATCTAACGTAAGCCCTAAAACTCATTTATTATCAAAAGTTTTAGCAAGCAATACTTTTGTCATTATCCAAGGAATATTATTAGTGATATATGCACTAATTGGAATATTAATTAGTACTAAAGGACAACTAAGTATTGACCCAAGTGTAGATAGTCTTTTAACCGCAACCGTAGAATCAGGTTTTGTAAGCAAATTAATAACTTTATTACCAGCAATAATTATCATGATGATACTATCTTTCTTAGCTTATTCTTTAATCGCTGGAATACTAGCATCTATGACAACAAATATGGAAGACTTCAGCCAAATTCAAACACCAATTATGTTAGTCTTACTAGCAGGGTATTATCTCGCAATCATGGCAGGGATGTTTGATGGTTCCACTTTAATTAGAATTCTATCTTATGTACCATTTATTTCATGTCTAATATCACCATCTCTATTTATCATCGGACAAATTAC
Source organism: uncultured Bacilli bacterium (assembly GCA_944333345.1). Classification (GTDB taxonomy): domain Bacteria; phylum Bacillota_I; class Bacilli_A; order RF39; family UBA660; genus Faecimonas. The sequence goes on along the minus strand of CALVKW010000017.1, from coordinate 11,952 downwards.
TATGATAGATGTCATAATTTCTATTATAGTGTTGATAATAACGATAGTCTTAATGACCAAATATGGATTAAAAGTATATAAAGTAGGAATTCTAAATTATTCAAATGAAAAAATCTGGTCAAGATTTGCCAAAGCCCTAAAAAGTAAAGATGTGTAAAAAGAGTTAGAAAAACTCTTTTTTTATCTGTCAAAATAAAATAGTAAGCAGAAAAAAATAAACTTCATGATATAATAATAAAAGAATAGGAGGAGTATGTTTGATAGTATTTAAAGATGTCAGTAAAAGTTATAAAAATGTAACCGTATTAAAAGATATTTCCTTTACCATAGAAGATGGAGATTTAGTATGTTTAATTGGAGAATCCGGTTGTGGTAAGACAACAACTCTAAAAATGATTAATAAATTAATATCCCCAACTTCAGGAGAAATTACAATTAATAGACAAAATATAAAAAATATAAACGATATTAAACTAAGAAGAAAAATGGGATATGTGATACAACAAACTGGATTGTTTTCTCATATGACAATCAAAGAAAATATTGAAATTATTGCGAAAATTGAAAAAATGCCCGAAGAAAAACGCGAAAAAAGAGTAAAAGAAATGATGAAAATGGTAGATTTAGATGAAAAATTATTAGATCGTTATCCCAGTGAATTATCAGGAGGACAATTGCAACGTATTGGAATTGCCAGAGCTTTTATGACAGACCCCAAAATAATTCTAATGGATGAACCATTTAGTGCTCTAGATCCAATGAGTAGAACCTCACTACAAGATGAACTATTAAAACTTCAAAGAAAATTTCATAAAACAATAGTGTTCGTCACCCATGATATGGACGAAGCAATCAAATTAGCAGATAAGATTGCGATTATGGAAAAAGGGGAATTAGTACAGTATGATACCCCAGAAAATATTTTAAAACACCCTGCAAATGAATTTGTAGAAGACTTTGTAGGACATAAAAGAATTTGGAACTCTCCAGAATTTATTAAAGTAAAAGATATCATGATTACAAGACCGATTACTTGTAAGGAAGAAGATTCTAAATTCTATTGTATTAATAAAATGCGTATGACAAAAGTAGATAGCCTAATGGTAGTAAATGAAGAAAAAGAATTGTTAGGAATACTTTACGCCGAAAGTCTAACACTAAAGCATCACAAAGGAAAGAAAATAAAAGATATTATCGAAAAGGATTTTGTATCAGTAAAAGAAAATGACTCTATTGTTGATTTAACAAAAGTAATAAAAAATACGAAGTCAGCAACGATTCCAGTAGTAGATAGAAAAAATCATTTAACAGGATTAATTACAAGAAGTAGTCTAATTACTGCTTTGAGCCAACAATTTGTAGAGGAGGATGAATAATGGAATTAATTGATTACTTTATAGAAAATAAAGATCAAATCATCTCTCTATGCATAGAACATATAGAATTGACATCTCTAGCTTTAGTGATTGCTATTGTAATAGGAGTACCTATTGGTATTTTAATTAGTTATAAAAGAAAATTAAATAAACCAGTACTAGGTATCACAAGTGTAACTCAAGCGATTCCTAGTATGGCTTTACTTGGATTTATGATTCCATTTTTAGGAATTGGTACCGCCCCAGCAATTGTAGTAGTTGTATTATATTCACTACTTCCAATTATAAAAAACACTTATACCGGAGTAACAAATATAGATAAAACAACCATCGAGGCAGCCAAAGGAATTGGTCTTACCAAAGCCCAAATATTAACAAAAATTCAAATACCACAAGCACTACCTATCATTATGGCTGGTGTCAGAATATCATCAGTTAGTGCAGTAGGATTAATGACCATGGCAGCCTTTATCGGTGGAGGAGGACTAGGTTATTTAATATTCTCAGGAATACGTACAGTAAATAATTATCAAATTTTAGCCGGAGCAATCCCTGCCTGTATTCTAGCTTTACTAGTAGACTATTTCTTTGGAGCAATAGAAAAATTAGTAACTCCAATCAGTCTTCAACAAGAAAATAAGTCAAAAGAAAAAATAAAAAAAGAACGTAGAAGAAATAAAATAGTAATTATGGTAGTAGTAATAGCGCTAGCCATATTGTTTATAAGTGAAATTGATTTTTCTAAAAAAAGCGAAAACACCATTAGAGTAGGAAGTAAAGACTTTACAGAACAAGAAATACTTTGTTATATGACAGCCCATGCGATTGAAAACAACACAGATATCAATGTAGAAACAGAATGCAACTTAGGTGGAGCTCAAGTCGTATTTTCTGCCTTAACAAACGATAATATTGATTTATATATTGATTATGCTGGAACCGATTATACGGATATCTTAAATCACGAACCAATATCAGATATAGACGAAGTATATCAAACAGTAAAAAAGGAAATGAAAGAAAAATACAATGTAGAAGTCCTAAATCAAATGGCTTTTAATAATACCTATGCCTTAGCTGTAACGAAAGATACCGCTGCAAGATATAATTTACAAACAATCAGTGATTTGGTAGCTGTTTCTAATAATTTAACGATAGCGCCAACGCTAGAATTTATTAATAGAGAAGATGGTCTACCTGGACTAGAAAAAGAATATAACTTAAAATTTAAAGATACAATCGGTATGGATGGAAGTCCAAGATATACAGCGCTTATCAACGGTGATGCTCAAGTAATAGATGCCTTTACAACAGATGGATTATTAAAAAAATTTGATTTAGTAGTATTAGAAGATGATAAAAGCTTCTTTCCACCATACAATGCAATTCCATTAGTAAGAGAAGAAACTTTAGAACAATACCCTGAAATAGAACCAATTCTAAATAAATTAGGTACTTATTTAACAGATGAAGTAATGCAAGATTTAAACTATCAAGTAGATGAATTAGGAAATAGACCAGAAAAAGTAGCAACCGATTTTTTAGATGTAATTGATTTGACTACTGAAAAATAAGTTGACGAAACGAAAGATAAATATTATCATATTAAAAGAGGTGTATTATGTATTACGATTATAAAAAGCAAAGAATTAAAAGTGCAATCATCATCTTCTGTATTTTAGCAATAGCGGTATTTGCGACTCATTATATATATTATAAATTTCAAAACGAAAGAAATATTGACTATAGTTCAGAGTCTCTTGATATTACATTTCATGAAGAAACCGGTGATAGGGTAATGTTAGATAAAGTGACTCCTGTAACAGATGCAGTAGGACTATCTTCTCAATCTTATACTTTTACAATAAAAAATAATATGACGGTACCTGTAGATTATACAATTCAATTGACGGATGATATAGAAACCATCTTTGAAGATGATTGTAGTGAATTTCAAATGCCTAAAGATATTATTCGTGTTGCCATAAGACAAGATAATAAGGATACAGAAATATATAATTTAAGTGAATTAGAAGAAGGAAAACTAACAGAAACAGAAATTAAAGCCCTAGGGGAAGCAAATTATACGATAAGAATATGGACAACCCAAAGTGCCTTACAAGCAGGAAGCATTAGACATTATCATGGAAAAATTCAAATAGTAGAAGACGACAACCAAGTAGCGATTGCCAATACGAAATAGAGGTGATTTTATGGACATAGATTTAACAGCGTTACATGCCCATACCGTAACAAGAATAGATATTACCGATACATATTCCATACCAAATACATATTTTGGGACAACGGGCGTAAAAAAATTAGATAATATAATCGTCACAGGATATGTATATTTAACAACCTCAGAAGAAGATATCTCCGAGGAAGTAGACAGTATTAACTGTAAAATAGAAGGAAATATAGTAATAGAAGATTCTATCTCGTTAGAGTTAGTGGAATACCCATTTACTATAGAATATGATGATATTATAGAAGAAAATTGTAAAAAAAATGAAAATACTCTTGATATATTTCAATTTTTATGGGAAAATATTGTATTAGAGGTCCCTCTACAGTTTACAAAAGTAAAAGACTTTTCTAAATTTAAGGGAGATGGATGGAGATTAGTGAGTGAAAATGAGCTTACAACCACTAACAACCCATTTAGTGAGTTATTAGATAAGATGAAAGAGGAGTGATAATATGATGAAATTAGACATTCAAATGTTTGCAGTTCCTTTCCGTAAAGTTTCAAAGACAAGAAAAAGAATGAGAAGAAGTCATAATGCAATGGATATTCCAGGAATGATAAAATGTCCAAGTTGTGGTGAGATGATTAAAGCTCATAGAGTATGTCCAAAATGTGGAAACTACAAAGGAAAAAATGTAGTTGCAGTAAAAGAGGTATAAATGAGGAACTGAAAATAGAAGTAGACACTAAGAAGTGCTCTACTTTTTTTGTATTTGTATATAAGGAAAGTAGTTTGAGCAAGAAAAAAAAATGATAATGATACTATTATAATTTAGTATTACCAATGAAAGAATAAGAATAAATACTTAGTAACAAAAGATTTAAAATGAAAGGGCCTAGTGGAGAGGCAGGGTATCTTGTCTGTGAAACAGAAATTTTGGATAGTAACGGCCAAATCAAACTAACGAAACTTAATTTTTTTGTTCTTAAAATCAGAAGTTTTTAAATAGAATGGATAAAAAGTGAAAATAATAGTTAATAGTTTTTATTTTACTTGACAACAAGAGAAAATAAAGGGTATTCTTATAATAGAGAAGGTTGTGAGAAGATGAAAAAAAATAATAAGGGTTTTACAATGATAGAACTATTAGCCGCTATAGTTCTTTTAGGTATTCTGGCAGCAACAGCAATTGCTGCTGTGTCATGGATTTTGCAACGATCAAAAGATAATTATTATGTAACATTAGAAAAAAATGTTACTATGGCAGCAGAAAACTACTATGTAGATAATAGAGCCGCTCTACCAAAAGCCATCGGACAAAGTAGACGAATCTTACTAAAAACTTTAGTAGAGAAAAACTATTTAAAAGAAGTTGTTGACTATAATAAAGATGATTGTACGGCTTCAAACAAAAGTTATATCAAAGTAGTAAAATATTCGAATTCAGACTATATATATAAAGCATATTTTGATTGCCCAGGGTATAAGACAACAGAGGAAGAACAAATAAAAGATATTAATATCCAAGTTAGTTTTGATTATGAAGAAAGTAACATAAATGATGCAACAGCTAAAATAAAAATCTCATCAACGGAAGACAATAAAATTGCAAGTTTTGAATATACTATATATAAAGATGGACAACATGTATACCAATCAGAAAACATTAATGCTGGTTATGTAGAAAATGTAAATAGAACCGTTGAATTAAATAAATATGTGCCAGGTAATATAAGAGTAGTGGTAACAGCTTATGACATTTTTGGTAATAAAAAGACAGTAACGAAAGAAACATCACTTTATAACAATAACGTTCCAGAATGCGGTACGATAAGCCCATTATATAATAAGTGGGAAACATCAGCCAATGCTTCCAGAACAATCTCTGTAAATTGTGTAGATACTAGTATAAAATGTTTACGAAAAACATTCTCTGAAACGTTTACTGGTGATATAGAGCGAGGATATATAACAATACTTGGAGAAAATTATGAAGAAAGAAAATGCCCAGTAAATGTATATTTAGATAGTACCCCTCCGGCATGCGGAAGTGACAATGGATCTACCGTCTGGACAAAAGGAAATAGAGAGATTGTCTTAAATTGTATTGATGAAACAAGCGGATGTGAAGAGGATCCTTATACAAAAACTTATAATAAAACCACAACTACAGACGATATAGAGATTAAAGATAAGGCAGGAAATACTAACATCTGCAGTGTTAACGTATATGTGGATAAAAACTTACCTATTTGTGGAAATATCAGCGAAGAAGAAGTGGCAGAAGGAAGAAAAGTTACCATAGAATGTAGCGATAATGAAAGTGGATGCACACAACCAACGTTTACGCAAACAGTAAATAACGATGAATCCTTTGATATTACCATCCAGGATAATGCCGGTAATACCAATTCATGTACAATTCCAGCCAAAACCGAGGATAAAACCCCACCTGCTTGTCCAAGTATAGAAGCAACTTTTGATCAAAGAAAATGGACCAAGGAAAATATAACATTCACCTTTGGATTCACAGAAGATACAGAAAGTTGGGAATGGTATACAGATTCCAATGGAGCATATAGGTTTTGGGATCACAATGAAACAAGTGACAATTCAAGAACAATATCTGGAGAAGGAAAAAGAAAAATAAAAGTAGTAGTTTATGATGAAGCAGGAAATAGTCAAGAATGTTTTACAGATCATGAATATTGGATAGACAAAACTGCGCCAAGTTGTCCAACGATATCTTCAAATATAGCAGAAAAAAAATGGACAAATCAAAACATAACATTCACCTTTGGCTTTCCTAGCGATACGGATACTTGGGATTGGTTTACAGATTCCAATGGTTCATATAGATTTTGGGATACAAATAGCACAAGTGATAATTCAAGAACAATATCTGGAGAAGGAAAGAGAAAAATAAGAGTAGTTACCAGAGATAGTGCAGGCAACACAAGGTATTGTTTTGAAGATAAAGAATATTGGATAGATAAAACCCCTCCGAATGCCCCAAGATATAGTACAACCAATCTTACAAGTGGTAATAAGGCCCAAATAACATCAAATAGTTGTTTCGGTGCAGGTGGTGGCCAAGCAAATAGCTGGTGTGCTATAAATTATAACAATGTAACTTTCTATTTTGATACAGTCACCGTACAATCAGATAATTTATCAGGGGTGGCAAAAACACAATTATATTGGGATCACGATGGTGGTGGAACCAGATGTCCATATTGGTTTGAAGGAAATTGTGGGAACTTTTCTGCCAGCACTGCATCGGACCCAGCAAGTTGGCTAACATTCCAAATTCGGTCTGTAGACAATGCTGGAAATGTGGGGTATAGTTTACAGATTGATTACAGAAGGGTATAGAGAGGTTAAATGATGAAAAAAGTGTCAATAGTATTAATAACATGTGGTCTTTTGGCCTTGATTGTGGGGGGAGTTCTCAGTATCACTCTACAATTAAACCACGAAGAAGAACCGCAACTAACAAAAGAAGAGGGATTACAAAAAGCAACCAATATTATTATAAGTGACCTCGGATATTCTAGCGAATTAATAGAGTATCAGGAAACAAATGAAAAAGGAGAATATGTATTCTTAGATAAATCAACATCAACAGATTATATAACAAATTATATAGTAGTGGATGTTCAAGAGGACGAATATTATGTATTAACAAGTAATAAAAGCTCAGCATAGATTAAAACGTGAAAAATTACGAAATAATAGGTAGATATAGAAAACAGATGTTTATAAATAGCCAATACCCTAGGTATTAGCTATTTTTCTATGAAAAATTTGGGTGAAGACAAGAAAGAATATTAATTTGACTTTAATAGGTAAAAAGTCAAAATTTGTATTAGAATCCAACATTATAGTAGAAAATATTTAACTTGCTGGAAGAAAAGCAAGCACATAGGTAAGCCTATAAAACGTAAGCAATATAAAGACAAGATGCGATTATATGAGAAGTATAACAAAATAGGGCTAGCTAGTCCGCAAGACATAAAAAAACATCTCAGTAAAAGCCATCCTTTTTTCTTAACAAAATTCCTGATATAATAAAAAGGAAAGTGGTGATGATATGCAAAAACTAGAAAACAATATGTTAATAATTTGCCCTAAGGAAGAAAAATTAAAAATTTTAGAAAACTTAGAAACAGAAGATAAATTATATAATTTAAAATTTATGACCAAAGAAGAATATTTAGGAAATTATTTCTTTTCCTATCAAGATAATACCCTTCTTTATCTAATGAAAAAATATCATTATAAAATAGATGTATGTAAAGTATACCTAAACTATCTTTACGTAGTAGAGGAAGAGAAAAAATATAAGAACGAAAAACTAATCTTTCTACAAAATCTAAAAAAAGAATTAAAAAAAGAAGGCCTATTAGAATATAATCTATCTTTTAAAGATTATTTAAAAGCAAAAAAGAAATTAGTCCTAAACTATCCGAAACTAGATGTATATGAGAAAAAAGCACTAGATCAAAAAGAAAACTCTCAAGTAACACCAAAAGAATTAACGGTAACAGAATATAAAACCATGGAAGAAGAAGTAAATGGAGTAGCTTTAAAGATATTAGAATTATTAAAGAAAAAAATAGATGTTAATAAAATCTATCTAACAAATGTATCAAAAGATTATTTTTATACTATCGAAAGAATATTTTCATATTATAAAATACCAATAAACTTATCTATGACATATCCAATTTATGGAACTAAAATAGTAAAAGACTACTTAATAGAAGAAAAATTAGATTTAGATAAGAATAATAAGATTACGAAAAAGTTAGTATCTATCTTAAATTCATTAATAGATTTAAAAGATGACAGCAAGGAATATAGAGAACTATTAATCTCTAAAATAAAGCAACAATCAATACCTTGTGAAGAGTATAGGGATGCTGTTAAAGTAAAGAATCTAGAAAATGAAGAATTTAAAGATGACGAATATGTCTTTGTGTTAGGTCTAAATCAAGACAATCTTCCTAAATTAGAAAAAGATACAGACTATATTTCGGATAAAGATAAAAAAGAAGTAGAATTATATACAACAGATGAAAAAAATAAAATTGCAAAATCTTCTCTTATTAATATTTTTTATTCAATAAAAAATCTATATTTATCGTATAAACTACAAACACCATTTCAAAGTATGTACCCATCTAGCATAATAGAAGAATATAAAATAAAAGTAGTAAGTCCAAAAGAAGATACTTACAATTTTAGTAATCTATATAACAAATTGAGATTAGGAAGCAAACTGGACACCTACAATAGATATCAAGAAATAACTCCAATGTTAAAGGAGTTATATACACATTATGAAATACCATATCAAACCTATGATAATAGTTTCAAAGGAATTGATAAAAATACTTATCTAGAAAACTTACCATATCCATTAAAATTATCCTATACAAGCATAAATTCCTATAATGAATGTAAATTTAAATATTACTTAAATTATGTATTAAAACTGAATACTTTTGAAGACACTTTCGCAGCTTTTATAGGTTCTCTTTATCACAAGATACTACAACTATATAAATATCCAAACTTTGATTTTGAAAAAGAATATCAAAAGTATCTAGAAAAAAGAGAACTATCATTAAAAGAAAAAGTATTATTAGTAAGACTAAAAAAAGAATTATTAGATTTGTTAGAACAAGAAAAAAAACAAGATTTAATATTGGGATATAATGAGGAATTACACGAACAAAAAATAGAAATACCGATAAAAAAAGATATTGAAGTTATATTTACTGGAACAATAGATAAAATTATGTACTATAAAAAAATAGAAGATACTTATTTTGCTATAGTAGATTATAAATCAGGAACAGTAGATACTAAAATAGAAAAAATGAAATATGGATTATCTATGCAATTACCAATCTATTTATATCTAATTAATTATTCACACGTATTTGATAACCCAATCTTTACAGGAATTTATTATCAAAATATTTTATTTAATTATCCATCCTTCGATAAAAAAACATTAGAAGAAATAAAAAAAGATAGAATAAAATTACAAGGATATACAACGGATGATATAACTATTCTAGAAAGATTTGATCCAACCTATGAAAATAGTGAAGTAATCAAAAGTATGAAAACAACAGAAAAAGGATTCTATCATTATGCAAAAATACTAAGTGATAAAGAAGTCTATGATATGATTCGTTATACGAAAAAACAAATAGAAAAAAATACAAACGAAATATTGGAAGGAGACTTTACAATTAATCCTAAAGTATATGATGGAAAAAATATTTCTTGTGAATTTTGCGAGTTTAAAGATATTTGTTATAAGTCACAAAAGGATATCGTGTACTTAGATAAAGTAGAAGACTTATCATTTTTAGATGAGGAGGGATGCTAATGCCATCTTGGACGAAAGAACAGCAACAAGCAATTGACGAAGAAGGGAAAAATATTATCGTCTCCGCTGGAGCTGGCTCTGGAAAAACAGCGGTTCTTACAGAACGTGTGATTAGAAAATTAAAAAGTGGAGTTCATATCAATGAATTACTAGTTTTAACATTTACTAATGCTGCGGCTGCAGAAATGAAAGAACGTATTAGAAAAGCTATCAGAAAAACGCCTGGTCTAGAAGAAGAAATGTATAGAATTGATGGTGCTTATATCACAACATTCGATTCCTTTGCTTTATCGATGGTAAAAAAGTATCATACAGTGATTAACTGTACAAATAATATCCAAATTACAGACGATGTTGTTATAAATATTAAAAAGCAAGAACTATTAGAACAAATTCTAGACGAAAAGTATTTACTACAAGATAAACGATTCACAAAACTAATCCATGATTTTTGTTACAAAGATGATAAAGAATTAAAAAAAGCTCTTCTAGATATCTATCAAAAGATAGAGTTAAAGTACGATAAAGAGCACTTCCTAGAAACATATCTAGATAACTACACAAAATCCTGGGATAAAGTAATAGAAGACTATCTTCATAGTATCAAAGATAAAATAAAGGAAATAAGAGAAATACTAGCAGAAATGTCATCTTACTTTGATGGTAAATACATGATGAAAGTAGAAGATTATCTTTATGAATTTTTAAATAAAGAAAGCTATGAAGAAAAGAAAAAAGCTCTAGATAACTTTTCTAGATTTCCAGCTCTTCCTAAAAATTCAGAAGAAGCAGGTAAAACATTAAAGAAACAATTAACTGGAATACTTGATGAATTAAAAGAAGAAATGACTTATGAACAGGTAGAGGAGATAAAACAAGAATTAGAGTCAACAGTTTCTAATCAAGAAGAAATTATCGATATCCTAAAAGAACTAGATAAAAGATTAACTTCCTATAAAGAACAAGAAGAAATCTATAACTTTACTGATATTTCAAGACTAGCCATAAAAATTGTTTCAGAAAATAAAGAAATAAGAGAAGAGTTAACTGCAAGTTTTCATGAGATTATGGTAGATGAATACCAAGATACTTCAGATACTCAGGAAGCATTTATTAATTTAATCGCCAATAACAATGTCTATATGGTAGGGGATATTAAACAATCCATCTATAGATTCCGTAATGCTAACCCTTATTTATTTAAACAAAAATATGATACTTATCGAGATACAAATCAAGGAATAAAAATAGATTTAGTAAAAAACTTTAGATCAAGAAGAGAAGTATTAGAAGATATTAATTTATTATTTAATCAATTTATGGATGATGAAATAGGGGGAGCAGATTATAAAGCATCTCATCAAATGGTATTTGGTAATATGACTTATGAAGAAGGGGGAAAAACAAAAGATAATCATCATATGGAATTATTAACTTATAAATATGATAAAACATCCCCAATCACCAAAGATGAACAAGAAGCATTTATTATTGGAGAAGATATTAAAAACAAAGTAGAAAACAAATACCAAGTATTTGATAAAGATACAGGAATTATAAGACCGATTGAATATAAAGATTTTGTTATTTTATTAGATAAAAGTAAAAACTTTGAACTATATAAAAAGATATTTGAATATTTAGGAATTCCTCTATCCATATTAAAAGAAGAATCTCTTAGTAAAGATAATGATATTTTAGTAATTAAAAACTTATTAAATTTAATTGTAAGAATTGCTAGAAAAGATAATTATGACAGCCTAAAATACAGTTTTGTATCTATAGCCAGAAGTTACTTATTCTCCCTTTCTGATGAAGAAATCTATGATGTTCTAGTAAAGGATAAATTAAAAGAGACAAAACTATACGAAATCGCAGAAGAATTAAGTAGGATACTAGATGAAACTTCGCCAACGGAGTTCTTCCTAAAAGTAATGAAAAAAGTAAACTATGAAGAATGCTTACTAAAGGTAGG
>CALVKW010000016.1 GCA_944333345.1 uncultured Bacilli bacterium | reverse complement strand
CAATAGCTGATATAGAAAAAGGAAATGTAGGAAGTATTCCATCCCATATAAAAACAAATTCTCCTGACTATAAATATCCTCATGACTATAAAGGAGCATATGTAGTACAACAATATCTACCAGATAAATTAAAAGACAAAAAATATTATCATCCAAAAGATATAGGATACGAAAAAAATATAAAAGAAATTTATGAAAGATTAGAAAAAATAAACCAAGGAAGCTAATTATCCTTGGCTTTTAAATACTTTCTAAAATAAATAACTCAATCAAAAAACTACCATCAACATCAGTTGTTTTAATTTTTAAATCCATATCTGAAAGCTTCTTAAAAATAGAACGCAACTCACTCATAGAATAATATCCGGTTAATTCTCTAGTCTTTTGTATACGATATGGTTTCTCCCCCAATGTATCAGCAATTCTTTGATTAGAATATCCTTTATTCTCTAATACTTTTACTTGATACATAATTAAAAATTGACTTGCTAAAAGCCCAATTAAAGATAATGGCTCAACAGAATAAGTAAGTAATTCTTGATATTTTTCTAATGACTTTTTCTTATCTTTAGAAGCAAGTACTCTTACAAATTCAAAAGTTAAATCTCTAGGATCTCCCAACTTTTTAACAACAAGTCCACGAACAAGAGATAAAGTGATTTTTTTAGTATCAGAAGCATACAGCTTTAACTTCTCACATTCCTGATGAAGTCTAGAAATATCTTCTAAAGAGTCCATAACTAACTTTTTAACAACACCACTCTCCAACTGATACCCTTCTAACTCATCTTTTACAAAACTAGTTGCATCAACACTAACAGAGACTATTTCCAAATTTTTCTTTAATTCCTTGGTAATCTTTTTCGTATTATTTAACTTTCTAGCTGTAACAAATAATAAAATACTATCTAAAGGATCTTTAAAATATTTAAAGAAATGTTCTATATCTTTATCAGTATTATCACTAGGTAAAGATTCTATATGAGAAATAATAATCACTTTTTGTTCTGAAAACAAACCATAAGTATCTAAATCTTCTAAAGCAGAAGATAAAGGGACTTCTTCCATATCATAAGAATGAACAGAACAAGAAGAAAATCCCTGCTTTTCTATAATTTCTTTTATTTTTAAAGAAATTAAATAATCATCTTCACATTCTAATAAATAATTATTTTTCATCTCTTAACACTTTCTCAATATGAGTATAAATCTTTGGTAGAGCATCTTTAGTTTTACCTCCACCTTGCGCAAACGTAGGACTACCTCCACCATTACCTAAAGAAGATACAGCAGCATCTTTAACGATAAGACCACTATTTACATGACAATTACTGCGAGATAAGAAATTAATACTACCATCATCTTTTATATTAGCAAAGAAAACAAAACCAGTACCCATCTCTTCAATCATTGCATCACAAACACTCTTAAGTAAATCCGTATCTTTATTCTCAACTGTCATAAGTAATCCAAAAGTACCATTATAATCTTTAATATGTTCACGATAAATATCTAAGTTAGAAAGAACTTGTTTTTCTCTTAAATCGCGATATTTTTTCTCTAAATCCCTAACTTCTTGTTGTACATATTGTAACTCATTACGATTAAAAATAATATCTTTATAAGACTCTGGCTTACCATTATCAATATCAACATCAAAATCAAGTTTAATTCCCATCTCTTTTGCCTCATCTAGAATCTCTTTTGCTTTCATAAGAAGTTTAATCATCTCATCATTATAAGGCTTAATAATATCAAATAAAGTATCTTCAATCTTTGCTCCAGTAATACCTTCAATACGATATAAATTACTTCCCTTAGATTCATAAGAAGAAATAGCAAACCTTCCTATATCTTTCGTATTAGTAGCATGAGTACCACCACAAAGTTCAATAGATTTACCAATCTTTACAACCCGAACAATATCCCCATATTTTTCACTAAATAAAGCCATAGCTCCAATTTGTTTTGCTTTATCAATAGGCATTACCTCAGTAGAAATAATAATATGTTTATTAATCATATCATTAACAAAATTCTCAACTTCAATAATCTTATCATCCGTAAGTTTTCCAGCATAAGTAAAGTCAAAACGCAACTTATCACCATCTACATAACTTCCAGCTTGTCTAATTTGACTAGATACACATTGCTGCAAGGCATATTGTAACATATGAACACTAGAGTGATTTGTTTCTGTTCTCTTACGACGATCTTTGTCTAGAATAATTTCGCATTCATCATTAGCAGAAATATAACCATCAAGTAATTTCACTTTATGAATATGTTGTCCATTAGGAGCTTTAAAACAATCAAGTAAACGTGCTTTAAAATTCTTACCAATAATCATACCAGTATCACTAACTTGTCCACCACTTTCTGCGTAGCAACAAGTTCTCTTTAATGCAATATAGCAATCATGATCAATTCTATCTACAATACTATCTTTAGAAAATATTGCTAAAACATTGGTCTTTAATCGATAAATACCATAAACAAATTGACTATCTTCCTTAAAGTCTAACAAAACTTTTTTCTGACTAGCCATTGCAGACTTATTCTTAGCATTTTTCTTAGCTAACTCTTTTTGTATATTCATATATTTATCAAACTCTTCCCGAGATACTTTATAGCCAAGTTCTGTTAAATACTCTTCCGTAAGTTCAAAAGGAAAACCATAAGTATCATATAAACGGAATGCATCTTCTCCACTGATAGTTCCATCCATAGACTCATCAACTAATTCTTTTAAACGTCTTTCTCCTGCTTCTAAAGTTTTTAAGAATAGTTTTTCTTCTTCTAATACCAAAGTTTCTATTGTTACCCATTTCTCAGTTAAATAAGGATAAGCTTCTTTCATAACTTCAACTACTTCAGATACAATTTTATATAAGAAAGGACACTCTAATCCAATATTTTTACCAACTCTAACACTACGACGAAGTAAACGTCTTAAGACATATCCACGACCATTATTATCAAAATAAGCACCATCTGCCAAAGCAAACGTAATGGCACGAATATGATCAGCAATTATCTTAAATTCTTTTTGTCCCTCATAACTAAAACCAGCTAATTCTTCAATATGTTTAATAATTGGTTGAAATAAATCCGTCTCAAAATTACTATCAACATTTTGAAAAACACAACACCATCTTTCAAGACCAGCACCAGTATCTATATTCTTACTAGGTAATTCTTTATATTCTTCTCTTGGAACACCACTTTTGGCATTAAACTGACTAAAAACATTATTCCAAATTTCAATAAATCTTTCTTGTTCCTCATCATGTTTAAACTTTTCAAAAGCATCATGATTAGGATCATATTTTTCACCTCTATCAAAGAAAATCTCTGAATCTGGTCCACAAGGTCCCTCTCCAATTTCCCAAAAATTTTCTTCTAAAGGAATAATATGATTTTCAGGAAGACCTACTTCTACCCATTTATCATGAGCCTCATGATCCTCAGGATAAACGGTTACATAAAGTAACTCTTTAGGAATTTGAAACCATTCCTCTCCTGTTAACAATTCAAAAGCATATTCAATTGCTTCTTCTTTAAAATAATCTCCAACAGAAAAATTTCCCATCATTTCAAAGAATGTCTGATGACGTTTTGTAATACCGACATTATCAATATCATTCGTACGAATACATTTTTGAATATTAACAAGTCGCCTACAATCTGGAACTTCTCTACCATCAAAATATTTTTTTAAAGGAGTAACGCCAGCATTAATCCATAATAAGCTATCATCATTTACCGGTACAAGGGATGCACTTTCTACTTTTTTATGGCCTTTACTTTCAAAAAACTGAAACCACATATTTCGAATGTCATTATGACTCATATATTTCATTTTACATCTCTCCTTCCTGTTTTTTTATATCTTCTAGTATCTCTAACAATCTCTTATGATAATCCTCCAAACTACCATTATTAAATAAGAAATAATCACTATAGGCAATCGGTCCCCCCTTAGCCAAATTCTCAATCTCGGAAATATCGCGATAGATAGTATCTTCTTTGGTCCAAGGACGTTCCACTCTATGAGCAATTCTATCATAGCGTAAAGCCTTATCAACAACAACACAAACTAATTTTAATTCAGGGAAACGCTCAATTAGATATTTATATTCATACCAAGAATATAAACCATCTAAAACAACATTGCCTTTCTTTAACGCCTCTCTAATTTCAGGTTCTAAAAATTTTGCATAACACTCAGGCCCATGATCTCTCCGTAATTTTTCACGAAATTCTTTTTCACTTTTACCATCCGAAGTTCTAGTAACCCCAGCTTCCGCCATAAGTTTATAAGTGATACCACCAAAATATAACTTAGTCCACCCATTTTTTTCTAAATATTCTGTAGCAATACTTTTACCACTACCACACATACCAACAACAGCAATTAATTGATTCATATAACCTCTCCTTCCTGAGCCTTCTCAACACCCATAATTTTATCCGCTTCTGAATAAAGCCTTTCTTTGGATGTATTACGAACAATATAATCATAATCAGTATAATCTTCCATCTCTGTCTCTGTCACATGCTGCTTCTCCTGTTCTGTAAGTTCATTCTCATAATTATCACGAATCACATGAATAATTTTAACAGATGGAAATCTTCTTTTTAATTCTTCAAATTCAAACAAAAGTCTACCATCCGTAATAATGAATACATCAAAGAAATTCTTTAATATATCAACATCTTCACACAAACGATCCAGTAAAAAGTATTTCTTTCCTAATTGTTTTTGAATCACTTCAATTCCCATCTCTTGCAAAAACTCTCTCGGTTTTTCTGCCATATTGCCATTCCAACTAAAATAGTTTCTTGCATATTCATAAAGAGGAGTAGTAATATGTAAAATACAAGCATTATGGCCCGCAAAGTCATATTGTGTCTTCATATATCTACCCATTAAATCTTTACCGCTACCCGCCTTACCAGCTAATAAATATATTTTCATATTTCCTCCTTAAAACAAATAAAAGACCCTACTAGGAGGACATTTGCCCGGTACCATCCTAGTTAGGCCTTAATTCTCATAACGGCACGACCGATAAAGCTCATAAAGGAGCTTCTTAAAGATAGAACAAATCGTTCTCACCAACCACGATCTCTCTTTCTATTCTAATTCTTTAATACTTATCTTTATTCAACGCTTTATATTTATTCTTCTTCTCCAGTAACCATTCCTATAACATCAATCTTCTCATTAATGAATGTAAGAATAATTTTTCCTGCTGCAATGACAGGAGTTGCAACAATCATACCTATAATACCAAAGAAATGTTGGAAAATCAATAGACCAAGCATAATTGTTACAGGATGTAGTTTCATAGTATGACCCATAATAAGAGGTTGATAGAAATTATTTTCTAAAAGTTGAACAACAATAATAGAAATAACACAACAAATTCCAACAAATGGATCCATCATAAATCCGACAATAAGAATTGGAATCGCCCCAATATAAGGTCCAAAATAAGGAATAATATCAGTAAGTGCACAAAAGAAAGCAAATACCAAAGGAGCTTGAATACCACTAAGCGTAAGTCCTATTGCCTGTGTAATAAAAACAAGCGACATAACTAATAAAACTCCCTGAACATAACTACGTAGCGAATCATTTAAACGTACAAAAAGTTCTGTTGCTCCATATCTCCATCGATTAGGAAGTATAGAAATAAATGCATGATTTAATTTATCAAAATCAAACAACATATAAAACCCTATCATAAGTCCCAAGAAAAACGATACCCCACCACTAACAACAGAGGAAACAACACCAATTGCCATATCTGGAATTCTAGTCGTCATATTAACACCAAAATTCTCAACAGTATGATATAGATGATCTTTTAAAGTATTAAAATCATAATTAAATGTATGATTTAAATCTTGAATTAAACCATTAAAGAACACTTTGAAATCATCGATCAACCCAGGAATATTTCCAATAAAATCACGAACCTGAGCTCCCATAGCCGGAATAAGTAAAATAACCACTAAAAATAATAGCATAATAAATAACAAATAAACGAGGATACAAGCTAAAATTCTAGGGACTTTCTTGCCTTGTAATATTTTAACTAAAGGATCAAGTAACCAAGCAATCACAAGCCCAATGAAAATAGGTGAAATAACCGCTAAAAACTCCCCGACAAAACTTAAAGCGTGCCATTCTTTCACTAAATAGGTACCAAGTAGTACCAAAGCAATAATAGTCATAATATAAAATATACGGACAATTCTTTTACCAGTACACAAAATATCGTTTAAACTACCAATATCCACTTCTTTGTCTTTACGTCTACGAAACATCTTTTCATCTCCTATCTACTATATACCATATCTATTGTATCAAATTTCTAACAAAAAGTCCTCTAATTTAAAAAAATAATAAAAAAACGTTAAGATTTAATTTCTAACGCTTTTATTTATGGAACGTCTGAGTACAAGCTTTAACTAATTGTGGTTTTTTAGTAATAATACCATCCACTCCACAATCTAAATAATGTCGAATCCGTCCTTCATTTTCTTGATAAACGGCATCCCAACTCCAAGCATATTCTAAAACATCAGGAAGCATCTCACGATATCGCAAATAATCTTCCCCTACCATTGGCCACTCAAACAATTCATTAGATAAAGATATAAAGTCTATCTTTTTTAAATTATCTGGAAAACGATTACGATAACGAAAAGTCTTAAATAAATTAATAATTAATCCAACATCTAAAAAATCGAAACTTCCAACCTCTTGTAAACATAAAATGCGATTAATTAATTCTTGATTAAAACTTTCTAACTGAACATTCTTTTGATAATAACGAAGATAATCTAACGACTGTGTTAAAATAGTGTAATCTAATATGACTTTTTTAGGCGGATCTTTAATTTCAATCAAAATATCCTTTTTATGATCCAAACATTCTAATACGTCGGTTAAAGAAATAACCTCCTCCAATTCAGACAATCTACTATCACTAATTCTCTTACTATGAAGCATATTACTATGAGACCAAACTAAGTGATAATCCTTAGTATATCGAAAATCTAGTTCAATCCTTGTATACAATGGATTATTTTTTAACGCATTCAAATTTTCTATACTAGGAATCATACTAGCCGTATGACAAATAATATCCATAACCATTCACCTCTAAAGACATAGTTACTCTGATTTGCTCCATATAATACCACAAATAGATAAAAAAATCAAACAAACACTCATTTATTTCTTCAAAGTTTTATAATCTCTATTCATTACAATCTTTCAATGCTAAACGTACTAGAAAAGAAAATTTAATATCAAAAACGTATCTAGAAAATATTGCTTATCAAACGAAAAACACCAAATGTATCTATCTTACTACAAGACAAAAAAATAAAATATTAGATGATATATGCAAAGAAAAAAGCTAGATAACTAGCTCAATTCTTGATAAATGGTTTTCTACTAACTCCAGCATCCATCTCCTCTGATAAGTGGTCCAAGTTAACTTGATTCACTTCTTGATTGCGATAATAACTAAAATAAACAGAGCTATCAACAGAATAATTGGAACAACTATCAACGAACTCACTTAATTCTGTACTAGCTACTTGATTATCAACAACTTGTTGTAAAGATAAATAATTTCCTGCTTCTGTCCAATAAAAATCAACATCTGCTTTAGCATCTATTTCCGTTAAATTAATACTTTCATCTGTCAAGACATTATCAAAATAAAGAGTAGCCAAATCAGAATCAGAATCCAATCTAAAATATCCAAAAGCAGTTGCGATTTCATTATCCTTTTCTACCACTAAACATTTCAACGGATTGTCACTATTTCCTAAAGAAATGTATTCAACAGGTTCTTCTACTATCTCATTATCATTACCATGACACCCACTAATGCTCAACGCAACAGTAGAAACTAATAAAAAATTTACACAAGGTTTAAAAAAAGACTTTACATTAGACCTATCAATATTAATTTTCATAATTATCCCTCCATAAGTGCAAAATAATATACCATAAAAAAAGAAAAAAAACAAGTTTTACTAAAATCTGTTATAATAAAAGAGGTGAGAAAAATGTATACAATAAATAAAAATATAGAACATGAAATAATAATAAAAAATTCAAGATTTATTACAATACTAATAAAAATCAATAATAAAGAAGACATCACAAAAAACTTAGAAAAATGTAAAATAAATTATCCAAAAGCAACTCATTATTGTTATGTCTATAAACTAGGAGAAACAATAAAAAAATCATCAGATGATGGCGAACCAAGTGGTACCGCAGGTCTTCCAATGCTAAATGTACTAGATAAGGAAAATATAACAAACATCTTAGCCATTGTAATTCGCTATTTCGGTGGTATTAAGCTCGGTGCTGGAGGCCTAATTAGAGCATATACAAAATCAGTAAAAGAGGCATTAAATGAAATAGAAAAAAAAGAACTAGTACCAGCAGTACTTTGTGAAATTACATTTCCCTACACCAAAGAACAAGAACTAAAAAAAGAAATAAAAGAAGAAAATATAATATCAAAAACATATCTAGAAAATATTACCTATCAAATGAAAATACCAAAAACATCCACCCTACTACAAGATAAAACTATAAAAATATTAGAAGATACATACATAGAAAAAAGCTAGATAACTAGCTTTATAATCTACCACTTTCTTTTAACTTCTTATACTGAATAAGTTTACGATAATAACAGTTAGGACATAATGCTTCATAAGTGATGTCCTTTTCTTTTGCAATCTTTTCACCAGAAAAAGTAGTTTTACCAAATACTTTTCTAACACTAAAAATTGCTTCCATCCCACAACTACAAAAAGTAGGAATTTTCTCTACAACTTGTGAAAGCTCTAATAAACGTCTAGCTCCAAGAAAACCACTAGTACGAAAATCAGTTCTTAAACCAAAACACAAAACAGCAATATTTAATGTAATAGCAACTTGTAACAATTGATCTATTTGAACCTCACTCAATAAATGAGCATCATCAATAATTAATAATTTTAAATCAGAAAACTGTCTTTTTATCGTTAAAAATATATTTTCTTCTTTTCCAATTAAATAATCATAACTGGAAATATCATCTTGGTGTGTAATAACAGGAGCCATTAATAAAACTGGAAACTTATACTTCAAAAACCTATTTTTTAAAAATTTGGCTCTTTCTGTTTTATTAGCATGAACAGTACCATATAGAAAACCTAATCTACTCATAACTACATAACCTTCTTAAAATACGCATATCCAAAAATACTAAATCCAGTTAATAAAATAACACTACCAAGAAACATATATAAAAGTGCATTTTGAGAAGTATTTGGAACATTTACTTCTAAAGCATTATACATAGTAAATGTTTGAATATCACCAGTAGCTTCTACTTCAAAAGAAAGTAAAGAAGAATTTAACTGATATCCATCAGGAGCACTTACCTCACTTAAAGAATAAGTACCAGGGGCAAGTTTTTCAATTGTTTTAGCAGAAGTAGTAGAATTCCATTCATCAACGACATTACCATTATTATCTCTTAAAATGAGATGTGCTCCTGCTAATAAATCTCCTCCCATCATCTCTTGTTTTAAAATATTAACACGCGTATAGTCATTAGCAAAATGAACAACTTGCGAAGGATTGTCATCAGAAATGGTAAAAGAATAGAAATTAGAATTTAAAACCATTCCCTCAGGAACATCAGTTTGTTCTAAAAGATAACTTCCATTATCTAAAACAGCAGAAGTAAATACCTCTTCCCCTACTTCAAAAGTATCAATTAGTGTATGGTCAGCAGTATATAACTGGAATTCATATCCACCTACCCCAGCTGTATCAATAACAAGTTTTTTATCTTGAACAGAAATCGTAGCAAAATCACTTCTTAAAGAAATATTTCTAGTATCTCCAGAAGCATCAAGTTCAAAAGTGACTTTGGAATTACTAGTAATATAACCAGTAGGAGCACTTACTTCTTCTAAAATATAAGTACCACTAGAAAGGCCTTCAATCACCGTAGCATGATCTTCACTAGTAAAAGTAATCGCATCCATTCCACCATCTTCACGAGTCAATCGTAAAACAGCACCTGCAATATAATTACCAGTAGTCGCATCCACTTTACCAAGACGGACCTTTGTTTTTTCATTCTCGAAAGCAATCGTATGAGAAATATGATTACTATCAATCGTAAATGACTCTACATCACTATTTAACACATATCCACTAGGAGCAGAAGTTTCTCTAACATAATATCTTCCCTCTGCTAAATCATCAAATACTCTATAAGAATCTGTCGTAATCCAAGTTTCAAGGACTTCATAATTAGAATTTAATAATTCAAGGGTTGCACCAGCGACTAAGTCTTTACTATCCTCATCAACTTTAGCAATACGTACAGAAACACACTGATTTTCCATAGTATAAGTTTCTGTCGTAGTATTACGAGTAATTCTGATTTCTATCCGTTCTGTATTTCTAACATAACCAATAGGAGCACTTACTTCTTCTAAATAATAAACTCCTCGCTCTAATCCTGTAATAACATGAACATCATTAGTACTAGTCCACTGTTCCACTTGATCACCATCTTCATTTACCAAACGTAAAACAGCACCTGCAAGATATGTTTTAGTATCAGCATCAACCTTTGCAATAGAGATTCTATTCTTTGTATTTTGCATTGTAACCTGTAAATTACTAGTATTATCAGTAACTTCAAAAGAGACTGGATTACTATTTAATTGATACCCATTAGGAGCTTCTAATTCCCTTAATGTATATTGTCCTACTTCTAATTTTTCAATAACAGTAGGAGTTGTCTCTGAAGTAAAATCCATCACTTGATCACCAGAAGCATCATAAATAGCAAGTCTAGCACCAGCAATCAATTGACCAGTTTCACTATCTACTTTTGAAATAGCAATTTGGCTTTGCGTATTAGGAAAACTAACCGTATTTTTTTCTATTTGATTTCTTGTAACAGTAAAAGTAATGACATTAGTATTGGCGGTATACCCATCAGGAGGGCTAACTTCTTCCACCTGATAATTTCCACTCGGAATACCAGTAATGACATGAGCACTATTAGTACTAGTCCACTCTTCAACAACACTTCCAGTATCACGATTAACAACACGCAATCTAGCCCCACTTAATGGATTATTAGTACTAGCATCTACTTTAATAATTTCAACTTCATTTAAATCATTCTCTATATCCACGGAAACCGAAGGATTATCTTCAGTAACCTCAAAAGAAACTGGATCACTATTTAAATAATACCCATCTGGTGCTTCCACTTCCACGGCCTGATATCTACCCACCTCAAGTCCTGGAATCGTTACATAATCAGTAGTTGACCTAAATTCATAAACTTGACTACCAGAATCATCAAAAATTCGAATTAATGCGCCAGCAATTGCTTGCCCACTATCTCGATCTATCTTTCGAATACGAACAGTAACAGGAGAATTAATAAGTCGTGCAACACCATTCATATTAGAAGTATCTAATATTACAGAAACACTATCAGACTGAATTAAATAACCACTAGGAGCGCTAATCTCTGTAACTGTATATTCTCCAGGTAATAAATTATTGATTACATAAGCATCACTAGTAGACGTAAATCTAGCAACTAATTCATTATTAATTGCTCTTCGAACTTCAAGTTCAGCCCCAGGTAGCAATTGTCCACTGTCATTTACTTTCTCTACTCGTAAAGATCCTGTAGGAATTGTCACATTAGTTGAAGTAGATGCTTGTTTAGCAACGGACATAACTGAGGTAACAATCGAATTCTGCATATTAGAATGACTATCATCAGGAACAAATTGGTAAGCTTCATATTCTTGATAATCGATAACGACACTAATTCCTAATGTTAAATCAGAAGCAGATAAAATTTTAAGCGGAAGACGAATTTTAAAACGTTCTCCACGATTAAGTTTACCTGAAACCGCTTGATTACTTTCATTAATAATCTGAGCAGAACTCATATCAACGGCTACTTGATAAGTAGAAAAAGAAACGTTACTAGAAACATCAATATAATCAGTCTCCAAATAAGTACCACTATTATCTAAATGAAAATTACTAGAAGAAACAGAAAACTCTGGATCAACATCCTGATAAGTATTTCTAGCATCAACGGCATTATCAACTAAAGATAACAAAGTAGCACCATATTGACTTGATTTAATTTCTTGTTTTTGAGAAGCAGTCAAAACTCCATCCTCACTATCGCTAACTCCAGCAACCCTATCTTGATACCACCAAATCGCTACTTGCGTAAGATAATAATCCGTATTAGAATCACTATCATTAGTAAAAGATTTCGCAGGATAAGCATTCTGAACAAGATAAGCATAACCAGCATCTAACCTTTCGGTTCTAGTTAATGTAACATCAGTAGCCCAATCCTTTTCTTTCTCCAAACAATACATAATATATTGATTATTTGCATCATCATTCGCAACAAATACACTGCCCAAAGTAATACCATTAAATAAACTAAAACTTGGATATCCATCTTCAAAGTACTCAATAGAAGAAGTCATTTTATCTGGAATATCCGCAGCAAAACTAACATTAGATATTCTACCTACGATAACAGAAAACACAATAAAAAAAGCAGCAAAAATCATCAGAATCTTGCTAGCTTTCTTTTCGTTTTTCCACCAGTTGCAAATATTTTCCATCACCTTTTTTACCATATCTCTCACCTTACCTTAGCTATAACAAGTATACCATAAAGAAAAAAGCAAGTAAACGAGAAACTTAAAAATTACTAACAACTGTACGTAATCTTTTAATCACCTTCTTTTCTATCCTTGAAATATAAGACTGAGAAATTCCCAACTTTTCAGCAACCTCTTTCTGTGTTAACTCATCATTACCTAAAAGTCCATAACGCAATACAATAATATCCCGATCTCTAGGTTTTAATTTCATCACTTCTTGAAGCATTACTTTCTTATCATTTTCTTCTTCAATTTCTCTTGTTACAATATCAGGATCGGTCCCTAAAACATCTTCCAAATGTAATTCATTACCTTCACCATCTAAAGATAAAGAAGAATCAATACTAACTTCTGTTTTTACCTTTTTATTTTTTCTAAGATGCATTAAAATCTCATTATCAATACATCGAGACGCATAAGTAGCAAGTTTAATATTCTTACCACTTTGAAACGTCTGAATTCCTTTAATAAGACCAATGGTTCCAATACTAACCAAATCTTCTAAATCAACTCCTGTATTTTCATATTTCTTCGCCAAAAAAACAACAAGTCGTAAATTATGCTCTATCAATTTATCTTTCGCATCACTATCCCCTAATTGCATTTTTTCAACATAATATTCTTCCATTTCTTTAGATAAAGGTTCTGGAAGCATATCGGTAGCTCCAACATAAAAAATACTAGTAACTCTAGAAAAAAGTCTTTTTATCCACAAAATAATCTTCCTCATAAATCCTCCTTAAATTGATTAGGTAAAATACAATCAACTCCCCCTAAAGAAAAACGATCTTTACTAATTCCAATTAAACACTTTGAAAACACATGATCATCAACTATCACTCTTTCTACTTTACAACAAGGAATCACCCCTTCTGTATTTAACGCTTTATATGGCACATAAAAATATCTAGGCATAGGAATACCTACAGTAGAATTAATTAAAATAACTGACTTTCCAGTACAAGGATCTTTTAACTGATTCCCAGTATCAAGCATTCCTTTTAAATAATAAACTTTATGTCCAACATAAATCTCAACAGAATGAGTAACAGACATCTTAACCTTATCTTTTTTATATTGCTTACTATAGAAAAATAAAAAAATAGGAGCCAAAATAACAATAACAACCAAATTAAGTCCTAACCCATTACCAAAAAATACAACTCCCTTATTCTGATAAGTAAAACTAATATCAAACAAATATAAAAAACCACCTAAAATCATACTAATAAGATAAAAATAAATAATATCCGATAAAAAATTCCTCCTCCCAAACGTAACCAAGATAATAACAACACTAATCATTATTTTTACCAAAAACAATTCTAAATTTGAAAGTGATAAAAACAAAAGAAATATAGAACAACTAGCTACGAAACTTCCTAAAAAAATTCTCCATAAAGGAACAACTTCTTTTAAAACAACTTTTGTTGCTAATAAAATAAGGAAGTCAAAGAAAAAGTTAATGAAAAAGACCAAATCCAAATATACTTTCATTTCTATCACCACACTCAGTATAAAAAAAAGAAATGACAAAAGATGTCATTTCTAATCGAGTATGTTAAATTTTTTTCTTCTTTATAAATATCTTAATAATATATCCTAAAAAGATACACATGATAATTACAAAAGCCCATTGTAAAATAGTATTAATAATACCATTACAATATTTATCTATAATTCCAGGAATACTAGATGGAAAATATTTTCCAATTAAAGCACTAACATCTGGAAGACCAATATTATTTTTTATAAAAGTTAATATTCTAAGAAAAATATCAACGATGGCCATAAAGAACACAAAAGAAGAAAAACGTTTAAAAAACATAACTACAACTACAAGTAAAACAATTAATACAACTACATCAATATACATATAATTCTCCTATCTTAAATATGAATTATGTTCAAGCTCATAAGCTAAGGTTGTAACTTCATCATGTCCAGTATATAAAGTAATATCACTAGGATACTTTTTAATTTTTTCTAAACTATCCTTCATTTCCTTTTCATTGCCACCTGGTAAATCACAACGTCCAATAGACTCTCTAAAAATAAAGTCACCTACAAACATACATTTATCTTCATCAAAATAAAAACTGATAGAATCTTTAGAGTGCCCTGGAGTATAAATTACTTGAAAAGTAAAATCACCGATAGTATATTCTTTTTCTTCTGTACTACTTTTTTTAAATATTTTAACACTTCTTTTAGTTAAAAAGTTACGAAGCGCTCCAATATGATCAAAATGAGAATGAGTAAGTAATACTCCCAAAACTTTACTATCACCTACTACATCTTTTATTTTTGCATAATCATCACCTGGATCAACAACCAAGCAACTATCATTTTTCTTTAATACATAACAATTTTCATCTAACATTCCTGTTACAATTTTCTCAATTTCCATTCTATCACCTATTCTAATATAGCATATTTTTTAAGCGTCTTCAATGGTTCTATCAACATAGGCATAATGATAATGGTTATCTAAACGAAAGGTATGTACATAAACACCATTCTGTAATTGATCACCAGTAATACCTTCTGCACTATAATAACGAACATTCTCACGTAAGATAATTGTATCTCCTTGTACAGTAGCAGAAATAAGTTCTTTATCTACGTTATAACTAGTAGTAGGAACAGAACCACAATATCCCTCTACATACTCACCACGATCCGCAATATACTGATAACCACCAAAACAGCTATTTCCTAATACAATATTTTGATTTGGAATTTCTACACTTTCTCCAAAAAGTTTTCTCACTTCCCGTTGTAAAGTTTCCTCTTTAAAAGCATTAGGAGTAAAGTTAGTAGCACTTTGACAAAGGAAATTACTCATAGCATTTTCATTATATAAATTACAATTAGAATCATACATATCAGATTGCGGAATTTGTCTAAGAGCCAAGTATAATTTAAACGTATCATCAAAATTATGATAAGCCAAATCTTCTCTAACAGAGGTTTTTACTTTATCATATAACTCCTGAACAATAGAAGAATTAATATCGAGTTCTCGTAAACTAGTATCACTAGCAACTAACGGGCTACATTCTCCCCTTGCTTGATCTCTCATATAATCCGTATAAATATAGTATCCAAGACCAGTAATAATAAGCAATAATAATATAATGAAAAATAATGCTTTACGAGACTTCTTTGGTCTAGGAGCAAGTTGAGTTACCGGAGGAGTTGCAACCGGTGGTACTGCAGGAGGCGGACTAACTGATGTAGCCGGAGGAGTAACTGTAGTAGGTGCTACATTACTAGGCGATGGCACCGTAACAACATTAGAAGAAATCATAGGTATTCCTCCAACAACACTACTTTTATCTTTACTAGAAGCATCCACAGGAGCTTCATTAACAGGAGCAATCACAATCCCTGGACTACCCGGCAAAATATTATTTGTATTTGTATTAGCAGTAGTTGTAGCAGAAACTACATTTTTTTGTTCTTGATTCATGCTTTATCTTCTCCTTTACGATATCTAATCTTTTTTCGTGAAAGATGTTGAGTAGATTTAATATGTTGTCCAATAATATCAGAAACATCCAGAATTGTAATAAAAGCACTTTCATCCATCTCTTCTGCAATGTGACGAAGTTCATAAATTTCCATTCTAGTTAAAACACAATACATAACTTCCTTATCACCACTAATTAACCCCTTACCACGAATCACTGTCACAGTACGTCCAAGTCGCTTATAAATTTCTTTCGCCATATCCGTCCCTTTCTCAGTAACAATAAGTGCCGCTTTCGCTTGTTCAAATCCTTCAGATACAAAATCAATCACTTTAAAAGTAATAAAATAAGTAAGTAAAGAATACATTGCTCGATCAATTCCAAAAATCATTCCAGCAACAAAATAAATTACCAAGTTAAAAACCAATACCACTTGTCCAACAGACAGAGACGTTCTTTTACTAATTACTAAAGCAACAGATTCGGTACCGTCAACACATCCACCGAAATGAATAACAAGTCCTACTCCTACTCCTAATAAGATACCACCAAAAACAGTAGCAAGTAACATTTGCTCTGTCAAAGGTTCAAAATACCTGAAAACAGATAATGCAAAAGAAAAGAGAATCATGCTATAGACTGTTCGAATCAAAAATCCCCTACCTAAATTTCGATATCCAATATAAACAAATGGAATATTTAAAATTAAAACTAATAAACTAACAGGAAAACCAGAAAGCTTAGAAAGAATAATAGAAACACCAGTAATCCCACCATCTAAAATAGTATTAGGTATTAAAAAGCTTTCCAAACTAAATGCCGCAATAATTGCTCCAATAGTAAGCATTATAAAAGACAGAATTCTCCTAGAGCGTTGACTTTTCACCTTTATCATATATCCACCCCTATCATATATAATTATATATCAAAATAAAAAATCTCACAACAAAAACATATAAAAAAAGAAGAGAAATCTCTTTCATATTTTTAAGGCATCTTGCCAACTGAACAGTCAATTTTTTTACAAAATCATGAACTTCTTAAAAAAAAAAAAAAAAAAAAGAGGATTACTCCTCTACTTCTTCAAATTGAGAATTGTAAAGATTT
>CALVKW010000015.1 GCA_944333345.1 uncultured Bacilli bacterium | reverse complement strand
TTGATGGCACGCCGTATGATTAGAAATAATCCCGTACGGTGTAGGATTGGGGAAAAGGCAGAGGATACAGAGCCAAATCTTTACCTATAATCATAATAGAATGGAAGAATATAAAGAAGTGTATAAAAGTAGTTTAATAGAATTATTAAACAAAGAACTTGGTATTGATAATTTAGATAACATAATAGAAGAAAGTAACTGTTTGTTTAGACCATCTACTACATTTGGAAAATATGGATATATGAGATTATCTAAATATATATATTGTCTTAACAGTTTATATTTAGAGAATTTAGATAAAATTGAAGAACCAACAAATGAGTTTATTAAAAGTACAATCAAGACAGTAATTACTAAAAAAGGAGTAAATAATATTACATATTTTAATCCAACACCAGAAACAATTATAAAAAATGGAACTTTGGTATTTGCTTTTATTTATGGAAAGAATAAAGAAGAGTTAACCGGAAATGATTATATTAGTAATATAAAAAAGCAAAAAGAGTTTATTTTGAAATTAGAAAAATATATTGAAGAAAATGTTATAACTAAATTTAATATTAATTGTAAAGTATTAAATTATAAAATAGTTTAGGAGATAGTAATTATGAAGATACAAGCTAATATTAATACAAAAGATATAGATTTTTCTAAATTACAAAATAAAGTAAATACTAATATAACGAAAATAGTTGATAATAGCAACAATAAAGAGATAACATATAATAACTTATTAAAAAATAATAATGCTGAAACAATTGATTTAAATATTGAAAAAGTAGGAGCTTTTTCAGACTTTTTTAGTGGAATATGGGCTTGGTTAGATAGAATAGGAAAATGTGGTGGTAATCAAAGTTCTTTGAAAGAACATTCGGATTATTTTATTAGTTTAGAAGAAGTTCAAAATATAGTTCATAAGTATTATCCTGAAGCTACTGAAGAAGACATGGAACTTTTATTTAGCAAAATGGAATTGTGTGGTTGTGGATATGTTGCGAGTATTAATACTATTTTCTTTGAATATGCTAATAGAGAAAATGGAGAAGAAGAATTTGAAAGAATATTTGGCTTTCCTATGAAAACTAATGGAGTATACAATTATGAATTGTTATTTTTAGATTTCTTTTTATATTGTTCTTATTATGAAAATGATTATATAACTATTGAGGAAGCTTATGGTAATATAGCAGAAGAAATGGAAGTACATAATGGAGATTCTGCTTTATCAGATGAAGAATTTTCTAGTACAGGTATGGATGGAACAAACATGGATATATTACCTAAAATGTTTGAAGATTATATGGCTTCCAAAGGAATAATTGTTAATGCCGCAGGGGGTGCAATACATAGATATAAAGATGGAACTGTTATTGATGAATGGCCACATGGTGAGAAACTGTCTTATGGTCCTATAAATTTAGATATTAATTCTAAAACATACGATGTATACAAAAAGAAATTAGAGGATGAAGGTTATAAAGTTCCAGAGGGAGAACCACTTTCAATAGAGCATATAGACATAGACCTCGAAATAATGAAAGCACTTTTAGAAGATGGAAAGAAGATAATTGTTAGTTCTAATGATTTTGACCTTTATAATCCAGTTACTGATGAAAAGAAGTACGAAGATGTTGGATCTCATGCTATGACTGTTTTAGATGTAGATGTCGATAATAATAAAATTCTTATAAGTAGTTGGGGTAAAAGTTATGAATTAGATTTAAATGAAGATGACTTATCTGGAATAATTGTTTATGATTTTGATTAAGTAATTGATTTAAAATACTAACAATGATATATTGTTAATGTAAGATAAAGGAGGAGTTATGAAAAAAGTTTTAATGATTATTGGAGGTATTGTAGTAGTAATTATTGTTATTATAGTTGTTATGTTTGTAGTAGTATCTATGACATCAAAAAAATTAGTATGTAAATCAGATGATAACAACATTACTATAATGTATAATGATGATACTATAACAGGATACACTGCTAAAGGAATTTCATATGATTTAGAGGGAGCAAAAGCATATGCTGAAACTATAGGATTAAATGCATATTTAAATCGTTATGCTGACTTTTATAGAGCAAATACTGGAGGAGATTGTTCTTTTGAGGAATAATAAATAAGATTATGAAAAATAAATTATTAAGTATAATAGATATAATGTTATTAATAGTCTTTAGCACAGGCTGTGGTAAAGAATTAATTGAATAAGAACAAAGAGATGAAATAATAAAAACATTAGAAAATGAAAATCCAAATTTATCTCCAGCAGATGTACAAAAGTTAATGGGACATTCACAACTATCTACTACTTTTATTTATACGCATTCAAATGAAGATAAAACACTAGATGCAATTTCTGTATTTGATAAATATTATAATGCAAAGGGAGAAGTTATAACTACTTTTAATCAAATGCTTTCTTTATATACAGGAATTAATTTTGCCCCTACAAAAGAAATAGATGATTTACTTAAATATGCAGTTAATAATGCTGAAGAAGATAGGGAAAATAAGTTATACAAAATTCATAAATATATTGATAACAGATACCCTATATTTAAAAAAATAAATGTAGAAGAAATTGACTTTAATAATGTGTGGGATAAATTAGAATATTATAAAGAAAAATATGGTAATGAATTTATATTAATTCCACTTCCATGAATTATATAGTTGTTGTTATTATAGAAAAATATTGTTATAATATTGATGAGAAATGGGAGTTCCAGAGGCGAAGAACTAATTAGGACAGAATTTCAAAGTTAGATGTCGCGATTTTGTCGCAACAATTAAATAGTTATATTTAAAATTATTTAAAATCTACACTTTGTATTGAAAATTAAATTTTAAAAATATCGCAGTTTTGCTAGAAAAAACAAGGATTTTGAAAAAAACGGATTGATTTTGAAATTTAAAACTCTTCTCTCCTAAGTCTGGTTTTGCGGTGGTTCGAGTCCACTCGGGGACACCATTTTTATATAAAATAATCGTAATAAACTTATAGAACTGATAATAATGTCAGTTTTTTTGTTGCCATACACAACTCACTAATTTCTTTCGATGGTCATTCATTTACTGTGTTTTATCTGTTCTACCATGAGCATATATAATTGTATTTATATCTAACATATGCAGATTGTTTCTATAATCCAAAATACTCAGTCAGCACTATTATAGTATAATTCAAATGAGTAAAGAAATGTCGTATAAGAATATTTTTATACTGAATAGAGAATATTACTTGTATCACTCGCTGAATAATATTACAAAAAGGAAAGAGCAATATCTTTAATTTTTTTATTGATAAAAATAAACGTTATATATATAATTACATTAGAAAGCGAGAGTGTAAAAGTGAGAGTGAAAAAGAAATTAATTATTCCTATTATTATTTTAGCTATAATATTAGGAATGGCTATTACAACTATAACGATATTTGGCAATAAAAATTTAAAAGGTAATGATTCTATAAAAGAAGACTGGGTAAAGATATATTCAAAATATTTAGAGGATATAGCCAATGGTAAGGATAGAAAAATATTTTTATCCGAATCTAAATTATATGATGATCCATTATTAGTAGTGTATGGAAATATAGAAAATTCTATGGGTAAATCTTTTCATATATCTATTTATGCCCTAGAAAATGATAAAGTAATAAACCCTGCTAATTATGGATATGGATGTTCTAATAGTGAGTGTGACATTAAATTTATGTATGATGTAGAACATGAGGAATATAATTACTATTACTATTCAAAATTTGAGGAGTCATATACTTACAAAACACTAGACTCTCTTATTATAGAGTTTGAAACACAAAATGATGAGGAACTTCCTAAAAATCCTAACTATATTATGTATAAATATAGTACCAACCCAGAAGCAAGTTTTTATAGTGATAAAATCTATGTAATAGATACAGGTATGGAATTAAAAGAATTTACTTATAAAAAAGATTCGAAATATATTAAAAAGCAGTTTGAAAGTTTAGTAAGATCTTATAAAAATAATAAAGAATTAGGTTCAAAATACAGTGATAAAATAAAAGAAGAATTAAAGAAAATAAATCAAGAAGATAGCAGTAATTCAGAAGAAGTACCGGCTATTGAAAACAATAATTTTAAAGTAGGAACATATACTTTAAAATATGGTAAATACAAAGCTTGTTTTAACGGTTCTAACTGTCGGGAATTTACTTTAAATAGCGATGGTACAGCAATATTTGATGGAGCTAAAAAATATTTTAGAGTAGAAGATTATAATTTTGGGCAAGGAGTTGAAGAGGCGTTATACCCTGCAATTGTTTTCAGTGATACAGAGGGAGGAAATTCAGGACCAAACATCTATACCCCATACGTTTCGACACCTGATTGTCTTATGACTGATGGAGAAATAGAGTGTGTCAATTATATAGGACAATAAATGATAAATATAAATTAGACTATAAGTAACATACAAGGAGGGATAATCGAAAAAGAGAGTCTTTTTCATTTGTTGTGAAAACCCTTGAGGGTATATATACTTATTGGTAGAAGGTAGTTGCTATATGATGAGAAAAAAGTAATAAAAGAGTATCCCGATAAAAAAAGTAAAAAAACAAGGATGAAAGCAAGTTCTAGGCTTGCTATTCCATTAGCAATTACTATATTTTTAGCTTTAAAATAAATTGTTTTTTAATACTGTATTTATAATTAATTAGTATAAAATCAAATTGACGAATCTTTTTTTTCTAGCTATAATTAAGTTGAAATAATATGTGTAGTTACATATTATAAAATAGGAGAGGTGAGTTTAAAAATTATGAGAGTATTGGGGAAGTTTTTAA
Source organism: uncultured Bacilli bacterium (assembly GCA_944333345.1). Taxonomy (GTDB): domain Bacteria; phylum Bacillota_I; class Bacilli_A; order RF39; family UBA660; genus Faecimonas. Next base: position 13,081 of record CALVKW010000015.1, on the reverse strand, counting down.
TATGTATACTTTCTATCCTCCTACTCGTTGCCTGTCAAGAAAAAAGATTTGAAGAAGATATTAGAAACATCATACCCGACATAAAGGCAGAATCAGTAGAGCAAACAGACGAAAAATTAACCATTTCCTATAAAAAAGGAGCCCTAGATACCAGCCAAATAAATTCCTATTTAAGAACATTGATGAATGATTATGATTACAAAATAACAAAACAGGCTTCTAAGAAAGGAGATGATACTACTTTTTCGTTATCGAATAAAAAGGATAAAACAATATCATTTATAATCTATGAAAATGGAGAAGTTGATATTGAATATAAGGTAGAAAGTTAGGAGAAAAAATGAAAGGAAAAAGAAAAAAGAAAATTACATTTTCGATATTTTGCATTGCTATAGTTTTTGTAGCAGCCATAACTTACCTAGGAGTAAGAGCAGATGACTTAAACACATACAATGCAAACGAATGGCCAGAGTTCAAAGACAGAACAAGAGAAGATATTGCTCAAAAACTATATGAACTGGGTGCAGGTGCGCCTACTTATGTAATCGGTGATGAGTCTACCTATTATGAAGTAACTCCAACTCTAGAAGGAGAAGGAACCGGTGGACAACTAACACAAGATACACACAATGCTATGACAGGAATGACAAACTATTACCGTTGGCTTGTCGGGGTATCCCCATTACAAAGAACATCGCAACATTCAGATGCCCTACAAGCAGGAGCATTAATTCGTCCAAACTCTAACTATGGACACGATTTATCTAATGTGGCAAAGCCAGATAACGTACCACAAGAATTATGGGATTTAGGAAGCAATGCTACACACAACATCCTATCCTGGGGTGCATCTCCAAGTGATTCAATTACAAATTGGTTAAACGAAGGACAATATTCAAATGATGACGGGCTAAGCACCATTGGACATAGGCATACTCTTCTTACACCAACGGTATCAGCAATGGATTTTGGATATGCAAACACTACCGCAATAGGTAATCCAACTAGAGATACATCTCAAGAAAGAACTGCATTTACGGCATTCCCAGCGCCAGGATATATGCCAACCAATGCAATTTCATATATGGAATCAGCATGGTCCATAGAAGTAGACCCAGATGTATTAACATATGATGATATTAATGACATAGTAATTAAAGTTACCAATTTAAATACAGGAGAGTCTTACGAATGTACAAAGGAAAATGGATTGTTAAAAGAATATGCAGTAGTAATGGTAAGCTATAAAGCAATAGCATTTTCTCGCCCAGACCTTGGTGATAGATATACCTATGAAGCAAACGATAAATTTAAAGTAGAAGTAACAGGATTTAAAGAAATAAGTTCAAACGAACAAAAAACATTAACATATACAACAGAGTTCTTTGATATGGAAGACTATATCATTTCTGATATTGATTATGTAAATGTACCTGCAATTTACGATGTCTATATAAGAGAGGCAATGAACAATAGCGAAACGCTAAAAGAAATTGCCAAATTATTACCAAAAGAATTAGATGTAATGGCAGAAAGTACAAAACATGTAACAATCTCAACAAAAGGAGATTGGAAAGTAGATGAAGAAAAGAAAGTCTTCTATGTAGCCGGAGATGAGACTGCCTTACCAGACAACATCAAAGATTCCGAAGGGAAACTAGATAGAATAGAAATTCCTTATAGTGTAGATGACCGTAGTGGAACATTATCATTTAATGATGATAATCCAGTGTTAGGACAATCAGGGCGCTTTGAAATGGGAGTGCTATCAACAAGTCCTTCAAGTTCACTAAACTATGAATTATATCAAATTGTAAACGGAACACCTACATTAAGATTTGATCAAAGCGATGAAGAAACCACAACAGGTGCATATCGCGTATATTTTAACTTTGATTCCTTAACAAAAGAAGATGAAGGAAGTTATATAGGAATCTATTATAACGGAAGAGCTGCTTATGTCGCTGGAATGGCAGACTTAGAAATAGCAGAAAAAGAAGTAACGTCAGTTAAAATATTAAATGTTCATAAAAATTCCTATAAAATAGGAGACGATTTAGAAATTGATGGAGAAGAAGTAGCAATCACTTATGCTGATGGTTCATCAGAAACAGTTCCAATGACAAAAGATATGCTTTCTTATCCATCATTTACAAGAAATTCAATCTATATCATAAAAGCCTCTATTCAAGGTGTAGAAGATCAGTTTTCTGTACTAGTGACAGGTGCACCTGATAGCCTTAACGCAACTTATGGACAGACACTAGGAGACTTATCAATTCCAAACTCTGCTTATGGAAAATATAGTTTCAATGATGATTTATCAACACCAGTAGGTGATGTAGGTACCCATAAATTTAAAGTAACCTTTACACCTAATGATTCAACTTATTCAAAGATTACAGATTTTGAAATAGAAATAAATGTAAAACAACAAACTCCAGATATGGATGCTATCACAGTAGAAGCAACTTATGGAGACACATTGGCAGATATTACTTTGCCAACACACGAAAATGGAACTTACGAGTTCGAACAATTATTAACGGAAAGTGTTGGAAATGCTGGAACAAATGAAGGGAATTTTACAGTAACTTTCATTCCAAACGATGATAATTATACCAAGGTAGAAAGTATTCCAGTAATAATTAAAGTAAAGAAAGCAATTCCAAAATATGAAATTCCAAATGACTTGAAAGCCGGCTTTAACGATACTTTAGAAGATGTATCACTACCAACTGAATTTACATGGCAAAATCCTAAAGAATCAGTAGGAAACGTAGGAACTAATTACCATCTGGCAACTTACACACCACCGGATACTAATAACTATGAAGTTGTAAAAGACATTGAGATACCAGTAGAAGTAGGTGCTGCAACACCAGACTACGAAGTACCAAATAATTTAACCGCAACTTATGGAGATACATTAGCAGATATTACTTTGCCTGTAACTGAAAGCGGAACTTATAAGTTTGTTTTAGACGATGAAACTAAAGTAGGAAAGGTAGGAGAAAATCCCTTTGAAGTAATCTATACTCCAAAGGATAATAATTACCGTACAGTAACTTTTGAAGTAACAATAAAAGTAGAAAAAGCAAATCCAACATACGAAGTACCATCAGGACTAAAAGCTTGTTATAATCAAACATTAAAAGAGGTAGTTTTACCTACAAGTGATAATGGGACATTTACTTGGGTAGATGATTCTATAAAAGTAGGAGAAGTAGGAACTCAAGCTCATTATGTTACTTTTACTCCAAAGGATACAGAAAATTATAATACTATAGAAAATATTGAAGTAACAATAAAAGTAGAAAAAGCAAATCCAGAATATATAGAGCCAAGTAATTTAACAGCAAAGTACAATGACACTTTAAAAGATGTATTATTACCAGAAGGATGGGCTTGGAAAGACGAAACAAAAGAAGTAGGAGAAGTAGGAATAAATACTCATATAGCTATATTTACTCCAAGTGATACCAATAATTACAAAACAGTGGAAGTAGAAGTGGAAATTAAAGTAGAAAAAGCAAATCCATCTATTACAGAATTAGAAGACTTAACGGCTACTTATGGAGATACTCTTGGAGATATTAGTTTACCTACATCATCTAATGGTACTTATGAATGGGAAGATTTATTAACAACATCAGTAGGAGAGGCAGGGATTCACACATTTACAGTAACATTTATTCCAAGGGATGAAAAAAATTATGAAAAGGTAACTGGTATCAAAGTAACAGTAATAGTAAATAAGAAAAAAGTAGATTCCATTACTTTGCCAACACTAAATGAAATTGTATATGATGAAAACAATACATTAGCAAGTATTTCTCTACCAGAAGGTTGGAGATGGGATAATCCAAACACCGTACCAAGTGTAGATAATAATGGATATAAAGCAACTTATACACCAACTGACACAAATAATTATGACTATACTGGTCTAGATTTAAATCCTACTTTAACATTAAAAGTAGCTCAAAAAACTCCAATATTTACAAAACCAATAGTAGTTGCAAATGCTGGACAATTACTAGAAGAAGTAAAATTACCAGAATTATCAAATGGTAAATTTGTATGGAATAACGAAAAAGAATCAGTGGGTGAGGTAGGAACGCATACATTTACTGCAACATTTATTCCAAATGATACAACAAACTATAAAACAGTATCTGATGTAGAAGTAACAGTGGAAGTCGGAAAAGCCCTTCCAGAATTTGAAATACCAACTAATCTAACTGCCACTTATCAAGACACATTAGAGTCTGTAAAATTACCAGAAGGCTTTACCTGGGATAATGAAAAACAAGTCCTTTCATCAGTTGGAAAACATACATATACCGCCACATTTACACCAGCTGATACCAATAATTTTGCAATTGTAACTAACATAGAAATTACAGTTCAAGTAAATAAGAAAAAGGGAGAAACAATTACTATTCCAACACTACAAGAAATAACTTATGATGAAAATTTAACGTTAGCTAATATTTCTCTACCAGAAGGATGGACTTGGGATAATCCAAGCATTGTACCAACTGTGGATAACAATGGCTATAAAGCAACTTATACTCCAGAGGATGCAACCAACTATGACTATAGTGATCAAAACCTAAATCCAACTTTAACACTAAAAGTTAATAAAAAAGATCCCGTCATAGAAAAGCCTGTAAAAATAACAGTCCCTTATGGAACGAATTTAGAAAATATCAAATTACCAGACGGTTTCTATTTAGAAGAAGTAGGAAAGTTAAATGAAATTGGAACATTCACATATAAAGCAGTATATCGTCCGTCAAATCCAAATTACAATAGTGTAGATGATATTGAAATAACAATAGAAGTAGAAAAAGCAAATCCTTCTGTTGCAACACCAAATGATATTATCTTAGAAAAAGAAAATAACTTAGTTCTAGCAAACATTCCTCTACCTGAAGGTTGGAAATGGAAAAGTCCAGACGAAGCAGTAACAAAAACTGGATACTATGAAGCAATTTATACGCCAGAGGATAGCACACACTATAACACAATTACAAGAGATGTCTACATTGAATTTGTAGAAAAAGACTCTACACCTGCTACACAAGATAAGATAGAGTCTCCAGAAACCGGAGATAACATTATAAATTATGTAATTTTATTCATAACTTCCTTAATAGGAATTGCCGGACTAGGTTATCATCTAAAACATAAAAACTAAACAAATGATGATAACAGTCATCTAAAATAAGAAAAACTCCATCAGGAGTTTTTTCAATCTACGGTCCATTTTGATTAGAAAAGAGAAAAATACGCCATTCCAATATTTATCAAACATAATTTTTTGCGATAAGCAATCCACAACGAAAAAACACAAAATGCCCATTCTTTAAATCATAGATATATCACTTGTAAGCATTAATAATAGGAAGGAGTGGCTAAAAAAATGAAAAAGAAATAAGGTAGCAAAATGATTATATGTCTTGCAAAATAATGTAGTAATAACATTTAAAAGATTATATTTTCCATAATTATTTAAATATCTTTTACTTTATATTAAAAAACAGTACATTAAATTACAATTGTATGATATATTGAAAAAAAGAGATATTTTATGTTAAAAAAATATAGCAAGCATTTACGATAGAAGAAGGGAAAACATTTAATATCGCATAGAGAAAAAATAATAAAATGTAAGAAAGAGGAATGAGAGATGGAAATAAATAGTAAAAATGGCATAATAAAAATAATCGATGAGATTCAAGAAAAAAGCAATAAAACAGAGTTGCTAAAAGAAAAATTGCAAGCAGCATCAAAAGAAAGTTGGAAAAGAATCCTATTCTTAGTTTTCCGTGAAATAAAAAAATGTAAATTACAAAAAAAAGAGATGCGAGGACAAATAAAAGCAAACAATCAAACAATTGAGAAATTAAGTCAAAAGTTAAATAGCATAGCGACATTCGATTTTGAAGCAATAGCAAGTTTTTTATCGGATACAGTATCTATCATAGAACAAAAAAGATACCTAAGAACAACATTTGAGTTAGCATACACCCATGTAGAGTTAAATCCGAGTCTTTCTATAGTATTGGACACGCAAATACCAGTACCGGTAACAGACTACGAAAACATCTGCCTAATTACAACTCCTAAAAACACAAAGATAATATGTGAAAAATTTGATAGCGGCCAAATAACAAGGCGTTATGATATAACAGAGATATTAAAGAATGGTGATTATATTTTATTAGATAGCAAAAGAGTGTATACAGTATTTAATTATAACAATTGGGAAGTACCAGAAGAACTAACGGCAAATTTCCCCTATTTAGGAGAAATAATTCCCGATTTAATGAATTTAAAATCAGAAAATGAGAATTTATCGGATGCCGAAGTGACTTCATTAATAGTTAGTCAAATTCCTCAAAGATATCCACATTTAATAACTAACTACGCAAAAAGAAAACAGGAATAAAAATTATAAATTTATATCAAAGAATCCCCCCTTTATGCAATAAAAATGTCAAAAGAGTATCCAGAGGATAATCGGAATATATTCACAATAGAAATCAGAACAAAAAAGCCCCAGGAAAGGTCAAAATTAAAAATATAAAATTATAGGTGATAACATGAAACGATTACAATGGGATTTAACAACATTAATCAAAGATGAAAAAACTTTTGATAAAAATATAGAAAAAATTAACCGAAAACTTAATACTTTAAAACAAGAGAAAAATAAAGTTTTAAATGAGACTCTTTTATTAAAATTATTAGAAGAAAAAGAAAAAATAAAAGAAGAAAGCAACAAATTACTAGTTTATGGATCTCTTCGGTATTATAAAAATATAAATGATAATAATACAATCATTCTCAAGACAAAAGCAGAAGAATTTAATAATGAAGTGGATTTAAAATTACAATGGATAGATGAAAAAATTTTAAAACTTGGAAAAGAAAAAGTAATGGAATGGTTAAAGAAACTAGACGCATTAAGACAATATAAGTTTTATTTAAGAAACTTATTCCGTATGCAAGAACATAATATTCCAGAAGAAAAAAATAAAATAGTAAAAGAAAACATAAAGGCTATTAACAAAAAAATCACAGACTATAATTCTTTAATTCAAAACATAAAATATAAAGAGATAATAATTAATAATAAGAAAATAGAATTAACACCAATAAATTATGCTAAATACTTACAATCAAGAGATAAAAAAACAAGAAAAAAAGCATATCTAAGCATTAATAAAGCTTACCAAGAGAAAAAAGAAGAGTACGCTAATATTTTAGATACAATTTATAAATATAGAACGGAAAACGCAAAAATAAAAAAATATTCTTCTGTTTTAGAACAAGAATTATTTGAAGAAAATATCGATAAACAAGTAATCAAAACATTAATTGATTCAGTAACAAAAAATATTCCTCTTATTCAAAAATATTTTAAAATAAAAGCCTCTCTTTTAAAGGAAAAATCTCCTCATCTATACGATTTAAATGTACCACTTGATTTTAAAATATCAAAAAAATATACATTAGAAGAAAGTATAGACATCATAAAAGAAACGTTAAAGCCTTTAGGAGAAGAATATTTAAAAGCAGTAGAAATACTATTAGATGGACATATTGACGCCGAAGTAGAAGAAAACAAGTATCAAGGACTTATCTTTTCTTGGCATACCTATTCATTCCTTAATTTCAAAGGATCCTATGTAGATATAAAAAACTTAATTCATGAATTGGGCCACATCGTAAATTATTACTTTTCCATGAAAAAACAAACTTATTTTTACGAAGATAGTACAGTATTTATAGGAGAGATAGCATCCATCGTAAATGAAATATTACTAAATCGCTATCTATTAGAAAATGCAAAAACCAAAGAAGAAAAAATATTTTATTTAAGTAAAGAAATAGAAAACTATATTACTTCTGTATTTAAACAAACTATGTATACGGAGTTAGAACAAGAACTATATAGTATCAAAGAAAAAGATAACTTATCTTCAGAAATACTATCAAAGAAATATATAAATATAATAAAAAAATACTATGGAGAAGATATAATATATGATGATATAGAAAGTGTTAGTTGGACAAGAATTGGTCATCTATATCGTTTTTGTTATTATCCTTATAAATATGCAACTGGATTATTAATGGCAAGTACTGTGGTAAATGCATTTCTTTATGATAACACATTGACGAAAAAAGAATATATCAACTTCCTATCCAGTGGTAGTAATAACTATTCACTAGAACTAATAAAACTTCTACATATTGATTTTTCAAACTCTAAAATAATTGACCAAGGTTTCCAAATATTACAAAAAGATATTGATTTACTATCCCAATTAATAGAAAAAGAATAGAAAATATGCTACAATGGAAATGTTGTAGGAGGAAGTAGTATGAGTAAAAAATCTAGTTTATTGAAAAATATAAAGAAAACATGGAGCTATATAAAAGGATGTAAAAAGAATTTAATAGGATATGCAACTGTAAGTATTATAGAAGGAATTATCGGCGCAATCATTCCTATATTTACAGCACAAATTATTCTAGACATCACAGATAAAGCAATCAACCAATTAATTCTATCGGCATTAGCAGTTTTTGGAATAGAAATTATTTTATATATTATGTATTATTTTAAATTTTTCTTATATCAAAAAATATATCAAAAAACATTAGTAAATTTACAAATAGCCATCGCTAGAGAAACACTAAAATTAGAAGTAAAAGAAATAGATAAAGCAGGATCCGGCATATTTATTGATAGATTAAATAAAGATACCCAGGACATTTCTGCAATGTTTATGGAATATACTTACTGGACCTCTTATGTAATATCAAACATAGGGGTATTAGTTACCATATTAATATTAAATAAATATTTATTTATCTATGCAATAATCACATCACTAAGTATTTTTCTAATTATGCAAAAACGACTTAATAAACAATATCAAGTAGAAAGAAAAGTAAAGAAACTACAAGAAAAGAAAACAGGACTTACCAGTGAACTAGTAAGGGGAATTAGAGATATTAAAGCATTAAATGCCTCAAATACAATTCTAAATCAAACTTCAAAAAGAATCATTGAAACATCGGATGAAGAAGTAAAAGCACTACGTATTAGAGGCCTTTACACCTATTTTGAAAATAATATGAGAGCAATTACAGACTTCCTTTTCATCATCCTTGGATGCTTCTTATATAGTAAAAACTTATTAACAATCCCAACATTCGTAATTATTTATAATTATCAAACAAAAGTAAAAAATCTACTAATGGGTATTGCTCAACTATTAGAATATAACAAAAAATTTACAGTAGCTTCAGATAGAATCTACGAGGTAATAGAAGACAATACTTTTGAAAAAGAAAAATTTGGTACAAAAGAAATAAAAAAATTAAATGGAAATATTAAATTTGAAAACGTAAATTTCTCTTATCAACCAGAAAATAAAATTATTAAAAATATGTCATTCGAAATAGAACCAAACAAAAAAGTAGCATTTGTTGGAAAAAGCGGCTCTGGAAAAACAACCATATTTAATTTAATTTCTAGACTATATCATATTGATTCTGGAAAAATAGAATTAGATCATAATAATATTAATGATTTAAATCGTAATACGATAAGAAATAATATGTCAATCATTACACAAAATCCATATATTTTTAATTTTACTATAAAAGAAAATCTAAAACTCGCAAAAAGTAACGCTACGATGGAAGAAATTAGAAACGCTTGTAAATTGGCATGCATTGATGAGTACATTATGTCTTTACCAGAACAATATGATACTCTAGTAGGGGAAAACGGGGTAATATTATCTGGAGGTCAAAAACAACGACTAGCGATTGCTAGAGCTCTATTAACAGAAACAGAAATCATTTTATTTGATGAAGCAACTAGTGCGCTAGATAATGAAACTCAAAGCGAAATACAAAAAGCCATTGCTAACTTACAAGGAGAATATACAATATTAATTGTTGCTCACAGATTATCAACAGTAATCGATTGTGATAAGATATTTGTCGTAGATGATGGAAAAATCATTGCGGAAGGTACTCACAAAAACTTATTAAAAACATGCAAATTTTATAAAAATTTATATGAAAAAGATTTACAAGTATAAAAGGAGAAAATATGTTAAAACAAAAAGAAGGAATAAAAATCATTTTTAAAACAATTCTCCATATGTTAATATTTAATATAATTAGTTTTATAATGTTTAATTTATCATTTTTCAATACAGAAAAAAAAGGAATAAGTGAGGGTTTATTTAGTAAAGGTATATATGAAATAAATATTTTAATATTTATAATATGTATATCAATTTCCATATTATCCTATACCTTTTTCTGGCAAGAATATTTAAAACAGGATTTAAAAAAACTTTACCAAAATGATAAGAAATATATAATCATCTTTATTATTCTATTTTGCATATTTATCATTATTGAATTCATAACAATAATATTTACAATGCTTTTAAAAGTAAATTGGGGTTATATTTCTAATTTTCCCGTTGAGGAAACCTATTTAATAATGCTTATTTATCAACTAATTTTCCCAATTATTGATTTAGTTCGAAATAAACGAAATAAGGCATAAAACTATAGAATCCATAAAATTATGGTAAAAAAGGAGAAAATATGTTAAAACCAAAAAGATTGGATACAAATGACAAAATCGCTATTGTTAGCTTATCCTGGGGAGGACTAGGCGATAAAAATCTTATTCATAAATATTATATTGCAAAAGAAAGATTAGAAAATGATTTTGGCCTTGAAGTGATTCCAATGCCTAATGCCTTAAAAGGAACAGAATTTGTATATGAGCATCCAGAATTACGTGCAAAAGATTTAATGTCAGCTTTTCAAGACAAAACAATCAAAGCCATATTTTGTGCCATCGGTGGAGAAGACACAATACGCATATTGCCATACATCGATTTTAAAATAATTAGAGAAAATCCTAAAATATTTATGGGATATTCCGATACCACAGTAAATCATTTTATGATGAATAAAGCAGGTTTAATATCCTTCTATGGTCCAAGCGTAATGTGTGAATTTGGAGAATATGTAAAAATGTTTGATTATACCAAAGAAGCTGTAAAAAATATTCTTTTTAAAGATTCGAAAAACTTAGAAATAAAATCAAGTCCTACTTGGTCAAAGGATTTTATTCCATGGAAAGAAGAAAATAAAAACATAGAGAAGACCTTAATCAAAGAAGAACATGGATATGAAGTATTACAAGGAACAGGAAAAATCACTGGACAAATTCTAGGAGGTTGTATCGATGTATTTCCTATGATAATTGGAACAACTATTTGGCCCAAACAAGAGGAATGGAAAGATAAAATATTATTAATAGAAACCAGTGAAGATAAACTACCACCAAACTATTTAACATATTATTTAAGAAATCTAGGAGCAGAAGGAATATTAGATGAAATAAAAGGAATTATTATTGGGAAACCTCAAGATGAAAAATATTATGAAGAATATAAAGAGGTATATAAAAAAGTATTAAAAGAATATCACAAAGAAGATTTACCAGTACTTTATAATATCAATATAGGACATGCCTATCCAACAGGCATCCTCCCATTAGGAATAGAAGTGGAAATCAATTTAGATAATAAAATGATAAGATTGCTAGAAACAGCAACCAAAGAATAATAAAAAAGGAGTAATTTTCATGACTTCAACAAGAAAAAATGAAGGAGTAAAAATCATTTTTAAGACAATTCTCCATATGTTAGTATTTAATATAATTAGTTTTATAATATTTAATTTATCCTATTTTGATGCTAAAAAACTAGAAACAACGAGTACTGCAGGGTTTGGTCTATCTATGGCAAATTATAATATTAACCAATATATTTTTAGTGGGTGCCTAATATTTTATATCCTACTATATATGTTTATTTGGAATAAATTTTTAAAACAAGATTTAACAAGTTGTAAAAAAATACATCATGGATATGTAGTAGCATTTATATTTTTATTTTGCATCTTTATATTTAATGAATTTATATTATTTACAATTACAGACTTAATAAGAATAGGATGGTCATGTATAGTTAATTTTCCATTTAGTCTAATTATTATAGGTTATATCATATGGCCAGTTCTATATTCCATATTAGATATAGTATATGATATAATCAAGAAAAAAAGGAGAAAAAATATGAAAAAAGTAGCCGTGGTTACAGGAGCGAGTAGAGGAATAGGAAAAAGCATTGCTATAAAACTTGCGGAAGAAGGATATGAAGTAGTAATTAATTATAATCAAAGCGAAAGTGATGCTAAAGATACTTTAGAAAAGGTAAATAAGTATACTAAGGGAATGATAATCAAAGCCGATGTATCAAAAAGAGAAGAAGTAAAGAAGATGGCCGAAGAAATTAGTAAAAACTATGACGGTATTGATGTATTAATAAATAATGCCGGAGCAATCCTACGTCCTGGAAACTGGGATAAAATAAGTGACGAAGATTTTAATAAAACCTTAGATATCAATGTAAAAGGAGTACATAACTGCATTTATTATTTAAAGCCACTATTGAATAAAGAAAAAGTAACACATATTGTAAATATAGCATCTACAGTAGGAGAAAATGGTGCCGCAGGGGTATTAGCTTATGGAGCAGCAAAAGCTGCAGTAATAAACATAACAAAATCATTGGCAAAGGAATTTGCCCCAAGTATTACAGTAAATGCCATCTCGCCAGGAAACATCGCAACCGAAATGACAGCAAGAGCTGGAGAAGAACTAATATCCTGGGTATGTGAAAATACACCAATGAAAAGACTTGGAGAACCAGAAGAAGTGGCAGAATTAGCAGCTTTTTTAGCATCAGATAAAGCAAATTTCATCACAGGACAAGTAATTAACATTGATGGTGGATATGCACTAGGTAATTAGTAACATAAAAATCTTTAAGGAAAAGAATTAAATAAATTTTTAATTCTTTTTTTATGGAAACCTTCTACTTTTTTCGAATGATAAAGTAGGAGGTGATAATTATCACGAAATTTTATACTTGTCGTTATGACAGAGCAT
>CALVKW010000014.1 GCA_944333345.1 uncultured Bacilli bacterium | reverse complement strand
AAATAAAAAGTATGCCACCAATCAGTAGAAAAGGAATGGATGCCATAAGTATATTCCCAGACACAAAAGAGAAAAACTGTCATATAGAAATGGATTTTTACTATGGCGGATTAGAATTTGATTCTATTATGGAAGAATATAGTAATAAATTAGAGGCATCAAAAGAATTATCACAAGAGGTAAGGATAAGAAAATGAATAAAAACATAGATGGAAGTCTAGTAAGTGAAATCTTATATGAGGAATTAAATAAGTATTTAGAAAGAAAACAACAATTACCTACCGTAGTAGATATTTCCATTGGAGAAGATTTTGGTGGAAAAATATATTCCAAAAGAAAAGAAAAAATTATTACTTCAAAGACAAAAATTAAATTTATTAGTAAACATTTCGATAGGATTACTTATATTGAACTACGAGACTACATAGAAAGATTGAACAAAGATACTACAGTAACAGGTATTATGATTCAATTACCACTACCAGAAAAACTAAAAGAAAAAGAAAGAGAAATATTGGATTTAATAGCTCCTAAAAAAGATATTGATGGATTAACAACAACTTCAATAAAAGAATTAAAAGAAAAGAAAGATACCCTAATACCTTGTACAGCATTAGGTATAGAAACGCTTCTAAAATCTTACAATGTCCCTCTAAAAAACAAAAAAGTAGCTATCTTAAACCGTAGTAATATTGTAGGAAAACCTCTAGAACAGTTAATGATAAAAGAAAATGCTTTTCCTATTATATGCCACTCCCAAACAAAAAATCTAAAAGAAATAACAAAAGACTGTGATATAGTAATAGTCGCAATAAATAAGCAAGAATATATCACGGAAGAGTTTATAAAAGATCAAACAATTGTAATAGATGTTGGAGTACATAAAAATAAAGAAGGTAAAACAGTAGGAGATGTAGATTTTAAAAATATCTATCAGAAAGTTTTTTTAATTACACCACCTACAGGAGCTGTTGGACCAATGACAATATGCATGTTTGCCTATAATAGTGTGAAAAGTATCTACGGTAAAGAAGTAAATCAAATAATAGAAAAAGGAATAAAAAAAGCCCAAGAAGAAATTAAAAGAGGTGATTTACTTGAATAAAAATATAGTATTACGAGTAGTAAAAGAAATATTTCTAGAAGCAGAAGAAGGGGAGTAGCACCTCAAAAAACATATCAAGCCCCTCTCAGCTAAAAAAATAGAAAAATTAAGAATCTTAACTGAAAAAGGAAAGGAGAAAAAACATATGAAGGAAAGTAAAATCCCAGAAGAATCTAAGTTAGCAATTATTACTTTTATCATAATCTGTATCAATGCGATAATAATAGTAATAATCAGTCTTTGCATAAAAAACAAATATATCGAAAATGGTATAATTCAAACATTAATAACAGGTCTAGAAGCTATCGCAATAGGAATAGTAATATTAAAAACAACAAATAAAATAAGAAAAAAAGAACACGGAAAATGTTTAGAAAAATGTAAAGGGATAATGATAGATAATAAATTAAAGATGAGAGAAAGTAAAACAGGGTGGTCAAGATATCCTACCATAGAATATAAAATAAATGAAAAAGCATATCAAATTCCATCAACCGTGGGATATGGAGGAATTCTAAGTTTATTTTTAAAACAAAAGAAAAAAACAGTATATTATAATAAAGAAAATCCAAAAGAAGCATATATTAAAAATTATGTACCAGAAATTGTCTCAACTATGTTTATAATAGGAGGAGTCTTAGCAATTTTTATAGCCCTTTTACTTCTTTTAAAAGTATAAAATTACCTTAAATAAAAATACATAACCAATAATTAGATAAAAAGAATAAATGACTGTGTTATAATAAAAGAAAAGGAGAAAACTATGAAAACATTTATTAGAGGAATTTTAACTACGGTATTAGTATTTACATTTACTTTAATACCAACTATCATCTATGCAGAACAAACAGTTAACCAAGAAATTATAGGAAATTACGGAAAGGAAGAAATCACAAGACAAATGACTGAACGATTTGAAGAAAGCTTTCCAGAATTGTCAGAAGAAGAATTGAATAAGTTAGAAGAAAATTTACAAAACAATGAGCAAGTAGACGAATTAGTAGATAAATATAGTGAGAAAATAATCAGAGACTTATCAGAAGATAATATTGAAGACGTAAATTTTGAAGAAGATTTAAGAACATTTATATTAGAAAATAAAGCTACGATAGAAGAAGCATCAGGACATGAATTAACAGAAGAAGAAATTGATACTGCAATAGATGAAATGATTCAAAATGAAGATTTAAATGAGACTTATAAACAAATAATTACAGAAGCAAAACAAGAAATGCCGGAAGAAAGTCAAACAATGATAGATAGTTATAACAATATAACTTCTGAAAATTTTATGATTGCCTTGGTAATCATAACGGTGATTTCTATAATAATCATTGCTTTATTAAAGAAACCATATTATAAATGGATTGTAAATATTGCAATCGCTGGTATCATTTCAGCTGTTTTTACAGCATTAATTGGAGGGTGTATGGCTCTAGTTTTAAATCTTGCGATGGCATCTCTGGAAGGAATGAGTGCTGTATCAGCAACCCCAATCATAATAACTTCAGCTATTATGTTAATAGCAAGTATCGTTTTACTAGTTATCAATTCTATTTTAGATAAGAAAGGAAACCGTCATGCAGTATCCTAGTTTTCTAAAAGAAAAGGATATCATTGGAATTACCGCTCCATCTGCTGGAGTAGGAGATGACATTCCCTCCTTTGAAAAATCTCTTACAACACTAAAAAACCATGGGTATAAAATAAAAGAAACAACAAGTACCAGAAATAAAGGATTTGTTTCTACAACTAGTAAAAAAAGAACTCAAGAATTAGATGAACTGATAACAGATAAAAATGTAAAACTGATTATTTGCGCCAGTGGAGGAGATTTTCTAATAGACATGTTACCATTTATCGATTGGAATCATATCAAAGAAAATTCAAAATGGATCATGGGATATTCTGATCCAACTTATCTACTTTATATCACCACTACAAAACTAGATATCGCAACTATTTATGGCTGCAATGCGGGAAGTTTTGATCAGACAAATATTCACGAGTGCTTAAAAAATAATCTAGAAATTTTATCAGGAAATATAGTAAAACAATATAGTTTTCCTTATTATCAAAAAGAGTGGCTCGCTACGACAGACGGGTATAATCTAACTGAAAAAGTCTACTGGGAAGCACTAAATGGAGAGGTCGATATTACAGGAAGAATTATCGGTGGGTGCCTAGATTGTCTAAAAGACCTATTAGGTACACCGTATGACTATACGCAAGACTTTATAGAAAAATATAAAGAGGATGGTATTATTTGGTATTTTGATATTTTTGATTTATCAGCAGAAGTCTTCTATCGAACTTTATTTCAAATGAAAGAAGCAGGATGGTTTAGATATATAAAAGGAATTATCGTAGGAAGAGTGGCAATCCCTAAAAATTTTTATGAAGATTTTACTTATCAAGATGCCCTAAAAAGAACATTTGAAGACTTACCAATAATATTTAATGCCGATATAGGACATGTTCCACCAAAGATGACTATTATCAATGGAAGTATAGCTCAAATTACTTGCAAAAATGGAAAAGGTGCAATCATCCAACATCTATGATATAATAATAGATGTAAAGGGGAGTAGTTTATGTCAGAAGAAGAATTAGAAAAAACAGGAATTCTAAAAGATATGTTAGAAAAAGAAGATGAAGAAGAAATGACCATCAACGAAATGATTGAAGAATTCCTAGAACAATTAGACTACTTAGAGATGGACGAGAAGAAAAAATTAAAATTAAAATCTTTAGCCAAACAAATTCAGGAAGAACAAGATGAAAAAGCGAAAGAGTTCTTATTTAATGAACTAAAGAAGATAGCAAACGAATAGCTATCTTTTTCTTTAGAAATATTTCATCAAACTAAAGTAAAAATATGTGATATAATAAATTCCATTGAAGAAAGAAAAAATGATTTAATATATACAGCTCCAACTCCATATAGAATTGATGGAATAGAACCTCAACAAGAAACAGATAAAAACTAATTACTCATGATCGCTGGTTAAGAAATCATATGGAATTGTTTGGCTGGCAAAAAACATCCTTTGGCGAGAAAGATGGAAATGATGCAATGCTTTCGACTTCCGTATATTATAACTTAAGTCATATAGAAACTTGCAGAAATGGTAAACCTCATCCAGAAGAACCAGGTTATAGTCATATAAAAAAGGACTACTCCTATATTTGGAAAATAAAAGGAGAGAAAGTATGAAGGTAAAATCTCAATTAAAATATGTTGTAGAAAATAGCAATTATGTAAAAATTAATTATACTAAATTAGAAGATTTTATAAGTAATTTAGAAAAAACAGATTATCAACATTGGTATAGTTTTACTTCTTTAAACTTAAGTGAAAGAAAAAGAATAATGTTAGCCTTTATAATAGAAAGTCTTAACTTTTGTTTCTGGCAAAAACCAAAGTTTCAGATTGAATATAAAGGAAACATAATAAAAGGCTCAGAAGCACTATTTTATTCGATTATAAAAGAAGTAGAATCAAATAAGGATTTTTTAAATATTGATTTTTTACATAACCTAACAAAAGAAAAATTTGAAAAATTATTTTATTCATCTAATAGTAAAATATCATTAATCGACTTGAGATATAATTTATTTAAAGATACAGTTAATATTATATATAAAAAAGGTCAAAAGTTTTTTGACAAATTATTTAATAAGAAGTCAGATATTGATTTATTAAAATACATTGTATCAGAATTTAAGTATTTTGATGATAGTAGTAACTATAAAGGAAAAAGGATAGAGTTTAATAAACGTGCGACTTTGCTTGTTAATGATTTGTATTATATGTCACCAACAATACATAATAATATAGGAAATGTTGATAATTTAACAGGCTGTGCTGATTATGGCATACCTAGAACTTTAAGAGCATATGGGATTTTAGAATACAATGAAACATTGACGGATATTGTGGATAAAGAAGTAGAATTAGAGCATGATAGTGATATGGAAATTGAAATTAGGGCAAATATGCTTTATGTATTAGAAGCAATTCGAAAAAGATTAGAAGATAAAGGAATAAAAATTAATTCTGTAGAATTAGATAATGTTATTTGGCAGATGGGAAAAAGAAAGAAAAATATAACTCCTTACCATCATACAACTACAATATTTTATTAAGTTCTATTATAAACAAACTTTTGGATAAGATACCTAACATTTTAAATTTAATAAAAAATATAATTAAAGTGGTGCTGGTGAGATTACAATAAAGAAAAAAGATAGTAAAAAAACTATCTTTTTATAATGCTTCAATCATTGCTTTAACAAGTTGACTAGATTTATAAGCAGCAATCACTTCAAAATCATCATTCCCATCAGAAAAATCAGAAATTGTTCTAAGTGATAAAAAGGGAATATGATTTAATTTGCAAATATGTCCAATAGATGCACTTTCCATATCAACAGCATAAGCACCAGTTGCTTTATAAATAGCATCTCTCATTACTTCATCTGTAACAAATGAGTCACCACTTGCAATAGGAGCAATATAATAATTATCAACTTCTAATTTTTTTAAAGCATCTTCTGCTATATGAATGAGTCTAGTAGAAGCACTAACTTTTCCAAGCTCAGGAACACTATATTCCATAATACGAGTTGGTCTAAAATCATGATAGGTAACATAACTACTCAATACTACATCCATAATCTTAACCTTACTAAGTAAACTTCCGGCACACCCTGAATTAATAACTAAATCTACTTTATAATGATCAATTAGATACTGTGTCATAGCGCCACTATTTACTTTACCAATACCAGAGCGACAAACAACCAGATGTTTATTGTTAAAATCGCCTAAATAAACATCCCAAATTGTATTATCTTCTTTTTTTAACTGAAACATTTCTATAAATTTTTCCACTTCTTCATCAAAAGCCCCAATAACGCCAATAACCATGAAAATCCCTCCATATCTGTAAACAATATGTCTAGTATAGCATACATTTAAATAGATTACTTCAAAAATATAACAAAAAATGATATAATGATAGACCATGGGAGGAGGAGTAACATGGAATTCTTTGATAGATTTTGTAGGTATCTAAGCGATTTAACCACAATTAATGAAACTTATATTTCTCTAATTTTATCCACCACTATTGTTGTTCTACTATTTTCATTCTTCAAAAAAATTGGTAGAAGAACCATTCAGAAAAAAATAGAAGGAAGAAAAGAATATTTAATTAATCAAACAATTCAAATTATTTTAAATATAGTAGAAGTAGTTTTTTTACTATTCATATGGAATGAATATATTCAAAGTTTAATGACATTGATTAGTGTTACTTCTGCTGCAATGACAATCGCATTACGTGAACTTATTCTAAACTTTTTCTGTGGAATCTATATTAAGATGAAAAAACCATTCCAAGTAGAAGATAGAATAGAAGTAAAAGGAATTAGAGGAGATGTCATGAATATTTCTTCACTAAATTTTGAAGTGCTAGAAATTTCTACAAAAGAAGAAAATGGACAATCGACAGGTGTAATTGTAACTTTTCCCAATTCTATTGTATTCGCAGAGCCAGTAAGAAATTTAAATAAAGGATTCAAATATATTTGGGATGAATTAACAGTAAAACTAACCCTAGATTGTGACCTTGTAAAAAATAAACAAGAGTTATATAAAATTGTAAATAATATAGAGATAATAAAAAATATTCCTAAAAAAATGAAAAGTCAGATAAATGATATCAATACAACAAATAGAGTATACTTTAATAAATATGATCCAACGATTTATACAAAGATTGTAGATAATCACATAGAGTTAACGATAAGATATTTAATGCATCCTAAGAAAGGACGCTATGTAGAAAGTGTCATTTGGAATAAAATATTAGAAGGGTATAAAGATAAAAAAATAGACTTATATATAGAAAGTTAGAAAGCAAAATTAATTGCTTTCTTTTTCTTTGAAAATTCTTCTATTATTTAACAATCTCTCATCACCAGGTAAATAAGTAAGAGCGATATCTACAAAGTAGACAGCTTGAGAAAATCTTCCTAAATGATAGGCACTAATAGATAATAAGTCATAAACAGTACTATCCCAACTAAATGGTTCATTGATATAAGTTTGTTCATGAGACTTAATTTCTAAAGCTCGAAAACACAAATCTTCCACTTTATCATAATTTTCTAACTCATATTCTAACAAAGCTTTTTCAATAAAAGCATCCCGTAGATGTGGTGCTTCTTTCATTGCTAAATCATACCAACGTCGTGCCTCATCATACTGCTCTAGATTTTTGTAGCAACGACCAATAAAACGCATAGATGCTGCTCGCTCGTCTTTCCAAATAGCTCGTTTTAATGTTAAATGCTTTTTCAATGTTTCAATAGATTTTTCCCACATTTCATAATACATGTACTCGCGTCCTAAGTAATGCATATTACGATCATCTTCTGGATTTTCCTTTACAGAAAGTTCAAGCAAAGGTAAATAACTACTTCTAGATTTTAGACTGTCAGGATAATGTTTTAAGACAATATCAGGACAACTGACAACCACTTCATCTCCTAAAGTATATTCTAAAACTTCATGAACAGGGTGTGTCCAGTGATAGCCATGCCTAGAGTGTGCCTGATTTAAAAAGAAACTGACAATCGGCTGATCTTTATCATCTAAACTCCAATGATAAGTATATTGACACCTGGTAGTATTAGGTTGCCAGGCTTTCTCTAATTTTTCTCTCCATCCCGGAACTAACACTTCATCTAAATCAGTACAAACACAAATATCTGTATCCTCAGGAACTAATTCTAAAGATTTATTTCGAGCAACATCAAATCTCCATGGATCGATAACTTCTACTTTAACATGAACTCCCAATTCTTCAAATAAAGAAACAGTATTATCAGTAGAACCAGTATCAAGAACATAAATCTCATCTGCTTCCTTCATAGAATCTACCCATCTACGAACAAACTTCTCCTCATTTTTACTAATGGCATACACACAAATTTTCATAAAAACATCCTTTCTATGTATCATATGTAAAAAAATGAAAAAAATGAAGAAAAAAGAAACTACTATTTTAATTTTATGGTATGATAAAAGTAATAATAGGAGGCAATAAAAATGAAATGTGTTGCGATAAAAGGGGTAAAAGAGTTTGAAATTAAAGAATTACCACAACCAAAAATTGATCACGAAAATGTAGTAATCGAAGTAAAAAAATGTGGTATCTGTGGATCTGATATTCATTATTGGACAGCAGGAGAACCAGTTGGATTAGTTATGGGACATGAGTTTAGTGGTATCGTAAAAGATCCTGGTTCTAGAAAAGATTTAAAAATAGGGGACAGAGTAACTGGACTTCCTATTTCACCATGTGGTAACTGTGAAGCTTGCCTTTCCGGAAATCCACAATACTGTCCATCCACTTGGACTTATGCTGTAGGGTTATCTTTAACTAATCCTGGAGCTTTAACGAAAGAAACAAAAGTAAGACCCGATATGATTATGAAATTACCAGATTCTGTAAGTGATAATGAGGGAGCAATGGTAGAGCCAACTGCAGTAGGTCTACATGCTATCCATTTAGCAGATATCAAAGTGGGAGCAAAAGTATTAATTATCGGTGGCGGAATTATAGGTTTAGTTAGTGCTATGTTTGCCAAAATGGAAGGAGCAAGCTATGTTGCTTTATCAGAAACGAATCCAGCCCGTGGTAAGAAAGCTATAAAATTAGGTGTTGCTGATGAATGGTTTGATGCCAAAGATACCAAAATGGTAGAAAAATTAATGGAAAAAACAAATGGAGGTTTTGATGTTGTAGTAGAGTGCTGTGGTAACTCTCCAGCCGTAGGAACATCACTAATGACCGTACAACCAGGTGGTACTGTAGTACTAGTAGGAGTATCTCTTGGAACAGTAACCATACCAACAATTGTTGGAGTTATGAAAGAATTAACATTAAAAGGAGCCATCGGATACACAAAAGATGAATTCCAAACATGTATAGATTTAATTGCAGATAAGAAAATAGATATCTTGAAATTTGTAGATGACATCGTAGGTCTAGAAGAAGTACAAAAATCGTATGAAAGATTAACATCCGGAACAGATGATGCGGTAAAAATTTTAGTAGATCCTAATAAATAGAGAAAGAAAACAAGATAATAGATATTATCTTGTTTTTTTTTAATTGACATTGAAATGATTACATCTTATACTAAAATAATAAAATAGGAGTGTATTTAAATGGTGAGAAATAAAAAGTTTAAAGCAATGTTTTTTGTTGCTTTTATAGCTATGTTTTTGGTAGTACCTCTGAAAGTAGATGCTATGCAAATATTTGTAAAAACCTTAACGGGTAAACATATTACGTTAGAAGTAGAACCAACGGATAAAATTGAAAATGTAAAAAATAAAATTGAGGACAAAGAAGGCATTGCCTCTTATCTGCAAAGATTAATTTTTGCTGGAAAAGAGTTAGAAAATGGAAATGCTTTGCAGGATTATAGTATCCAAAAAGATAGTACACTACATTTATTATTGAATGATATTACAATTGGAGGTAAACAAATTCCAATTGTAACAACAGGGGATGGTTTATATATAGATAACTATGAAGAAATAGAAAAATATACTTATAAAGGAGCTAATCCAAATAATTATATTAAGTTTAACAATGAATTATGGAGAATTATTTCAATCGAAAATGGTAATCTTAAAATTATGAAAGAGACTCCATTAGAAGAACAAAAAGAATTCTCAGAAAATTGGGAATATAAAAATGACATAGATTTTTCTAATGCACCTTTATTAATCGATTTAAATGG
Organism: uncultured Bacilli bacterium; assembly: GCA_944333345.1. Lineage (GTDB taxonomy): Bacteria > Bacillota_I > Bacilli_A > RF39 > UBA660 > Faecimonas. The sequence goes on along the minus strand of CALVKW010000014.1, from coordinate 8,284 downwards.
GGAATATTATAATAGTTTGAATTCTTTTTCTAAAGAACTTATATTAGAATCTTCTTATAATGTCGGTACTATCAGTTATCAATTACTATATAGTGGTACCATATCTGATTTATTATCACAGGAATCAAATATGCAAATTCATAATAAAATTGGTTTATCAACAGTTAGTGATTATATTAGAGCAAACAGTAATGTAGATCAATGTGGAACGGTAACAGATGAGTTTCATAATATGGATTTTTGTGGAGATACTAATTGGATGGTCACAATGAGCAAAGGAAAAGATTTTTGGTTATTAAATTCTTTTGCTACCACCGATTCTGATAGTGATTCTACTCATGATTATGCTTATATTACTTATGTTGGTAATCATTTAAGTTATGTAATGCCAGATTGGAAACTTGATGTTCGCCCTGTTGTAAATATAGAATTAGATTCTGATAATATAAAGTTGCTAGGAAATGGATCTCGTGAAAAACCATATCAAATTTCAAAGGTTACAGTAGAAGATTCAATTCATGGTAATATTACATATACAATGAATGACGATGGATTAGTAACAATAACTACAAATTCTGATAAAGGTTATGAATTAGATACACTAATGGTTTATGGTTCTAATGGTAATATTGAAGTTACAAATAATACATTTACGTTACCTAGTGATGGAGTTGCAACAATAAGCGCAACATTTAAACCAATAAATTATCGGTTCACTGACGGTGAAGACGCTACATATCAAAATTCAGATTTAGTATTTACATTAGATGGTGAATATGATTTAGTAGATAAAGTTTTAATTAATGGTACAGAATTAAATCCTAATAATTATGTAATTACAGAAGGTAGTACAGTTCTTACATTAAAAGATGAATATTTGAAAACACTTGATACTGGTACTTATGAATTAACTGTTACATACACGAATGGCTCAAGTGATACTACTACATTTGCAATTAATGAGAAAGAAGAAATTACTACTCCTGTAGAAAATCCACAAACCTATGATAATGTATTATTTTATGTTGGTCTTGGACTAGTATCTATTATTGGACTTACTGGTGCAGGAATTTATTTTAGAAAATATGCACACAATAAAACAAGATAATTTCGGTTATCTTGTTTCTTTTTTTATTAATTTTGCATGAATGACCATTTTTTCACTATCATTATAACAAGTAGATAGTGTTAAAATATAATCATTTTCATTTACTGGTGTCTTGAAGTTATATTGGCTTCTATTTATTAACATATTTGTAAATTCTATAAAACTTTCATTACTATTAAAATTAATTTTTAAGTAATCATTAGTTGTTGGAATATGATAAGCACTAAAAATTTGCCATAATGTATTTTCATATTCTGTGGATAGCTTGATAACATAATTATCGGTATTATCTATCCAGTTGTTATTTAATATATTTCTTAATGTTCCAAACATTGTTTTATCTATTCTGCCATGTGCATAAATAATGGTATTTTTATCTAAGGTTTGTAAATTATTTCGATAGTCTAAAAATACCCAACCAGCACTATTATAGCTTTTATCAAAGGAATGTGTTAGATAATAATCATTATCAGTAGTTTGTACAAATGGATAATTAATATTAGTACCATTGACTTGAATCCATCCAGCAGTTTGATTATTTATGGCTTTTAATTCACGAAAGTCAACATTGATTAAGTTCATTTTTATATAATCCCAATAGGGATTATTTTCAGGAATATTTTCTTGGTTTATTATCTCTGTGTTTTCATTATCAGATATCTCATCTATATTTACATTTTCTTCAATTTGCTCTATTTGATTGTTGGTGTTATTGGAATCAATCCACCATTTCACTATATTTATGATGGAAATAATTAATGTGATAAATAAGACTAATGATAGGAATAAAAAAAATAAGTTTTTCCATTTAATTTTAAGCATTTGTATATCACCTTTTCAAACAAATTATAGCAGATATTCGAATATTTATAAATAATAGAATGAAAAAAGTTCTCAATATGAGAACTTTCTATGGAAAAAACTATGGTCCAGTTGGTCCGGTAGGTCCCGTTGGCCCTGTAGGTCCTGTTGCTCCAGCAACTCCACTAGCTCCTGTAGGCCCAGTAGCACCACTTGCCCCTGTAGGTCCTGTAGGTCCAGTAACACTAGGTCCAGTAGGTCCAGTAGCTCCACTTGCTCCAGTAGGTCCAGTAGGTCCAGTAACACTAGGTCCTGTAGGTCCGGTTGCACCACTAGCACCAGTAGCACCAGTAGCACCACTAGCCCCAGTTGCTCCTGTAGGCCCTGTAGGTCCAGTAACGCTAAGTCCAGTAGGACCAGTCGCTCCAGTGGCTCCGCTAGCCCCAGTAGCTCCTGTAGGCCCCGTAGGTCCAGTGACACTAGGTCCTGTAGGTCCAGTTGCACCACTAGGCCCAGTGGCTCCCGTAGGTCCTGTAGGCCCAGTAATGCTAGCACCAGTCGCACCGGTTGCACCAGTAGGTCCCGTAACACCAGTTGCTCCAGCAGTACCGCTAGCTCCTGTAGGTCCTTGAGGTATAGTTAAATTAAGTACAAAATTAGGAGATACTCCAGTAATACTTGCTGAAGCAGTTCCTCCTGGAGTACCAGTAGAGACAGTTCCGATGGTTAAATTTGGAGAAGCACCCGTGGCCCCTGTAGCTCCAGTGGCCCCGCTAGCACCAGTGGCACCTGTAGCACCTGTAGGCCCTGTAGGTCCCGTAGGTCCAGGTACAATAGGAGTAGCAGCCCAACTAGCTGTTGCGGCATCCCACATATAAAGAGTACCACCAACTACATAAGAGTCCCCTGGATTACCAGTAGGATGAGCAGCAATAAAAGATGCAAAGTCAGGAAAATATCCTAAAGTAGAAAGACCAGTCCCTGCAGGTCCCGTAGGTCCAGTAGGACCCGTAGGACCAGTCGCACCAGTAGGGCCTGTGATACCTGTTACGCCAGTGGCTCCTGTTGGACACATACAAAAGATAACTCTAGGACGGTTTGGTCTTTTGTCATGGTCATTTGGATTGCAACAATCATTTTGATTCCAATTTGGTAACATATGTTTCCTCCTTTCATTAATAAGATATGTTTAAACTATAAAAAAAGAGATAATAATTTACCTAAAATAACTTTGAATAAAGAATCTAGCTATATACATATAATAAAATGAGGTGAATTATGCAAACATATATAGTGAGCAAAGGGGATACCTTATATGGTATCAGTAAACAATTTGATGTTCCTGTAGAAACGCTAAAAAGAGTAAATAACTTAACAAGTAACACGATAACCATTGGACAAACATTACAAATTCCTACCAATCAAACAACAGCAACATATACTGTAAAAGCAGGGGATACCTTATACAAAATAGCAAATCAATATAACACAACAGTAAATGAATTAATAGAACTAAACAACCTATCTACTACATCACTAAGTATTGGTCAACAATTAAAAGTTCCTGCAGAAGAATCATCATCTAATAATAGTTATATAAACTATACAGTAAAACAAGGAGACAATTTATATAAAATTGCTAATCAGTATGGAGTAACAGTAGAAACAATAAAACAAGCAAATAATTTAACAAGTGATTTACTTTCTATCGGTCAAATATTAAAAATTCCAACAACAAACATAGAAACAGGATATCAAGAATATGAAGTAAAAGCAGGAGACAGTTTATATAGTATTGCCCAAAAATATAACACTACGGTAGATGAAATTGTAAAAGAAAACAATTTAACAACAACAATTTTATCAGTAGGTCAAATATTAAGAATTCCAACAGCTGAATCATCTACAACTCCAGATATTATAAAAGAATGTTTCGGGGAAGGATATGAAGAACCTAAATATGAAACTTATACAGTAAAAAGAGGAGATAATCTATATGATATTGCAAGACGTTATAATACAACAGTAATAAATTTAATGGACTTAAACAACTTAACTTCGACTAATCTGCAAATTGGTCAAGTACTGAAAGTGAGGGAAATATCATGAATTTAACAACATTAGAAGAATTTAAACAAACAGAAAGTTATGAACAATTTATAAAGGAAAATCCATCAACCGGTAGATTAAAAGTAGAAGTATTTACTGCCTACAGAGCGATTCCAATTCCTGATACAGAAATATTAGTAACTAAAGATATTGATGGAAAGAAAGTTTTGTTTTTTCGCGGTAAAACAGATTCTAGTGGAATGATTAGTAATATTACATTACCATCTCCTGCCCAAAACACTAATTATAAACCTGGAGATGATCCACAATATACCATGTATGATGTAACTGCAATTCATGAAGGCTTTGAAAGAATTAAAAAATATGATGTGGCAATATTCGGTGATACAGGAGTAATCCAATATATAAAAATGATACCAGAAATTGATATGAAAGGAATTGATCAAAATGGCAGTTAGAACCCCAATAGTACCAACAGAAATTACCGTTCATATCGGCTCTCCAGAGGAGGCTGGAAAAAACGTAACAGTACCATTTCCTGAATATATAAAAAATGTAGCTTCTAATGAAATATATCCATCATGGCCAACAGATGCGATAAAAGCAAATATTCTAGCTCAGATATCATTTGCTCTAAATAGAGTCTATAATGAATGGTATCCTTCACAAGGCTATAATTTTGATATTACAAGTTCTTCTGCCTATGATCAAACATTCAGGGAAGATTCACAATTTTTTGAAAATATTTCTGAGATTGTAGATGATATTTTTAATAACTATATAGTAAAAGGAGAACAAGTACAACCACTATTCGCCACGTATTGTGATGGAATTAATACAGTCTGTGATGGACTTTCTCAATGGGGAAGTGTTGAACTAGCAAGAAACGGTATGTCTCCAACAGAGATATTAAAAGAGTATTATGGAGATGATATCAGATTAATCTACAATGCTCCTGTATCACCGAATGTACCTTCTTACCCAGGATTTCCGTTTCGCCTAGGATCAGCAGGAAACTACGTAAGACAATTGAAAATACAATTAAATAGAATTAGCAATAATTATCCCGCCATTCCTAAAATAGAAGAAGAAAATATATTTTTTACAACAGATATGGAAGAAAGTGTAAAAACATTTCAAGAAGTATTTGACCTACCAGTAACAGGGATTGTAGATAAAGGTACTTGGTATGAAGTAAAATATTTATACAATGCAGTAAAAAAAGTAGCAGATTTTGGGAGTGAAGGAATCAGTATTGAAGAAGTAGAGTTTCCTTATGGAGATACTCTCCAAGAAGGAGACAGCGGACCTTATATTAGACCTTTAAATTATTTACTAAATTTCTTATCATATTTTGATTCAGATATTCCAAGATTAAATTTAAGTGGTGAAGATTTTACAGAAGATACCAAAGAAATGGTAATCGCTTTTCAAACCGATTATGATATTGATGCTACTGGCATTGTTGATAAAAACACATGGAATGCTTTAGTCACCGCATATAATCAAACAAGAAAAGTTATTCCTGAAGAATATTTGTATTATGAAGATAAATTATATCCAGGAATTTTCTTATCTCGAGGAATGAGTGGAGATGATATTCTAAATTTACAGAATTTTTTATATACCATATGTGAAAAAACACACCAAATACCAGGAGTACGAGTAACCGGTACATTTGATGAACTAACAGAAGAGTCAATTAAAAGCATTCAAAAGAGATACAATCTCCCAGAAAATGGCGTTGTCGGACCTGCTACATGGCAAAAAATAATTGAATGGGTAGAAAGTTTAGAATAATGTATACTAAAACTTAACATTTTTTGTGACAAAATAAGTAAAAAAAGCTCTAAAAGTTAGGAAAACAAAAAAACTCATGCTATAATAAAATTGAAGTAGTAGAGAAAAGGGAAAGAGTATGCAATTGGATAAGAAATTAAATTTAATAAAAAAAATGTTAAAAAAGAAAAAAGAATCTCCCATATTAGAACTTTATATCAAAGACTATAATAATTCTAACTTTTACATATCTTTACTATACAATCGTACAATAGAAAAATTTAAGGTATTATATATTCCATTAGATGTAGTAGATAGTAAAATTGAAGAATATTGTTGTTATCAGTTTATGGAAGTAAGAAGTGTAGCTTATATAACAGAAGAGATAAAAAATGCCCTTCCTAATTATGAAAAGAAAGCATCTAGAGATTATAGAAACAAAAATATTACGAATTTCACTTTAGAATTAGATGTATATATGAATAAAAAGAAATATGATTTTTATGCAACAAGATATCTTCCAAAAGAGTGGGAATTCTTTTTTGAAGCCGTAGTTATGTTATTTGAACATGCTCCCAATATTGTGAGTGAGCTAGCAACAGAAATATTATCTGTAATTATGAATGCTAATGAAAATATTGATTATCAAGTATCTTTAAATTGTGATTTAGAAACTTCAGATTTAAAACATTATTTCCCATCACTTCAAGATGAAAAAAAATTAAAAGAAGGGAAAATAGAATTCTTAGAAAATGTAAATGGCAAATACTATGGAGTAATAGAAAAACACTTGGTAATTATTGAATATAATAACTATAGAAAAATATTAAATATATACTGTGATAAATCAGAATTTGTCCACAGTATATTTACATTCCAAATCTTACAAAAGATTAAGAATAAACAAGAACAAAAATTTTATAAAATTAATTTAACAAATAAAAAAGATAATAAAAGATATAATTATTTATGTCTAGGAGTAGTATCAAATGGAATAAAGGTAATTAAACATAATAAAATCACAACATTACCATTTTCTACAATCAAAGAAGGAAGTATAAAGATTTTAGAGGATAAAGACAATAAATTAAAAGAGGAATTAGGAAAAGTCATGGATTCATGATTTTTTCTTTAAGATTTCTTAGCACTCACCCTTGACAACTGCTAATCAAGGTGTTATAAATAAATTATACAAAGGAGATGGAAGAATGAAGAAAAAAGCATTTAAATCAGAATCTAAAAGATTATTAGATTTAATGATTAATTCAATTTATACAAATAAAGATATCTTTTTAAGGGAGTTAATATCAAATGCAAGTGATGCCATTGATAAATTATATTATCGTTCCTTAACAGATAAAAAGATAAAAGTAAAAAAGGATAAACTAGAGATTAAAATTGATTATGATAAGGAGAATAGAACTTTAGTAATTGAAGATAATGGTATTGGTATGACGGAAGAAGAGTTAGATAAAAATTTAGGTACCATTGCTCAAAGTGGCTCTCTAAAATTTAAAGAAGATATGACCAAACAAGATAAAGTAGATATTATTGGTCAGTTCGGTGTAGGATTCTATTCTGCGTTCATGGTAAGTGATTGTATCGAGGTAGAAACAAAATCTGTAGATAGTGACAAAGGATATAAATGGATATCTACTGGTGCAGAAGGATATAGTATTGAAGAGTGTGATAGAAAAGACAATGGTACTAAAATTTCACTTCATATTAAACCAGATACAGAAGAAGAAAACTATAGTGATTACTTAGAAGAATATAATTTAAAAGAATTAATAAAGAAATATTCAGATTATATTCGTTATCCAATTAAAATGGAAGTAACAAAGCACGAACTAAAGGATGAAGAAAAACACGAATATGAAGACAAAAAGGAAATAGAAACAATCAATAGTATGGTTCCATTATGGAAGAAAAAAGCTAGTGATGTATCAGAAGAAGATTATAATAATTTTTATATGGATAAATTTAATGATTTTGATAAACCACTAAAAGTGATTCAAACATCAGTAGAAGGAATGTGTTCTTATAATGGATTATTATTTATTCCATCACATGCTCCATATGATTATTATACAAAGGACTATGAAAAAGGATTAAGTCTTTATGCCAGTGGTGTACTAATTATGGAAAAATGTGCAGACTTATTACCAGATTATTTTAGTTTTGTAAAAGGTGTAGTAGATACAGAAGACCTATCTTTAAATATTTCAAGAGAAATTCTTCAAAAGTCAAAAAGTCTTGGATTAATTGCTAAAAACATTGAATCTAAAATAAGAAAAGAATTAGAAATCATGTTAAAAGATGATCGTGAGAAATATGAAGAATTCTTTAAAACTTTTGGTGTTCAATTAAAATATGGAATCTATAACAACTTTGGAGCAGATAAAGACAAACTAAAAGATTTAATTATGTTCCACTCATCAAAAGAGAATAAGTTAATTACATTAAAAGAATATGTAGATGCTATGCCTGAAGGACAAGAAAAAATCTATTATGCATCAGGAGCAT
>CALVKW010000013.1 GCA_944333345.1 uncultured Bacilli bacterium | reverse complement strand
AATCTTCTCCATGTGTAATTAATCCCATAGCGATTCCAGCTACTGGAGCTTTGATTGGAACACCTGCTGCCATTAGAGACATACAACCAGCACAGATACTTGCTTGTGATGAAGATCCGTTTGATTCCAATATTTCTGATACGACACGAATCGTGTATGGGAATTCTTCTTCACTTGGTATTACTTGAAGAAGGGCTTTTTCACCTAAGGCACCATGGCCTATTTCACGTCTTCCTGGTGCACCGTATCTTCCGGTTTCTCCTACGGAAAATTGTGGGAAATTATAGTGTAGCATAAATCTCTTTTGATCTTCTAGTCCTAGTCCATCTAGAATTTGATGTTCTCCAATTGCTCCTAAGGTTGTTACTGAAAGAGCTTGTGTTTCTCCACGAGTAAATAGTGCAGAACCGTGTGTTCTTGGAAGTAGATCGATATCTGTTGATAGTTTTCTAATTTCATCCATCTTTCTACCATCTGGTCTAATACCTTCTTTTACCACGATACTTCTAAATAATTCATACTCAATATCGGATACTACCATATTTACTTTTACAAGTAATTCTTCTAATTCTTCTTCTTTTAGTTTATCTTCATTTTCACTACGATATAACTCTACCATTTCTTCTTTTATTTTATCAATAGCATCATACTTTTTTAGTTTATCTTTGATACGAAGTGCTTTATCCATTTTTTTCGTAATTAAAGTAGATATTCTTTCTCTCATATCACTATCGATGGTTAGTGTTTCATACTCCATCTTTTCTTCGCCAATTTCAGCAATAATCTTTTCTTCAAATTTAATTAATTCCTTTACGGCTTTATGTCCAAACATTAATGCTTCTAACATAATATCTTCTGGTACTTCTTTGGCACTAGACTCTACCATATTAATCGCATCTTTGGTTCCAGCAACCGTTAAATCTAAATCTGATACTTCTAGTTCTTCCGGAGTTGGATTAATTACAAATTTTCCATTTACTCTACCTACTTTTACTCCTGCAATTGGTCCATTGAATGGAATTTTTGAAATGGATACTGCAAGAGAAGATGCTAACATCGCAGTTAACTCTGGTGAACAGTCTTGATCTACGGATAAGACCGTTGAAATAATTTGTACCTCATTTTTAAATCCTTCTGGGAATAATGGTCTCATAGGGCGATCAATCATACGTGCCGCAAGAGTGGCATTTTCACTAGGGCGTCCTTCTCTTTTAATAAATCCTCCTGGGATTTTACCTACCGAATATAGTTTTTCCTGATAGTTTACTGTTAATGGGAAAAAGTCTGATAGTAGATTTACTGTTTTTGATACGACAGCTGCGGTTAAAACCACGGTATCATTATAACGAACTAGTACCGCACCATCAGCTTGTTTTGCTAGTTCTCCATGTTCTACTACAATCTTTCTTCCATGAAAATTTAATTCAAATGTTTTCTTTTTCATACTTCCTCCATATAAGTTCCATTATTAGAATACCAAAAAAAAGAGGAAAATTCCACTTTTTCTTGTTTTTTCTTTTATTGTTCAAGTCGTCTTTTCATTTTTACCGCTGGTATTCCTTCGGTACTTTTACTATTATTAACAATTTCATCTAATATCTGTTCTGGATGTTCTTCTTGATTTAAAAATGACATAAATTGTAAGAAATCTCCACTATCTAAATAAATTGGATGATAATAATTCAAAGAGGCTTTTCGTAATACCTCTTGTTCTAATGCTATAATATTTTCTTGGTTTAACATCTCACTATTATTTAACATCGCATTTAGACAGTCTAGTTGATCTTTGCTTTGAGCACACGCTACTGGTAATAATAGTTCCACTACATCTTCTCTATTTATTATTTCTTCTTTTTTAGCCAAACTGTCCAAGGTGTTTACCACCTCTTCTGCAAAGTACTTATCTTCTATTTGTGATACGGCATCTAATATTGGTAACACCTTTTCTGGATTTTGACATTTTAAAAGTAATGCATTCTCTATACAGTAATCTGCTCCTATTTCTGTTTTAGATGAAGCAATCCGTTTCAATTGTTCTAAAGATTCTTTATATTGTCCATTTAAAAATAGGATGGCTTTCTCAGCAATTTCTTCAGAAGGTGACTTTGATAAAGCCTTAGCATATTCTATTCCTTTTTCATTTTCGCTAAAGATTTCGTCCATTATATAACTATAAACATATCCTGCAATCTCATTTTTGGCTCTTGTTAATACTTTTATATATTCTGGTGCATTCTCTTTTTCTCTAAACCTAGGTTCTTGTAAAAGTTTGCCGGCATATACTAGTCCTGGCCATCCTTTCGCAGCTCCTATCAATTTTATAAATTCTAAGGATTTCTTTCCGGGTTCTTTTAGTTCTGTTTCTACTTTAGGTATATATTCGAATTGAAAGCTATAAGTGGTATTTTTGATAATTTCTATTACTCCATTTACATAATCTATTCTTTCTTTTCTCGTTTTATTAGGCCATGTACCATCTAGATAAAGAAAAATTTCATTCATTATTATATATGCTTTCTTATCATCTTTTTCTTTCGCGATTGCTTTCATGTAGGTAGTTATTTCCTTCTCTGTTAAATCAAGGAAACCTTCTATGGCAGATTCAGCAACTTCTTTGGCATAATAGGCTTGTTTTCCACCTTCTGCCATAGATAATATCTTCATATATTTTATGACATTTTTATGGTCTAGCAGTACTGGATTTTCTAAAGCTACGGAAATCTCTCTAGCTTGTTCTGTCCCTTTTGAGCTAGCACATATTCCAACTAGTCTTGTTCCCTTTTCGTGTGTCCTTATCGCTTTTCTTTCTGCTAGTTCTAGTGTTGTCTCTACATTTTCTTCGTTTCCATAACAAATTGCTCTTATCAATCTATTTAGCTTTTTTCTAGGTTCATAATTTCTTTTGTCAATCAAAAATATGTAAGCACTACTTAAATTTTTTAATTTTTTCGTTTTCATTAACGGTGTTAGTAATTCTTTTAAGTCTGGAGCTGTTAGCAGTTCTTTTGGTGCCCTGTCTAATAGTTCTCCTATACTATCCATATTTTCATTAGCATAGGAATTTTCTTGGATATCTTTTGTTATTTCTAATATGTCTTTTCTTTCTCTTAATTCTTTCCTGGTTGTTATTACATCATATAATCCATATATAGGCTCTGTTCTTATCTTATCTCTTTTCTTAGGAAATTGGGCAAGAAGCTCTAAAAATTTTATTCCATCTTCTTTTTTCATAATGGAATCAGAAAGTGTAAAATATACTAGAACTGGAACTACTTCGTCTGTAGTTGTGTGAATTAAGTTTATTACTTTTTGTTTATAATCTTTATTTGCATAATAGAAGGTTTCGGAAGAAAATAGTCTTATTAAACTTTTCTGTGTTTCTCCCTCGGTATCTAAAATCATTTGAATGTATTCTTCTGGTTGATTTAATAATATATCAAAATTTATTCTTTGTAAGTTTCTTTTTCCCTTTTCCGCTTTTATAACTTTTTCTATGGCATTTAAAAGTTGTAATTTTTTATTCATATTTTTTCACCTTATTTCTTATTTTTTCTTCTCTATCGGTTTTTCTTGAGTAGGTATATTACCGCTATCTATGATTTCTGTTAATACCCCTTCCGCATTTTCACTACCATATAAGGACATCATAAAGGTAGAAAAACTATCTATTGTTTGGTATGGCGAATAAGAGGCTGAAATGTTTGGTGGAGTAACCTCTAATAGTTCATTATATAAGGCCCCGATTTCTTTTCTTGTTTTTTTCTTTAATATTTCTTTTTCTATTTCTATTAGATTATCTTTCTGTTGCATCCTAGGATTTTCTAATATTTTCTTTAGACAGTTTAATTGCCATTTACTTTGTGCATAGGTGATTTGCAATAATACTTCTATGGCATCTTCTCTTTTTATGATTCCTTCTTGTCTAGCTACATTTGCTACTACTGAATTCATGTCTTGTCCTATGCTTTGGTGATTTGCTTCTAGTTGTCTTTTAAGCAATGGCATTACATCATGCTGCTGTATTAATTCTTTATGGGAAGTAATAAATACAAATGTATCCCAAAAATCACTATTATCTTCTAAAGATACTGTATATAAGAATATTGGCAACGAAATATCTTGATGTTCTTTTAGTAACCTTATTCCATCCATAAAATAATGATAGCCACGAACACCTTTCATTCTAGCTACGGCATCTATTTTCTCTACAATATTTTCTTGTTTTCTTATTTCTTCTTGTTCTAGAATTTCACATAACCTTCTTGTCTTGAACGAATCAAGATTTCCATATAATATTTCAATATATTTTAAAACATTTTTATCCTTTCTAAAATTCGAGCTTTTTAGTAGATTTAGTATAGCTCTACTGTCGTTCTCATAAGGCGTTGATCTACTTATTACTTCTAGAAATTCAATTTTTTGCTGATAACTGATTTCTGGAATTTTCTCTAAAAAAGCTCTTGCTTTCCTAAAATATTCTGTTACATTTATGGTTTTAAAATTCTTTACTAATTTTAATAATTGATATGCATATTCAACAAGACCCTCTTCCTGTTGGTCTTTATCTTGAAAGAGGTCAAACACTATATTTTTCATATAATCATATATATTTATATCTTTTGCATACAATGTTTTATGTGCTGGTAGTGATAATTCTTCTTGACTTGCTATTGTTTTTAGTAATTTTGTAAATTCTTCTGCCATTAAAGATGGGAAATGCCCTTCTATTTTTCTGTTCACCATTTCTGAAACGGTTTCTCTTGCTTCTGGGGTGTTAGTTAAAGATAAAATTTCGGCATATTCAAAAACGGTTTTATCACATTCGTCTTTCGATAACAATTTATCTACATAACAATAACTATCATAGGATGAACAATTTTTCATTATTTTTAAGCGTTGGTCCACAAATTCAAATAACCCTGGCTTTTTTCCTTTTTTATTTAAATAATAATTGAAAATTAACCTCTTCATGTCATTTGGAACGTCCAGGGTTCTCTCAGAGGATGCTAATGTCAATTTTTTGGTAGAAGCAATTTCTTTCATCCATGTTATCAGTTGTTTTTCTGTTAGTGAAGGGAGATTCCCGTTTATTCTTTCTTGGGCTAACATTCGTATTGCAGAAACTGCTTCTCCACTGGTCGCACTAGACATTAGTTTTAGGTATGGTAGGGCATATTTATTGTTTAAAAAACTGTCACTTCTTAATATCTCTTCTATTTCCTTAGGAGCGTTTTGGGCTTTTGAGTGAACACAAGCTTTTACGAATTCTAAACCATTCTTGTGCTTTCTAATTCTTTCATCCGATGCTAATTTTATAGCACTTATTGCCTGATTTTCACCCTTGAATATACTTATCGCTTTCATATATTCTATAATGCCTTCTTCTTGAAAATGACCGGCTAAAAACTCTAACTGTTCATATATTAACCCTTTACTATTCAAAATTGGTCTAATTAAGTCTTGTAGATTTGGATGCATCATAAATTCAGGATTCTTATCTAATTTTAATTGATAATAACTTTCTAGAAAACCTTGCCAAGTATGTTTACTATTTATAATTAAGTTAATTATATCAAACATATCGTTACGTTTTCGTAAATATTTGTTTTTAGATAATGCTCTGCTTTGAACAACAAATGTTATTCGCTCAGAAGAATGTTTGAAATTTTTACTCATTTGCAGTAATGTTTTCAATATTTCTATATTTTCTAATTTTTCTTTTTGTCATCTATAATTTCCAAAAATATTTCGTCTATAACTTGTGGATCTTCATTATCATCTATTAATTCTAATGCTTTTTCTTTATACTCATCTCGGGCATAAAAGAACTCGGGGGAAGATAACAACATAATCAATACCTCTTGTTTTCGTCCTTTGGCATTTAGAATCCTCTCTATATTTTCATGCTTCTGACTTAATAAAATATCGAAGTTTATACTTTTAAAATCATAAGAATCTTGTAAGAATTTTGCGTTTCTTCCTGTTTTTAACCAATCTAAAATTACATTTAATACTTTTAGTTTTTCCTCCATATACTTTTCCACCAACTATTACCTCTTTTCATTGTTTTTGGTGCGCTTTCAACCATTCTACTTATTGCTTCTTCTTGGTCGCTTTCCTGCGTTAAGAACGTTATCAGTCTTGATAAGCTACTTGAGGTGGGAATAGGTTGATAAGCTGAACTTACTGAAACACTTTCCCCTGTAAGGTTGCTATATTCTGCTCCTAGTTCTTCTTTCTTACAACTTGCAAGTTTTGTTTCTAATTCTACTAAGTTATCTTTCTGCAACATTTCTTTATTATGAAGAAATTCTGTTAGATAATTTCGATGGTCTTCACTTTGTGCAGTCGCTACAGGCAATAATATCATTTCTGGATTTTCTCTTTTTATTAACTCCTCCACTTCTGCTAATCCCATGATTGAGTCCGTGATTGCCATTGCTTTTTCATCATCTTCTATTTTTGCGATTTCTCTTACTAACAGTAATGGATTTTTAATCCTTTGATTCATAATAATTTGATTGCAACAATCGGATACAGGATAGGCTGCCTGAGTTATTGCTTTTAATAACGATAATGGAATCTCTGGATATTCTTCTACTAGCGTGTCCACACTATCTATGTCCCTAGATTTACTTATTTCTTCTATAAATTCATATCCATCTTCTTTTTTTCTTAATTCTTCTTTACTCATTATTTCATACATATATGGTGCTTTTTTTTCTTCTATTCTTGTTAATAACTGGATATATCTTAATGCGTTTTTATCTTGCATAAAAACAGGATTGGTTAATAATGTATTTGCATATCTTGCTGATGTATCTGTTTTAGAGGTACTTATTGCTTCTACAAAGTCGATTTTATTTTCTTGCTTTCTGTCGATAGAAAGAATGGCGTTATAAGTGTAGCTTATTAAATCGTATTTTGTGGTTATTAGAATATCTAATAGCTCTGTTGCATATTCAAATAAACCTTCTTCTCTTTCTTTTTTATTATGGAAGAATGTAAATATTAGCCTTTCTGTATATTTACATATCCGCATTTCTAAAGCGTTATAGTCACAATATTCATCTTTACAATTTTGGGCATTTATATCATATGCTATTTTTTTGATAATTTCTGTAAATTCTTTTTCACTTAGTGTAGCTAAATTTCCTTCTTCTCTTTCTTCTAATAGTTTTCTTATTAAGATTGCTTCTCTTTCTCCTTCTGAGGACGCCATTATTTCCATATACTTCGGACTGTTTTCATCATTTAATATTTTATCATTTTCTAAAGCTTCAAAGATTTGGGATGCTTGACTCACTCCTTTAGCCCTTCTACAAATTTGTGTAAATTTTACACCATTTTTATGATTTCTAATTCTTTTATTCATAATTAAACTTGTAGCTAGTGAATCTTGGCTTGAGTGTTGGCTGTTTGCTGTTTCCGTAATATATTGAAGAGCATTTTCATTTTGATAAACCCTAACTAACATTCTTGTTAAACCATATATATTGACATTACTAGAAAGAATGGGAGCCAGTAATTCCTTAAGATTTGGTAGTTGTGCTAACTCTTTATTTTCTAAACTCTTTAAAATCAGTTCAATTCTTGCAGAAGCCCTTGCTGTTTCTCCAAGCAGTTTAAATAGTTCTAAAGCATCTTCTCTTTCTATTAAATATTTATTATCCAGCATATGAAAAGTACCTTCTATGGTCCTATTTCCTTTGGTAAATCCTTTTACTGCTTGCAAAAACTTTATACCATCTTTTCTTTTCATTATGGTATCTGTTAAGGCTCTTTTTACAATTATGGGAGTATCTACTTCAGCTATTTCTTTATCTGTTAATACTTCTATTACTTGTTGTTGATATTCTTTGTCCGCATAGTAAAATATTGCCGATGAAAACAATTTAATTAATCCCCATTGTTTTTCTCCATTAGATTCTAAAATAGTTCTGATATTTTGGGGGCTTTGAGATAATAATATATCTAGATTTATATCACTTATTCTTCTGGCTTTCTTATCTTTAATTATTTTTAAAACTTTTATTTTATCATTCATATTCTCACCTTATTTCTTATTTATATAGTGTTTATCAATTAATGCTTTTACATTTGGGTTTAGAATTGTGCTATCTTCTTTTACTGTTTTTCCATCTACAAAAACGGTATATGGTTCTTCTAGATGATGTTGGCTATCACCTATCATAATATTTCTTTGAACAAAAGCTCTGGCTAATGTTTCTGTTTTTACTACCATCGCTCCGTAGTATTGTAAAATACCAGCGTATTCCAACTCTTCTATTTTCTGACATACTTTTATTACTTGTTCTCGATCTTCTTCACTTGTTATTTCTTCTGGGAAATGTCTTAAGGAAATATATCCTTGTTGTTTTGTTCTAAGTAACTTGGCATTTTCTTCTACTAATACACTTTTTTTTAAATTTGGATCTATACATACTCTGACATTGGCGGTTACCAAGGCTGGCGTTAAATGAAATAGTTGTTCATTTAACTGTTTTGTTTGTCTTACAAAAGTATCTAATCTATTTTCTTGTGCTTCTATTGTAAACCCATCCAATACTGGGTCGGTTTGGTACTTTTCTTCTAAAAATCTTTCCCTTTCTATTTCTTTTTGAGGACCAAATAGTTCCATATCTCTTTTTAAATCTATTTCTTTTTTGATACTTCGTATCTTATTGGTTATTCTTTGAAAAAAATTTTTTGGCGTGTTTTTTCTTTCTACATTTGGTATTGGCATAGATTATTCTCCTATTCTTTATTTATATATTACTCATTGTTAATAGAGGGAGTATTTTTTTTCTTATCCGTTCTGGAATATGTTTTTTGAAATAATGATGCTCTATCAAACAGTCTACAATAAGCCGTTGTTAAACAATCTGATCCAATTCTTATATAGTCCTCTCCGGAAATATCATATACTTCATATAGTCTACCGTATTCCATTAAAGCAATTCCATTAGGATTAAATTCTATTACTTTTCCATTTTGATCGTACCATAGCATGGTATTTCTTTCTGGGTCTCTGGTTTCTTTATATTTTTCAAAAGAACCTGCTATTACCATATCTCTTATTCCGTATCTCGTCATATATAAAAATCTAACTTTCTTCTTTCCAGCGTTACCTTCATAATATTGTAATAGATGATTATCATTGGCATATTCCTCTCTTAAAACTTTAAGTTCTCTTTCTAGTCTTATATTTTCCTCCATAACTAGTCCTCTTTTCTAAATGTTCACTTTTATTATATTACAAATTCTTTTGAAGTCAAAAAAAAATAGTGCTTTTGCACTATTATTTTCTTAAACCTAATTTTTTAATTACTTCACGATAACTTTGAATGTCTTTCTTAGCTAAGTAATTTAACATATTACGACGTTGTCCAACTTTCTTTAAAAGTCCACGTCTAGAATGATAATCGTGAATATGTGTTTTTAAGTGTTCTGTTAATTCGTTAATTTCTTTTGTAAGAATTGCGATTTGTACTTCTGCAGAACCTGTATCTTTTTCATTTTTTGCAAAATCTTTGATGATTTTAGCTTTTTCTTCTTTTGTTAAAGCCATATTTACACTTCCTTTCCTAATATTTGCCAAAACTAAGTAAAAAGTCGGAAATTCTTTAAACTGGGTCTTGGTAGCACATATAATATACTATATTTTTTTACTTTTGGCAAGTATTATCCAATAATTAAACAGACATAGTAAGCGATTACAATGGCTAGCATTACTATTCCTTCTTTTTTGGATACTAGACGTTCACTACGAGCAAATATATATAGTAAGAATGATGTTAAAAATACGGTCATGATATCGGCTAGATTAAAACTGTCTAGTACTAAATCTCCAAAAATAGCAATTGGTAGACCTAAGACGATACAAATATTAAATATGTTGGTTCCAATAATATTACCGATTGCCATATCAAACTCTTTTTTCTTGGCACTGGTGATAGTCATTACCATTTCTGGAAGAGAAGTTCCAATAACTATTAAAACCATGGTAATTATTTTTTCACTTACATTTAATTTTTCTGCTAATAAAACAGCATTATCTACGATAACATCACTGCTTAGAGTGATACAGGCAATACTTCCTATTAATAGAAAAATAATTAAGAATATATTTTTATATTTCGGTTTCTGCTCTTCTTCATCTTCACTTTTTCTTCTAGATAATTGGATGATATAGGCTACAAACATTAAGAATAGCAGAATTAAAATAATTCCATCTGCTCTAGAGAATGTGTTTGGTGTTAATGGATTAAAGAGACTATCTAGCATTAAAACACAAAATCCTGTAGTAATAATTAATAAAATTGGTAATTCCTTTTTTATCGTTGCATGTCTTACTCTAATCGGTCGAACGAGGGCTGCTAGACCAATAATTAGAAAAGTATTAATAATACAACTTCCCACGACATTAGCAAAAGCCATGGTACCATTTTTACTTGCTACACTTTGAAATGATATTGCAACTTCTGGTGCACAGGTACCAAAAGCAACAATGGTTAAAGCAATTAACATTTTTGGTACTTTACAGCGTATTGCTAAAGATGTTGCACAATCTACTAGAATGTCACTAGCTTTGATAATAATGATGAAACCTATGAGCAAAAATATCACTTCTAGCATGCAATCCCCTACTTTCTAGTCTATTATACTATAGAATTTTTTCATTCCTAGGTGATTTTTCTCACTTTACAGTCAAGAAAAAGAACTTTTTTAAAAGTTCTTCCATACTCTTAGTTTATCCTTTTCTACTTTATAGATACCTAATATTTCTTTTTTCTTATTTTTAAATATCACCTTATCTTCTATATTATATTTATTAGGGATTTTTTGACCAGTTTTAATTCTTTTTTCTAATTCTTTTTCTACCTCTATTACTGGTAGATTTAGAACTTCCTCTATACTATGTAGTTTATATTTTCCTTGTTTTATTTCTTCTATTGTATTCGTATCTTCTATAGATATTTGTCCTTGTTTTGTTCTAACTAAAGTAGTCATAGTGGCATAGATATCTAGACTTAGTCCAATATCTCTAATTAGACTTCTGATATAACAGCCTTTCGTAACCAATGCTTTTATTAAAAATGTGTCATTATCACTAGATAATAATTTTATTTTTTTAATCGTTACCTTTTTTTTAGGTAATTCTACCTTTTTATTTTCTCTTGCATACTCGTATAATTTTTTTCCTTTTACTTTTATGGCAGAATATATAGGTACTTCTTGTAAATAGGTCTTTTCAAAACTATTTACAGCTTGTTCTATATCCTTTGATAAATCTACTGGTCTACTTTTAACCACGGTTCCTGTAATGTCTAAAGTATCTGTTTCCACTCCTAATAATACTCCTGCAATATATTCTTTATCTTCTGCTGTTAAAAGTTCGGCTATTTTGGTGGCTTTTCCTACCGTCACAACTAATACTCCTTCTGCTAGTGGATCTAGCGTTCCTGTATGCCCTACTTTCGTTATGCCAAAGATCTCACTTATTTCATTTACTACATCAAAAGAAGTCATTCCTTTTTCTTTATTTACATATAGAACGCAAGAAAATTTTGTTAGATATTCTTCTAATGTCCAATTGTTTTTTTCTATGATTTTTGCAGGTGTTTTACCTACATAGCGAATATGCCATGGTTCATACGGATAACCGGTAATATTTTCTTTTCCTTCTGGATATCTTAAGATAAATCCATATTCTGATAGAAATGGGACAAATTCTTTATAGTAACTTAAGTGTTCAAATATTTCATCATTATCCTCATCATATTTCCCATCTACTTGTAATACAATATCTATGGCAAGCCCTGTATGGTGTTCGCTGGTACCTGGCTCTGCCACAATATTATTTGCATATTCTTCCCCATACTGATTTTTAAATTGTTCTTTTAACTCTTTTTGATGTTCTATACTTCGATAAGAATCGTCTATTTCCATAAAAATATTTTTTGTTTTTAGAAATTCTTTTAACTCATCAAATGCTAAAGCAGTTTGTTTTTCTATTAAAACTTCTTCTTTTACATAATTTTTTCTTTTTACTAATTCTATTTTTTTTATAAATGATGGTTTTATCTTATTTTCTTTATTTACTAGTGTTAAATATTTTTTCATATTCATCCCTCTTTTGTATTATACCAAAGTAAAAGAAGTATTTCTACTTCTTTATTTTTGAGATACTTTTGTAGATTCATATGGTGAAAAAGTTGGTGTTATTAAGGTATCGGACAATACTATATAACGACCATTTGTTTCTATAATCTCTTCTTTATTTAGTTTTATTAGGGAGTCTACTGTAGTTTCATAGGTTGCTGCATAATCTTCTATATTTTCTCCTTGATAAAGGTTCGTTGTTGTGTATTTATATAATTCATCTGTTGGAATGTGATATGGTATTTCAATAATTTCATTAAAATAAAGAGAATCATCTGTTCTATTATTGTCTAATTTTATTTCTGTTTGTGAGCAGTTGGCATCTTCTGCTAATTGTGATAATGTATCGCTTAGATGCACTTGATAATTTCTTATAATTGTAGTGGTTGGAACATAATTATCTACAGTTTCTTCTGCCAATTGACTTTCTGCCCATTCTTCTATCGCAGCTTTTACTTTTAATGATGTAATTCCTACTGCAATGATTGCACCTGCTAATAATGCACCCCTCATTATTTTTTGATGTTTTAATCTTAAAGAAGATAAAAAAGTTGGTTGTGCCTCTTTAGAAATTGCTAATTTTCTTAAAGTGCTATTTGGTTCTTCTTTTTCTATTTCTGCTTGGTCTTTTATATCTTGATATTTTTCGTATTCATCCATTTTATTATTATTGGAATGCATTACTCTACTATATAAATTATCTATTGTACCAGTTCGTGGTCGTTTATTCCCTTCTTTCCAGTCTTGTAAATCTATTATTACTGCTTTTTTTGAAGTTTCTTGTTGAGACATATATTGTTGATATTTTTGATCATATTTTTTACGTTTTTCATCATCCATTAAAATTTGATATATTTTATTTATTCTTTTAAATGTATTTACACTTTTTTCATATTCTTCTGGAGATACATTTTTATCTAAATTGTCTGGATGATATTGTTTAGCTAATTCTTTAAATGCTTTTTTTATTTCTGATTTATCTGCATTTGCCGGTATATTTAAAATCTTATAAAAATCAATAAATTTTTTCATCATTTTCTCCCCCCCCTTTTTTTATTCTTTTTATTTTGTGTTTTGGGTGGTAAATTTATTTACTTGTGGAAAAGCATCTATAGCTATTTCTGGCAATTTATTAAAATCACCGGCTATAATAGCTATCATGCTATCTGGGACAGCACTAGAATATTTTGCCGTATATCTTTGTAGAGAATTAACATCAAAATCTTGTCCTACATAAGATGACATATCTTTTCCTAATAAGTCTTCATAATTTCCAACCTTTACCTCATCCTCATTATAATTTGTTACTAGGGCATTCGCCCCATTATAAGAAACCACGGTTAACTCTTCTACTGGATAGTACTCTGTTTCATCCATACTAGATATTAGCTCTGCTGATGGTTTTATCGCAACATATTGTCTTTGCTCAACTTGTGCTTTTTTTTCATATTTATCTTCTTTACCTAAGTCAAAGCCTTCCAAGAATTGGCTGTTATCTTTATATTTAGGATTGTTTGTTACCGCTTCTTGTTTGGTATCGTTTTTTTGAGCTGCCATATACCCTAGGGATTGATAACTTGCTGCGTATAGGGTGGCATCTTCTTGTTGTATTTCGGCGATGAGGCTATCATCGATATTTTGATAATCTTCTTTTGATATTTCTTGCCATACATACTTTTGTCCATATTCATCATACATTGTATAATAAACTGTATCATAAGTTTCCTCAGGTTCTATTTTTTCTTTAGAACATCCTGTCATTGCTATTGTTGCTATTACCATAGCTGTTGCAATATTTTTTTTCCATACTTTTAAATCTTTTACCATTTTAATCTCCCCTTTTGTTTTTGTACTACTTCTTCTCTAATTGCTGCTTTTTTTTCTGATGCTTGTTGTTCTTGTTTTGAGATTTCATACAACTCTTCTTTTTTCTGTTGCAATTTATAATATGGGTAGTTTTCTTCTGATAAAGATTTTACATCTATAGCACTTCTTTTTCTTTTGTTTTTTGAAGTAAAATCTTCTTGCTTTACATATAAGCAAAACCCATATTCCTCGATTGCTTCTGTAATATACTTCGATTCTTGTGGTTGTGGAAAATAGGTATTTTCACTATCTGCTTTAACAAATACTGGTAAAGTATCTTTTGATATATATTCTTTACAATCTATCTTTTTACTATCTGTTTCTATTAGCACTTTTCCAAGAAAGACATTTCCAATATCTTTATCACTAATTCCTGTTGTTGTTAAATATAAATTTACATTGTATACTGGCATAGCTATCCCCTCCTAAAGTAGACATATTATACCACATTTTCTTTATTTTTGCAAGTTTTTCTATTCGTTTACATTAGTTTTACTATATAAAAATAGCATCTTTTATTTTAAGATACTATTTATTTATTATTTTATTCTTTGTCGCATGTCGCTCCTGCAGTTTCATATACTTTGGTAATATTATCTAAACCGATTTTATCATTGTCATTTAGTAGCTGTTCAATAGAAGAATCGATTGCTAATAATTCATCCATGTCAATTTTAGTATAGTCGATATCTGTTGTACTAGTTAAGGTATTACCATCAATTTCTACATTGTAGTTATAATGTTCTATATTATCAAAATTACTATAAATATTTTCTACTTGTTGCTTGTATTGTTGTAATGTTTCTTCTGAATCTGTAGTTACTTTCTCTGTTGTTTGGACTCTATTTACATTTTCGCCTTCATAGGTTACTTCATAACGTAAATCCATTTCTACTCCATTTAAATTTGCTGTTCTAGTACAAACCATTTTTTCTTCTGTTTCTGTTCCACAACCAGTTGCCAATATTAATAATGCTACCCCCAATATAATTATTTTTTTCATAATAATCTCCTCTCTATTTAGATTATGTCATGAAATAGTTTTTTTGACAAGTGATTTTTGAAATATCTAACATATTAGACTTTTTTTGGATTACTTGGTTGAGAAGAAGTGGTTATTTCCGATAAACTCTTTATTTCCTTAGCTAATTTTGATTCTTGAGACACTTCAATATTCCAATACTCAATTCTATCTTGGAAAGATTCAATATCTGCTCTTAAGTCTTCTTTTCCTAATTTCAGTACTGGATATATTCTTTTTTCTCTTTTGGCATTTATAGTTGTTAATTCTTCTGTAATATCTTCTCTTGCTGTAAGATAATCATAATATTTTCTAATTCTTTCTATTCTTTTTTCAGCAATAAAATCAAATTGACGATTTTTATTTGGGTGATAGATATCCATCATATCTTTTAATCTTCTACATTCTCTTTCATATGAATTTTTTATTTCCTTGTACCAAACGATTTGTTCTTCTTTACTAAGGCTTGAAACACTAAATAATTCTAAATCTGTTGTTTGAAATATATAGTCAAATATTTCACTATAAATCTCACTATAGTTTCTTTTTTGTTCTTTATCAATTTGTTGATTTGTTAAAAGTTCCATATATTCTCTTATTATATTTTCAGTACTTTTACGTCTTCCATTTGTCTCAAAAAACAACTGTAATAATCTGTGCTTCTTTACTAATTCTTTGTTGGAATAGACGATACTTTCTAGATTTTCTATATTATATTTTTCTAACGTTTCTGGCACTTTTTTACTATCCATTTGGAATGCTTCTGCTATACCATAGTCTGTTTCTTTTCTTCGATTATTTAATTCATTTATATCTTCTTCTATTTCTTCTTTTGGCAAGAACTCTAGTAAGATACTTTCTGTTTCCCTATATCCCCACTTATTTGCAGTTCTTTCTGATTCTTTATAGTTATAATTGGCTAAATATTCATTAAAGTCTTCTGTAGAAAGATAGTTCCTTAACAATCTATTTTTTAACATTTTCCAGGCTCCAATAGTTATTTTGTCATTGCTATAGTCATGAGAGTCACTGAAATGCTCTAATTCATGATTAATCACATGAATTAATAAAGTATTGTTTGTTAAATTATATTTTTTATCTTTATTTTTTCCTGGCTCTTTTAAAAAGCTTTCTTTAATGCAGATAGTACCGGTGTCTGCAATACTCATTCCGTATGCATTTCCCATCGGATCATTATATGTTGTCTTATTTCCAATATAAACTTTTGCCACTGGTAAGTTCTTTCTTTGACATTTCCTATGAGTAAAATAGTCTATTAAATATTTTTTTCCAGTTAAATCCACTTGATTTCTTCTTAGAACTTCTCTTACTAATAATTTTTGGGCATTTTGCATATTTGGTGTATTTACTTCTCCTATAGTTGCTTGAAAATAACAAAATAACTTTTTTTCTTCTCTTTTCGTTAGTGATTCTTTTCTAATATACCTTGTATATAATTGTAATGCTTCTTTATAGTAATTTTCTCTATATTTTTTTACTTTTTCATAATCTTTTTTAAAAAATATTCTACTAATATTATCCTTTGTAATTAATTTACTTGTAATAAACATTTCTGGATATTGGTCTAAGTATTTGATTATAAAGTTTTTATATGATGCTAATAATTTTTCCTCTGTTTGTGTTCTATCTTTTTTTTCTAATAGTTTTATCATTTCATTTTCTAGAATGTCGAATTCTAAAGCACTTTTGGAATTATAATTATCTTTATATATTGACTGATATTTTTCCTCATATAATCTTATTATATTTTGTTTGCAATAGGTCTTTAAGTCTGGTCTTATAAAGTTTTTAGCATTTCTATCTAATAATTGATCCATATATTTTCTCCTTGCTATTATATACATTTTTAGTATATCAGACATTCTTATGTTCTTCTATAAAAAAACGATAAGATTTTTCTTATCGTATTTTATTTAAAATAGAGATAATTGATTAGAGTCTGGTAAGTCTTGTAATATTCCCATTTCTGTCATCTTATCAATTAGTGTTTTTGATACTTTACCACGTTTTTGAACATCTTCAATACTGATAAATGGTTGTTTTTCACGTTCTGCAACGATTGCTTTCGCAACCGTATCACCAAGACCTTCGATGGCATTAAATGGTGGATAGATTTCCGTATCATTTTTTGCTACCCAGACTGTTGCATCACTTTTATATAAATCTACATTTAAGAATTTAATTCCTCTAGCTGTTGCTTCTAAAGCGACCTTTAAACTTTCAGCCTGTCCATTTTCTTTATTGGTTGCCTCATATCCTTTTACTTGGATATCTTCTATTCTTGCCTTTATTGCATTATATCCTTTAATCATCGCATCTAGGTCTACATCGGTTGCTTTTGATGAATACCATGAAGCGTAGAAATATACTGGCATATGTACTTTATACCAAGCGATACGAAAGGCACTGATAACATAGGCTGCGGCATGGGCCTTAGGGAACATGTATTTGATCTTTGCACAAGAGTTAATAAACCAATCTGGAATATTTGCATCTTTCATTGTTTTTTCATGTTGTTTCCATGTTTCTGGGTCTTTCGATGCTTTTCCTTTACGAACAAACTCCATAATTTTGAAGGCTTTAATTGGCTCTAGTCCATAGTACATTAAGTTAACCATAATATCATCACGACATCCAATAACATCTTTAAATGGTACTACGTTATTAGCAATTAACTCTTGAGCATTTCCTAACCAAACATCCGTTCCGTGAGAAAGTCCTGATATTTTTATTAATTCGGCAAACGTTTTTGGCTTTGTGTCTTCTACTAATTTTATAGTGAATGGAGTACCAAATTCTGGAATACCCAGTGTTCCAGTATTACACATAATCTGTTCTTTTGTTACTCCTAGAGCTTCCGTTGATGTAAAAATACTCATTGTTTCCTTATCATCTAGAGGTACTTTCATAATATCTGTTCCTGATTGTAGTTGAATTAAACGTAGTTGGGTTGGATCAGAATGTCCTAAGATATCAAGCTTTAATACATCTTGGTCGATGGCGTGGTAATCGAAGTGAGTGGTCCTCCATTCGGCAGTTGCATCTTCTGCTGGATATTGGTATGGAGTAAAATCATAAACATCCATATAATCTGGAATAACAACAATTCCTCCTGGATGCTGTCCTGTTGTTCTTTTTACACCAGTACATCCCATAGCAAGACGTTCTACTTCTGCTGTTCTCATATCTCCTAGTTCTTTTTCTTCACAATATCCTTTTACAAATCCAAAGGCTGTTTTTTCTGCAACAGTACCAATGGTTCCCGCACGGAAAACATTGTTTTCTCCAAATAATACTTTCGTATAGGCATGAGCACTCGCTTGATTTAAATCTGAGAAGTTTAAGTCGATATCTGGTACTTTATCGGCATTAAATCCTAAGAAGGTTGCGAATGGCATGTCTTGTCCATCTTTAATCATAGGAATATGGCAGTGTGGACATTCTTTATCAGGTAAGTCAAATCCTGATGAATATGTTGCTCCTAAAGCATTGCCTTCTTCATCTTCAAAAATACTCATTTTACATTTACTACAACGATAGTGTGCCGCTAATGGATTTACTTCTGTAATTCCCATTAAAGTTGCAACGAAACTTGAACCTACAGATCCACGGGATCCAACTAGGTACCCTTCATCATTAGAGTGCTTTACTAGACGTTGCGCAATCAAATAGATAGGATCGAATCCTCCACCGATAACTCCTCCTAGGGATTTATCTAGTTTTTTCTCTAAGTCCTCTTCAGATAATTCTTCTTCACTTGTTTCTTTAATATGATTTCTAACTAGAGATTTTACATTATCTACACCCTTTAGAATTTCATCATGTAGAGTTTTATGTACTTTTACTGTAAATTCTTCTTCACTTAGATTTTCTTTTTCTAGTTGTTCTTTTATTGTCTTAAATACAATATCTCCATATAACTCTGTTGAGATACGTTCTTCTATCGAATAAGGTAGCGGATCTCCATACCACTCTTTTGCCTTATCGTAAACTAAGTCCGTAACTACTCTTGGACAGTCTAGATAACTTTTTCCATCATCACTTTTTACTCTTGGAGAAAATGGTATTCCACCGGTATCAATAATTACTTCAATGATTTCTACCATATCGGCAATTTTATTGGTATTTTCTACGACTATTCTTTCGGCAGTATCTTCTCCTAGGAATTTAAAATCATCTAACATTTCATCGGTTGTTCTAAAATGGTTGGATGGAATTTCTTTGATGTTTGATCTTGCTAACGGATGTCTTCCTCCCCCTGGTACTTTTTGATTTACAATAATTTCTCGATAGATTTTATCATCTCTTGTTAGATGGTGAACATCTCCAGTTGCGACAATAATCTT
>CALVKW010000012.1 GCA_944333345.1 uncultured Bacilli bacterium | reverse complement strand
AAACTACTAGATACCGAAGAATTACCCAGAGTAGAACAAGAAGATAATGCTACCTTAATTGTTATTGATATTCCCTACCTAGAAAGTGAAGGAGAACATAAATATAAAACTTATCCATTAGGAATTATTATTACAAACAATAATTATATTATTACGGTATCAGTAAAGAAAACAACACTTTTAAATGATTTTAAGAGAAACAAAGTAAAAGACTTTAGAACAGCGAAAAAAACCAGATTCTTAATTCAAATATTATTAAAAAGTGCATCAAATTATTTAAAAGCTCTAAAGGAAATAAATGCTGATATTGAAGCGAAAGAAAAAGTATTAAAGAAATCAACAGAAAATAAAGATTTAGTAGAACTATTAGAAATAGAAAAAACACTAGTCTATTTTATGACTTCTCTAAAAGCAAACGATGCTGTACTTGAAAAACTAGCCAAAGGAATTATTCTACCATTATATGAAGGTGACTTAGATTTATTAGAAGATGCTATTATTGAAAATAAACAAGCGATTGAAATGAGTGGAATATATCGTGATATCTTATCTTCTGTAACTGATACTTACGCAACGATTATTTCGAATAATCTAAATATTGCTATGAAATTTTTAGCAGCTGCAACTATCGTCTTATCAGTACCAACCATGATATCTTCTTTTCTAGGAATGAATGTTTCTCTAGGACCAATTGGAGAGATAAGTAATGCTTTTGTCATCATTGTATTATTAGCTGTAATTGTGTCTTTAATAGTTGCTTTATTATTAAAAAAGAAAAATATGCTATAAAACATCAAAAAAGATGTTTTTTTTTATGTCAAATTGGAAAGAATATAAAAGGAAGTATTGACTTAAAGTAAGGTAGAAGTATTAAAATATATAATAAGGAGGTAATAGGATGATAGAAGTCAAAAATGTAACAAAAATATTTAATAACACAAATAAAGCGGTGGATAATATTTCTTTTGAAGTAAATCCAGGAGAAATAGTAGGTTTTATAGGACCAAATGGAAGTGGAAAAACAACAACCCTAAAATTATTAACAGGGATTTATCAAAAAGATGAAGGTACAATTAAAGTGGCTGGCTACGATATTGATAAAGAACCATTAGAAGCAAAGAAGAATATTGGTTATATTTCAGATAGTCCAGACATGTTTTTACGCCTAAAAGGAATTGAATTTCTAAATTTAATCGCTGATATCTATAATGTCAGCACTATAAAAAGAAAAGAAAGAATAAAGAAATTAACAAAAGCATTCGGACTTGAAGATATCTTGGATTCTGAAATGATTAGTTATTCTCATGGTATGCGTCAAAAAATGATGGTAATTGCTGCTTTAATTCATGAACCAGATGTATGGATTCTAGATGAACCATTAATAGGTCTAGACCCTGAATCTGCACATCAATTAAAAGAGATGATGAAAGAACATGCAAAAAAAGGACATGCCGTATTGTTTTCAACTCATGTCTTAGAAGTAGCAGAAAAATTATGTGATAGAGTACTAATTATTAAAGAAGGAAAGATTATTTATCAAGGAACATTAAAAGACTTAAAGAAAAAATACACGAAAAAAGATTTAGAAGAGATTTTCTTAAGGATGGTTCAAGATGAAGATGTATAGAAATTTAGTAAGAACATTTTTACTATCTGGAGAAATGCCGAAATCAGAAAAGAAAAACAAAGTAAAATTTTACTTTACTTTAGGTTTAATCGCTACACTATTTATTTTCATACCATGTTTTATATTAATGGCCTTCCTAGTAGGAATCACAACTGACGGTATTAAAGAAGAAATATTGTCCAATATAGCATATCATAGAAATATAGGAAATGGTCTATTATTAGTAATACAATTCATTTGCATTTTCTCTATGATTTTCGGGTTTAACATTGTTTTAAATACATTTTATTTCTCAGGTGATATTGAACATATTTTACCCTTACCAATCAAACCAAAAATGTTAATTTCTTCTAAATTTATGGCTGTATTAATTAGTGAAAGTCTAATGGAATTTCTATTTCTAATAGCAGCATTCTTAGGATTTTTACTTGTTAATGGTTTTAATATCTGGGATGTTTTAATGAGCATTATTGGAGTATTAACACTACCAATTCTTCCACTAGTATATTGCGGTATTATCGCTTTATTAATTATGAGATTTACAAAATTAATAAAGAATAGAAATAATGTCTTAACACTAGTATTACTAGGTATTATTATTTTAATAGGAATGGTAGCAATAGGATACTTAAATAATGATAGTATCACAGAATTCATTCATTTATTAGCTGCAGGAGAAGTAGGATTCTTAAATATTATGAATTATATTTTCCCAAGTACTTACTTTTTAGTAGAAGCAGTAACTAATACAAATATTGGAGCATTTATCATTTATTTACTAATTAATGCTTTTGCTTATATAGTATTTATGCTTTTAGCAGATAAATTCTATATACCTGGAGTAAAAAGAATAAGTAATAATGCAAACCATAATCAAGCAAGCTTAACAGAAACCATAAAGGAAGCAAAAAGGTCTAGTTTTATAAAATCATATATACAAAAAGAATTAAAAATATTATTAAGAACACCATCATTCTTCAGCAATTGTATATTAAGTAATCTATTATGGCCAATCATTATTATTTTAATCTATTTAATTCAAGGACAAGATAATGTAATTATTGAATTTATAAATCATTACAAACAAGGAGAAGCACTAGGTGTATTAGTAATATTTATCTCTATATTTGTCATATCAGCAATTCTTACAACCGCAAATAGTATCGCTTCAAGCTCTATTTCTAGAGAAGGAAAACATTTTCCATTTATGAAGTATATTCCAGTAGATTATAAAACACAATTAAATATAAAAGCTTTAATATCTATTATAATTAGCTTTGGATTTAATTTTATTTATTTACTAATTATATGTTATTTTATAGAAGCAAGTTTTATAGATTTTCTTGTGTTTACAATAGTATCATTATTATCGTCTATATTCTTTACATATCTAGGAATATATTTAGATACTATCAACCCAAAACTTATTTGGGAAGATGAATTGAATGCCTTAAGAGGAAATGAAAATACTTTCTTCTCTATGGCAATATCTATGATAATCGCCGCTGTTTTAGGTGGTGGAATCTACTATCTAAATAGAGTAGAATTAATACCTTTATCTATACTAAAAACAATGTTAATAATAATATTAGCTATGGGAGCAATACTAATTTATTATAAAGTAATGAATAAAGGTATAAAAAATATTGAAGAAGTTGAAATATAAAGTCCACAAGGACTTTTTTTCTTGCTTATAGGAATAATATTTGCTAAAATATAATAGGCATTTAAAAAGGGTTAGGAGGTAAAAATGAATTTTTTAATACAATCAATGACCGTACTATTAGAAGGAATTATTTCTTTTTTCTCACCCTGCGTGATTCCCTTATTACCACTATATATGGGATATTTAGCAGGAAATGCAAAAGAAAAAACAAAAGATGGTAAAATTATTTATAAAAGAAAAAGAGTCTTTTTATATACTTTATTCTTTGTATTAGGAATATCCATGTCATTTTTTATCTTAGGACTATCTTTTACAGCTCTAGGTAGTTTCTTTAAAGAATATAAAACAATTATCGCAATCATAGGTGGAATTATAATTATTATCTTAGGACTATTTCAATTAAAAATTATTAAATTTAAATTTTTACAAAAAGAAAAGAAATTAAAAATAAATATCAATCCTAATAAAATGAATCCAGTAGTAGCTTTTTTAATGGGATTTTTATTTAGTTTTGCTTGGACACCTTGTGTAGGTCCAGCTTTATCTTCGGTATTAATTATGGCAAGTAGTGCAGAAAGTATGTTACTTGGAAACTTACTAGTACTAATTTATGCTATTGGTTTTATAATACCATTTTTAATATTAGGGTTATTTACTGGAGAGGTATTAAACTTTTTAAAGAAAAAACAAAATATATTAGAAAGAGTAGTACAAATTGGAGGAGTACTATTAGTTTTAGTAGGAAGTTATATCTTAATTACAAACATTGATTTTGAACGCTCTGCTAAGGTGGAACAAAACTGTGGAATTGATGAAGAGACTGGTCTTGCTAGTTGTAAGAAAGATCTATCAAGTAATGGAAGTAATAATTTCACAACGAAAATAGAAAAGTTTACTCTAAAAGATCAAAATAACAAAACTCATACTTGGGATGAATATAAAGATAAAACAGTATTACTTCATTTTTGGTCAACAGATTGCATAGCTTGTAAAAATGAACTAAAAGAATTAGAAGGGTTATATAATCACTATAATAAAAATAAAGAAGATGTTATTTTATTATCAGTAGTATCACCAAAATTAGAACATAAAAGTGTAAAACAAATTAAAAAGTTTATAGACAAAAGAGATATTTCATTCCCTGTCTTAATAGATGAAACAGGAGAGTTCTTCTCTAAGTTCGAAATAGTATCTTATCCTAATTCCTTTATTGTAAAAGATTCTGTAATAAAACTTACAATTCCAGGGGCAAGTACTTATGAAAAATTAACAGAATCTGTGGAAGAAATTAAAAATTCAAAATAAGATAGTATGCAAGGAAATGGTATTTTCTTGCTTTTTTTGTGAATTTATGTTATAATTAGGCCAATTAAATTTTTGGGGGGTATAGTGATGAGAGATAGCTTATATTTTATAAATAGTAAATTTAATGATTTAAGTCCTAAAAAAAGATTGGGAATTGTATCGGCCTTGACAGCTACTGCTATTATGCTCGGAGCATATGCTTTAAGTAGTGATAATAAGGAAAATTACGTGTATCTAGTTGACTTAGCTAATAAGTATGAGGATGATGCAACTTTAGTAGATGAAAATGGTGAGGCAATTAATGTTGATACGGAAGATAATAGTAATCTTTTAGCGATTGTTGGAACGAAGAAAACAAAGAAAGATAATCAGTATAAAGCAATTATCGTTAATGAAGATGGAAAAATGTTTTCTGGCTATATGGATGGAAAATATTTAGAGGATAAATCTATCGATAAAATAGAAGTTAAAAATGATGTATTAGATGAAGTAAATGTGGTATTTCCACAAAGTGGATTATGGTTAAGAGATAATGAAGAAAAGAAAATAGATAATCATACGGATGACGCTTATTGCCTACCTGCCGACTCCTATGTTGCGACTTCTTCTATATTTGAAACATCTAAAGACAATTCTTATCAATGGAAAGAAGCAGTATACGTCGATGATAAGGAGTTAAAACACGGATATTTAGTTGGTGATTATGTAAGAAGTGATAATTTTTCTGAAATAGAAGGTAAAAGATTCGTGGTAGGGGCAACCAACGGTATCGGATTAAAATTAAGATCAGAAGCCAGTATAGATTCTTCTATTCTAACTTGTATGGAAGATGGAACAGAAGTCGTATTATTACCTAATGTAGCATCCATTAGTGATGGAACATACGATTGGTTCTATGTTGCTGCAAAGACAGAAGAAGGTATCAAAACTGGATATGCTGCTGCCACTTATTACACACCTAATGGAGTTATCCACTACCTAACTTATCAGAAAGATAAATCTGATAATACAAATCAAAATGGAAGTCCAATGGTTGTAAAATCAGTAGACACTTCAAAGGATAATAGTGTTCCATTAAAATTAAGAGAAGAACCAGGAACAGATAGTAAAATAATTTCTGAAATAGAGGACGGAACAAAAATTTATACTTATCAAAATCTAATTGATACAGCAAACGAGTCCCAAGAAATAGATGGACACAAATGGATACAAATATACCTAACGAATGGAAAAACTGGTTATGTAGCATCAGATTATCTTGTAGAAGAAGAAAAAAATAATGATGATGATAAAAAGGATAATAAGGAGTCAGATAGTCAAAGTACTACACTGGATTTCAACAAAGAAGGAACAGTAGAAGGATATTTTGGTATAGATGTAAAAAATAACACACCAGCAACAGATTTTGAAAAATTGGTTACAACAGGTTCTGATTATACGAGTGCCAATTATAGTGTAAATAGAGATGTATCAGCGATGAAAAGACCACAATTTGTAATGTTTAAACTAGGAGCAACTTATACAAGTACTTCTTATGAAACCGCAACTCTAGCAGAAGATAATTATACTAGTATTGATAATTTAAGATCAATGGTTGCGATTTGTGAAGAAAATCACATTCCATATGGTTTCTATTACTATTCTCAAGCTATAAATGATAAAGATGTAGATATTGAAGCTAATTATATTCATGAAGCTTTATCACAACTAGGAACTTCTACTTATCATATTTTACCATTTGCAGTGGATATGGAAGATCAGATTTATGTAAATAATCAAAACATAGACACTAGAATTGCTGTAAATGCCCAAAATAATGGGAAAGAGCAACAAACAGACGTCATGAATAAACTAATGAATCGCGTTCGAGATGATAATAATTTAGATGTTATTTCTTACCTAAGTAGATCTGGATATTCACGATTAATTAATCATCAACAATTAGATGAAATAAATCAAGAAAATCCATGGATTGTAAATCCTTCAGATACACACTCAATTGACTTTGTTACTAACTATCCAGATGTTTTAGATGAAGTTAGTATGAGACAAATTGCATTAGATGGTAGTGTTGGAGGAGTAGCAATTGACGTTAATTTAATGAATAAAGAATACTATGATAAATTATTAAAAGATAATAACTTAACTGCAAGTAATAATAAAAGTATTATGAAAACTACTACAGTAGCATCAAGATAATTTTCAAATATAGAAATAAACATAATATCCACATAAATTGTGGATATTTTTGTTTTTTTTATTAAGATACGTTATAATAATATAGTAAGAGAGTATGATTATTTAGGCAATAGTAAAAGCCGTAATATAAACTAAGGAGGTGTTTATGAAAAAGAAAAATATAAAAATAATTATGATAGCTATTATTGGTATTATTTTAATTGTTACTGGATGTGTTTGGATAGTCCTACTCCCACCAAAGGTGGATAACAGTGGATATACATTAATAGAAAATTTAAAAATACCAGTTTATAGTGATATAAAAGTAAAAGACTTGATTACCTCTGTAGAAGGAAAAGTAATTACCAATAAAACAATTAATACAGAAGAATTAGGAGAACAAGAAGTCTCATTTGTTTATACAAATAAAGATAATAAGGAGAGAACAGGAATATTTAATATTGAAATAGTAGATGAAGAAGAGCCTCTAATCTGGTTGTCAGGAAGTTATAGTGCCAGAGTAGGAAGTGATTTGAATTTAGAAGACGAAATATTATGTGCCGATAATTATGATAATAAACCAAATTGTAGAATAGAAGGAGATTATGATTTAAATACGGCAGGTACCTACAATTTAACCTATGTTGCAACAGATAGCAGTAATAATGAAGAACGTGTTAATTTCACGTTAAATGTATATGATCCTGCACCAGCGACAGAAGTGGAAGAGAAAGTAGTAGAAGAAGAACCAGAGGAACCTGTAGTAACAGCTTTCAATGATATAGTAGAAGCACATAAAGATGAAAATACAGAAATAGGTATTGATGTATCTAGATGGCAAGAAGAAATTGATTTTAAAAAAGTAAAAGATGCAGGAGCGACATTCGTTATGATTAGAGTAGGTGCTCAACAAGGGATGGGTGGAGAATATACACTAGATCCCTATTTCAAACAGAATATTGAAAATGCCTTGGCAAACGATTTAAAAGTAGGAGTATATTTTTATTCCTATGCGGATAGTACAGAGGAAGCAGAAAAACAAGCAGACTGGGTCCTAAAACAAATAGAAGATTACAAATTGACTTTACCAGTCGCATTTGATTGGGAATGCTATAATAACTTTAACCAAATGGAGTTAAGTTTATTTGGATTAAATGAAGTAGCAGAGACATTCTTAGAAAGAGTAGAAGAGGAAAGCTATGACGGAATGCTTTACGGTAGTAAAAACTATCTAGATAGTATTTGGAAATATCATGACTATGATGTATGGTTAGCTCATTATACAGATGAAACAGACTATGATTCACACTATGTAATGTGGCAACTATGCCAAGACGGACAAATTGATGGAATTAACACGGCAGTAGATATTAATGTATTATATAAAAATAATGAATAAGAAGTGAGGGTAACTATGAAATGTCCAAATTGTGGAATGGAAAATCCAAGTAATAATATGAGATGTGGAAATTGTGGAACTCCACTAGTTCAACCACAGAACCAAGAAATGCCAGAAACAACTCAAATAAATCAAACAACAAGCCCACCTAAAATAACAAAATGGTTAGGAGTAATCATTACAGCAGTTATTTTTTTACCTTTCATCACAGCAGCAGCCATAATACTTATAATATCAACAATAGGTATGACACAAGAGCAAAAAGAGATAGAAAACTATGCTAATACAACCGCAACATTAAATGACTTTTATGATTGTTATTACAGTGAAGGGGATAGAACTGATGAACTTTGTAGTGCAGAATATCAATATATCGTAGATGGAAAAAACTATAAAGCATCTCCAAAACAAGCGTCAGATAAAGATACCTTTGAACAAGAAGTAACAGTTTATTATAATCCAAATAATCCATCGGAAACCGTCATTCCAGCAAGCTATAACTATACAATCATAGCCTCAGCAATCATATTAGTTGCTGCAGTAATTGGTGCTATTATTGTTGGTATTACATTAACACACAAGATAAAAAATTATTATAAAGAGGAACAAGGACTATAAAAATGAAAAATATAACAAACAAAGAACTAACTGACCAAGGAATTTGTCCTACTTGTTATGATAGAACACATAATCATATAGTATTTGGAGATAATAGTAGGCAAATGCTATATAAGGATGCGGATATGGAATGTTTTTTATGCGGTAATCCTAGATCGAAAGGACACACAATTATATCTACAGAAAAGCATTATAAAGATATGTTAGAGTTACCTGATGATTTATGTAAAAAAATATATATTTTTGCCAAAAAAGTAATGATTATTTTAAAAGATGTATATCATGCAGAAAGTATTTATTTATGCACAATGTGTGATGGACCAATGAATCATTTTCACATTCAACTAATACCAAGATACAAAGAAGAAAAAAGAGGGTCAAAAAATTTCACAAAGCCAAGACAAGAATATATTGAAGAAAAAGACAAAATAAGTGAAATTAGAAAAAAATTAAATTGGAATCAAAAGGATATTGACAACTCACATTTTTGATGATAAAGTGATTACTAATAAAAAAGAGGTAAAGTTATGAGTGTGAGATGGAATGAGAAATATATCATAAAATTAAATTTAATTACAATTTCTTTAGTCATGCTTTCATGCTCAATACTTTGCTCAATAAGATAAAAGGCGCACGGCAGTAATGCCACGGCGTCTTTTTTGTTTACAAAATAAGGAGGTGTATATGGATAATTTAACATTAAATGATTTACTTTTAAAAGTTTCTGAGTACAATGATGATGGAACAGAGTTAATAAAAAAAGCCTATGATTTCGCAGAAGAAATTCACAGAGGACAAAAGCGCCAAAGTGGAGAAGCTTACATTATGCATCCTTTAAATGTTGCATATATTTTAGCTGATATACATGCTGATGTAGACACAATCTGCGCAGGGCTACTCCATGATACGATAGAAGATGCAAAAGAAGAACCTAATGTTGTAAAACAGCATATTATAGACACATTTAATGGTGATATTGGATTCTTAGCAGATGGTGTAACAAAAATTAGAAGAATGAATCTTCTAACAAAACAAGATCAAAATATGGCTAATAAACAAAAATTACTTGTAAGCATGGCAAAAGATATCAGAGTTATCATAATAAAACTAGCAGATAGACTTCATAATATGAGAACATTACAATATAAATCAGAATTTAAACAACAAGAAAATGCTGCCGAGACCTTAAGTATGTTTGTACCATTTGCCTATTTTATCGGTGCCTATAAAATGAAAAATGAGTTGGAAGATTTATCTTTTCGTTATCTGAATCCCGAAGAATATAAAAAAATGGAAGAGTTAAGACAAAAAATAGAAGAAGATAGTAACCATTGTCTAATAGAAATGTTATCTACAATAAACGAAATATTAAATGACAAAAACATTCCTCATGAGATAAAGACAAGAGCAAAAAATATATATGGAATATATAAAAGACTACAACAAGGGTATAAGTTAAAAGATATTCATGATTTATTATCACTTAAGATAATAGTGAATGATATTCCAAATTGTTATCAAACATTAGGCTTAGTTCATTCAGTCTATCACCCTATAAATAGAAGATTCAAAGATTATATATGTAATCCGAAAACGAATTTGTATAGTTCACTTCACACGACAGTATTTGGAGCGGATGAGAGATTAGTACAAACACAGATTAGAACTTTTGAAATGGATAAAATAGCAACCTACGGATTAACTACATATTGGGATATCAATAAAGGGAATGCTAGACAGGTAATGCAAGAGGAACTAAAAAATAAATTTCAATTTTACGAATCATTAGATGAAATTTTACATATGTCTAAAGATGCAAAGGTCTTTATTGAACAAGTGAAAAGTGAATTATTAAATGATAAAATTTATGTATATACACCTAGTGGAGAAAAATTGGAATTCCCAAAGGGCGCAACACCAATTGATGTTGCTTATAGAATTCATTCGGAGATAGGAAATACCATGGTTTCAGCAACCGTAAATGACAATAGCGTAGATATATGGCAACCATTAAAAACGGACGATATCGTTAAAATAATTACCAATCCAAACGCCGAAGGTCCAAAACAGGAATGGTTAGAACATGTAACAACAGCCAAAGCAAAAAGAAAAATAAAAGAATCTATTAAAATGAGTTAGAAAGTAAGATTTGACAAATAAGTAAAACCATAATATAATCAAGAAGAAATTTGTTGATGAAGAAGTTATCTAAGTAGTTAATTTCAAACTCTATACAGGAATTTGTGGTCAGCGACTGAGAGCCACAATAGATAAGGAAATATAATGAATTTCAATAATGGAGTCAAATCGTGTAGAGCGTTAATCTGAATGAGGTAGTATAGATACTATAAATAAAGGTGGTACCACGAGCAATTCGTCCTTTTGGATGGATGCTCGTTTTTTATATAAGAAAGGAAGTGGTTAGTTTGGAAAATGATTTTAATAGTGATTTTAGATTAATCACTTTAAACATATAAGTTAAACATTAGAAAGGAAGAAGTTTATGAAAGAAAAATTAGAAGAAATTAAAACAAAAGGGTTAGAAAAAATAGAAAATGTAAAAAATACAGAAGAACTAGAAGAAGTTAGAAAAGAACTTACTGGTAAAAATAGTACTTTATCAGAAGTTTTAAAATCTATGAAAAGCCTATCACCAGACGAAAAAAAATCAATAGGTATGCTAGCTACGGAAATAAAGGGAGTTTTTGCAGAGAATATAAATCATAAAGAAAAAGAACTTATTGCTTCTATGAGTGTATTAAAAGAACCAATTGATTTAACAATACCAGGAAAAAAAGTAACTCGTGGAGCACTTCATCCTATAACACAAATGCGCTACGACCTAAATGATGCTTTTTTATCACTTGGATTTGAAGTATATAGTGAAGACGATATCAGCAGTGAAAAATATGCATTTGATAACCTAAACTTTGCAAAAGAACATCCAGCACGTCAATCGATGGATACATATTGGATTAAAGGAACAGAAGAAAAAGAAGGATCCGAAAGATTGTGTCTAAGACCTCACTTAACTGGAGGCTCTGTTAGATACCTACAAAAACATGGAGCGCCAGCAAGATTTGTATATCCTGGAGGAGCCTATAGAAATGAAACAACAGATGCTAGACACGAAAGAGCCTTTGTTCAATATGAAGCATTAATAGTAGATAAAGATATTTCTTTTTCCTCAGGGATGGTTCTTATTCAAACAATTTTAGAAAAGGTTTTTGGAAGAAAAATCAATACCAGAATGAGAGAAGGATTTTTCCCATTTACAGAGCCAGGCTATGAAATTGACATGGAATGCCTAGTATGTGGAGGAAAAGGATGCAAAGTATGTAATCATAACGGATGGATTGAAGTTATGCCGGGTGGAGTCATTCATCCAAATGTATTAAAATCTGCAGGTCTAGATTCAGAAGAATGGACAGGATTTTATATTAATATAGGATTAGATAGATTAGTAATGATGAGATATGGTGTAGATGACGTAAGACTATTCCATAGTACAGATTTAAGATTTTTAAAGCAATTTAAATAGAAGGGAAGAATAATATGAGAGTATCATTAAATGAAATAAAAAAATATGTAGATTTACCTAACAATTTATCTGATAAACAAATTGCCTATGATATGACTCTTAGAACAGTTGAAGTAGATGAAGTAGAAGATGTTAGTAAAAAATATCATGATATTGTTGTAGGAAGAATCCTAGAGGTAAAAAAACATCCTAATGCTGATAGATTAAGAATTTGTATAACAGATATTGGAGAAGATAAACCAGTTCAAATTGTTTGTGGTGGATCAAATCTTTATGAAGGAGAATATGTAGTTGTATCAAAACCAGGAGCAGAAGTTGTTTGGCATGGAGAAGGAGAACCAGTAAAAGTAGAAGAAACTAAAATGAGAGGGGAAACATCTTATGGAATGATTTGTGCCTCATCAGAAGTATATTTAAGCGACTTCTTTCCATCTACTGATGAAACGGAAATAATTGATTTAAAAGGAATTGAATGTAAACCAGGAGATAATATTTCTGATATTGTAGAAATGAATGATACAGTGTTAGAAATAGACAACAAATCTCTTTCTAATAGACCAGATTTATGGGGACATTACGGAATCGCAAGAGAATTATCAGCTATTTATAATGTTCCATTAAAAAACTTACCAAAATATGAATTAGATAGAAATCTACCAGAGTATCATGTAGAAATACAAGAAATAGAAAAATGTCATAGATATGTTGCTGTAGAAATAGACGGGATATATGAAAAAGAATCACCTATATGGATGAAATCATTACTTTCAAAGGCAGGACAAAGACCAATAAATGCCATTGTAGATATTACTAATTATGTCATGATGATAGTAGGTCAACCACTTCACGCTTTTGATAGAACTCATGTTAGTGGAGAGAAAATAATAGTAAGAAATGCAAAAGAAAATGAAGAATTGTTGTTACTAGATAATAATACAAGTAAACTTACAACAGATGATTTAGTAATTTGTGATGAAAATGCTGCAATGGCATTAGCGGGTATTAGAGGTGGAAAAAAAGACTCTATCTTACCAGATACCAAAGGAATTGTATTAGAAGTTGCGAATTTCTCTGCTAGTACAATTAGAAAAACGGGAAAAAGATTTGCTGAAAAGACAGATGCCTCAATTAGATATGAAAAAGGTATTGATACGCAAAGAGTAGATGAGGGCGTAAATTTAGCGTTAAGATTAATAAAAGAAATATTCCCAGATAGTAAAATAGTGAAATATAAAGACACTTATCCAAACGAAACGAATAAAAATAAGATAAAAATAAGTGAAAAATTTTTAGACAAAAGATTAGGTAAAAAAATACCAAGAGAACAAATAGAACAAATTCTAACTTCTCTAGGATACGAATTATCGTATAATAACGGAGAATATGAAGTAATAGTGCCAACATGGAGATCAACTGGTGATGTAACAATAAAAGACGATGTAATGGGAGATATTGCTAGAATACTTTCTTTTGATAGTTTTGAAGCAAAACCAATAAATATAACTATCGAACAACCTATAATACAAAACGACATCACATTAGACAGAAGAATAAGAGAATATTTATCATATAGTTGTGATTTTTATGAAATCTATACTTACCCATGGATTGATGAAAAGTATATACATACTGCAAAAATTGATACCACTAGTTCTCTGTTACTAGCAACACCACCTGCACCAGAATTAGCGTATTTAAGAAGTTCTTTAATACCAGGAATGCTAGAAGCAATTGTTAAAAACCTAAGATATTATGATGAATTTAAATTATTTGAATGTGCGGAAATCTATCAAAAAGGTGACTATAGACCATCTTCAAAAGATGAAATATTACCAATCCAAGATAACTATCTAACAGGATGTATCGTAGGAAAAGATGCAAAAGAAATATTCTATGAAGCAAAAGGCATAATAGAAAATATGACAAGATATTGTCATATGGAAAGTATTAAATTAGAAAAAATAGAAAAACCTGCCTGGGCAGATAAGAATGCATATTTAAACATAACAAAAGATAATGAAATCATCGGATCTTTAGGATTATTATCAGTACAGACAATGACAGAATCAAAAATAAAAAGAACTAATGTAGCTATTTTTGAAATTAATTTTGACAAACTAGTTCCTTATAATTCAAGAACAAACAAATATGAAAGATTACCAGAATTACCATTGGTAGAAAAAGACTTATCTATCCTAGTTGATAAAGAAGTAAGTTGGAAAAAAATTGAAGAAAGTGTAAAATCAATGGCAAAAGAAGTGGAATTTATTGATGAATATAAAGGAAATCAAATTCCTAATGGAAAAAAATCTATCACATTAAAAGTAAGAATACTGAATGAAGGAACCACAATGACATCAGAACAAATAAATGAAAAGATGAATACCATATTAAATACATTAGATAAAGAATGCGGTGCTACCCTTCGTACAGAATAAAAATGATAATTACATATGATAATCTTATACCAGAAAAGTATAAGATTATTTTTTTAGATTGTCATAGCAGTAGCAAAATCGCCCATCTTTACATATTTTAATGTAGAGGTGAAAAAGATGAATGAAAGGAAAATAACAGGTGTTGTTGTCGATAGCGGGCATGGAGGATACTGAAAAATCCAAAATACAAAATGGCTACAAATACTAGTAAATACAAGGATTTAAGGTACTTTAGTAAGCAAAGTATCTTTTTTGATAATATAATATAATTTGTGGAGATATCTTATGGGGTTTATTATTAAACTTGTAACAAATCAAACTTTTTTAACAGTTGTTTCAGGAACTATTGTATATGTATTAAGTCAATTGTTTTTAGAACTAGTTATCAACCCAAGAAGAGAATATAAACAATTAAAGCAAAAAGTATTATATACTATAAGTATGTATTGTTGCTATTATGCAAGTCCATATAACTTGCTAAAAGAAAAGTCTAATGTACGGCCAGTTGAAGAATATCAAATGGCAAGTACAGAATTAAGAAAAATTGGTTCTGAATTTGCCAGTTATATTGGTACAGTACCTAAATTTAGATGTAAAAAGAGAAAAAGGTTATTAGAAGTTCAACAATCATTAATAAGTCTATCAAATGGATTATATATTTATAGAGACTATAATCCAAGTAAAGATAATAGGGAATGTGATAAAGTAATAAAAAAGAATTTAGGATATAAATAGGAGGTAATTATGGTAAAAACAGTAAATATGTCTCAATTTAAAAGTAAAATGAGACAAATACAAAATAAAGCAGAAAGAGACTTAAGACAAATTCAACGTGCTACAGAAAGAAAAATGAAAAGTCAAATTACTAAAGCAGTAAATGAGTACAAAAGAGATGTAAGAAAGAATCAACAAAAAATTCAAAGTGAATTGAATAAATTAAATCGTTCGACTAAAATAATTACAAGTTATACGGTTAGTGTAAGAAATTTAAACTCTTTGTATGAGAGAGTAAATACTTCTTTTGATGAATTTAATGCAACACAAGAAGAAAAGAAAATTTATAACTACATTGAGCAAGAAAATGCAAACAATCTAATAGTAGCGAATGCAATTAATAATCCTGAATTAACAGAAAGTGTTGATATAGAATTACAAGATAATGGTATTGGAGAAAAATTAAAAAGTCTATCAATAGATTTAAATAATAGATGGATAGGAGCGCTTTTTTCATTAAATCCAAATAATCCTGATGCCACTAGACATTTTTGTACAAGTACTCGAGAAATATTTACGGATATCTTTGATAAATATGCATTAGATCAAGATGTATTCAATGTTTTTCCAGATTGTGATAAAACTGAGAGAGGAAACGCAACTAGAAAATCTAAAATAAGATATTTTCTTTTCAAAAAAGGTATTGATATTAAAAATGCAGATGAATTTATAGATAATGATATAGATAATATTTTGAAGTTATATCACACATTGAGTGATGGCACACATGGAGAAGCAGGCAAATACAATATAATTCAATTAAAAGCGATAAAAAAACGTGTAGAAGATGGAATAAATTTTTTGTGTAGTATAGTTGCTTAGTTAAAAATTAAGTTATTTTATGAATTTTAGGATACTTTTAAAATAAGTATCTTTTATTATGAAAAAAAG
The DNA here is from genome assembly GCA_944333345.1 of uncultured Bacilli bacterium. Lineage (GTDB taxonomy): Bacteria > Bacillota_I > Bacilli_A > RF39 > UBA660 > Faecimonas. The sequence goes on along the minus strand of CALVKW010000012.1, from coordinate 3,122 downwards.
GAAGCGAGAATGATATATGAATTTAAATTATGCAATATTTAGAAGTAAACCTATTTATACTTTAAAAGATTTAGCACAAATTGGATCACACAATAAAAGAGAAAAACAGGCTTATAAATCTAATCCTGATATAAAATTAAATATGAGTCAATATAATGTTGAATTAGTACCTTTAGCAGAGAAATATGTTAAAGGTTTTTATAATATTACAAAGGATTATAGAAAAGAACACGAAGAACGAATGAAAACAGAACGAGAAGATAGAAAAAGGAAGTTTAATACAATGTTAGATAATTCAAGAAATGTAGTAGCAGATGAATTACTATTTACTGCTACTAATAGATTTTTTAGAAATATGAGTAATGAAAATTTAATGAAATGGGCTAATACTTGTATGGAGTTTGTTTATGAAGATTTAGGTTATACAAAGGAGCAAATATTACACGCAACACTTCATGTTGATGAAAAAACCCCACATATACATTGTGTTGTTGTCCCAATTGTTAAGAAAGTAGATAAAAGAACAAAAACAGAAAGATATACTATATCTAAAAAGCAATATATAAAAGACAATATACATTTATCACAATTACAAGATAAATATCATCAAAGACTTACTAAAAAAGGATTTGATTTAGAAAGAGGTATTAAAGGAAGTGATAATGTAAATATAAACATTAAAGAATTAAAGAAAACGACTAGAAAACTTAACATTGATTTAAATAACAAAACACAAAGATTAAGTGAATCTGTTAAAGATTTACAAGATAAAATGAAATCTAATAAAAATGTTTTATTTGATAAAGAGTATGTAAAAATTAAAAAAGATACTTTTGGTACTATGAATAAGGTTATAGATGATGCTATAAACGTAATGAATTTACAACCTAAATTAGAAAAGGTATATAAAGAAGTTGATAGTTATACTAAAAGTTATCAATCTTTAAAAGGGGAAAATACTTTATATGAAAATGAAATTAAAGTTTTAGAATTTAATAATAATAAACTTGATGAAGAAAATAAAGAACTAACCAGGAGAATAAATGGCATTTTAAAGGCAATTAAGAAGTTTTTTAGAAAGTTATTACAACTAGGTAGTGAAATAATAAAACAAGCCACTGTGGGCGAAATAAAGCAATATTTCGAAGAGAAAAACTTTAAGAAAAAAGATGTGATTAATATTTCAGTAGATACAACAAAAGAAGATGAATTATGTGATTATGTAGGTTATCCTAGATATTATGGTGTACCTAAATATAATGAATTAGATGATGATTATAAATATAATAAAAATAAAGATGATAATTTTGATTTAAGTTTATAACAAAAAAGTGAGATTTGCTTTTGTTAGCATTTCTCACTTTTTTATTTTCTTAAAAATTCATCCATAATAAAATTTTTGAATTTTTATGTGATATCAATATTTAAGACGAAAAATATGTTATAATTATATAGAAAGCAAAATTATTAATGTAACCAAAATCTAGTTTTGAACTTATAATAAAGATAGGAGTTAGTTTATGAGTATATTTAGCAAGAAAAGTTCAGCTGAAAAATTATTTAATGCTGATAAAGCAGTTAGACGTTTTGCAAAGGGCAAAAAAAGTCTAACAAGCAGAGAACATAAAAAAATGAGAGAATTATTAAAAAAAAGAGCAAAAGCAATGTCTGAAGTTTGTGGAGTAAAAATTTCCTCTATATCAGGAAAAGATTTTGAAAAATTTTTAAAGCGAAAATAATAAGGAGACTATAGTAATAGGTATTATTAAAAGTTTATAAAAAGCAATATATAAGTAAAAAAATGGAGGTGAAAAAATGGGATGGTTTGCAGACAAATATGGCAAGAATACTCGACCTAAAATGTCTATAGATACTTATGACAAACTATTAACTAAATTTGGTGAAAAAGCAGCCAATGATACACTTTGTGATGTACAAGATGGAAAAATTAAAGAATCAACTTTAATTAAATATTTAGGTGATGAAAAAAAGAAAAAAGGAAAAAAATAGTATTTGATAAAGAAAGGAAAATAAAATGAAAAAGAAAATATTAAGTATAGTAATGCTAGTAGTTATTACTTTATGTTTAACTGCATGTGGCGACAATCAATCTGATAATAAACAATCAATATTTAGCAAAGAATTGAAAACAAGTGATCTTTCAATAGAGGATTTTAATGTTGAAACTGGAAAAACAAAAAAATATGGTAAAGAGTACTATGTTGCAACATTTACAAACAACTCTAAATATCCTGTGGTAGCATTTCAACTGGATTATGAACCAAAAGATGATGTCACAGAAACACAGTTAAGTGTTTACAATGACTTTATGAAAGAACATTATGATTGGATAGAAAGTGACGATTTAACTGGGGTAATATTAAGAGCAAGTGGTGAAAAATTTGTAGAAAAAGGAGCTTCAATTGAAAAAGCCAATATTACTATAGGATATGATACATATTCATGGTATGATTCACCAAGTAAAGAACAATTTGAGTTAATGGAACCAAAAGAATTACAAATAGGTATAATAGGTGAAAATGACGTATTATACATTGCATATTATGACTACAACGAAAAAGAGTGGTTAATAGATGAAGAATCAAAACAACTTAACGAGTGGCCAAAAACTGAAATTGCAAAAAAGGTAATAAAACCTGAATGTAAATATACTTTATTAGATTCAGATATTGATGATGAAAAAGAAATTGATTTTGATTGTTATGGTATAAATAAAGAACAATTTAAAACTTATATCAAAACACTTCAAGATGCAGGTTATGAAGTTAAAGATATAGAAGAATCATATAGTTCTTATTACGATAGTGTTGAAACGAGTGATGGATATGAATTTACTTTAGATTGTGATTATGATGAAGAAAAACTAAGCATAGAGTTATCTAAAAATTAAAGAAAATCTCATCTTTTTGTAAAACTTATTTGAATGACAAATAAGTAACACACTACGATATTGGCAGAGCCAATAACGAAAGTGTGCCAAGGGAATACCCTTCGGAAACCCTATTATGCAACATATTATAAAACTTTTCTTTATAATATGTTGTTTTTTTATTTTGAAAAATATCAAAATAAAAAAAGACTATCGCCACTTTCATTGCTAA